>PLAY01000120.1 GCA_003134375.1 Limisphaerales bacterium | reverse complement strand
CAATTAGCTGGACACGAGTGCGAGCTGGCGCGCCTTGGGCGAGAGGCCTTGATTTTGGCGGAAGTCCGACAGGGGGCGGGTGAAAACAAGATGCAGACACGGTAGCCAGATGACCGCAGCGATCACCAAGGCCGCCAGGCCGGCAAAGATTCGTTTCATTCGCGATTTCATGAAAATATCAACTGGCAAGCAGTCTCAAGGCGGGGTTCGGGCGCCTTCATCTTGATGCCTACAGTGACCATTTGTACCCCAGATTCACAAGGAGATTGTGAACAAGATTCGTTCGCGATACCGCCATCCGCCGGAACATGGATCGGAAGGAAAAGAATTGCTGGCGGAACCACATGTATCCAGAGAACAACTCTTGCGAGGTCATCTGCTTCGGCTTGAACGCCACGCGCGTCTTGCCATTGAAGCAGTCCCAATCATTGCTGGTCAGCCGGCCATCCGATTTCATCTCGTCAAAAAGCCGGGTGCCCGGCAGCGGCGTCAGCACGCTCACGGTAACACCATCAATTCCCATGGACTCACAAGCCCGCAGCGTCTGGGCGAAGACTTCCTGGCTGTCGGCGTCAAAGCCAAACATCACACCCGCCTGCACACAAATGCCGTGTTGGTGAATGAGCCGGATGGTTTCCGGATAGCGTGCCACGTGATTGAACCTCTTGTTGACGCTGGCCAGACCTTCCTGGGAAAACGACTCCAATCCGATGAACAAATAGACACAGCCGGACTCGCGGGCCAGTCGCAGCAACCGTTCATCGGTGCAGCGATCGATGCTCACTTGCGCCGCCCAACGCCGCCGCAGCCGCTTGAGCGCGGTCATGAGCCGGGCGGCGTAGTCCACGTCGCCAAAAAAATTGTCATCCCAGAAAACGAAATACCGGTTTCCCATGCTTTGGATGTCCGTAATCACCTCAGGCACGGGGCGGGTGCGGAATCCGCCGCGATAAATCTGTTTGAGGTTGCAGTAACTGCAGCGGTAGGGACATCCGCGCGTGGCGAACACCGCCCCCTTCGTGAAGTGGCGATGCCGGATCAAGTCGCGTCGAGGGATCGGCAGGCCACGCAGAGAGGGCGTGCGGTCGCAAGTGTAGCGCGGCCGGGCGCAACCGCGATGGAACTCGTCAAGAAATTGCGGCCAGGTTTCCTCCGCCTCGCCCACCACCAGGTGGTCGCAGTGCTGTGCCGCTTCATCCGGTCGGAGCGTGGCGTGCGGTCCGCCCATGACCACCCTGGCGCCACCGGCCCGGAAGCGCGCCGCCATCCGGTAACAGTGTGCGGCGTTGGGCGTGTTGACCGTGATCGCCACGACATCGGCCGGACGTTCATAAGGAATGCGCTGGTTGTATTCATCCACCAACTCGATTTGATACCACGCTTCGTCAATGAATCCCGCCAGATAAGGCATGGTGATCTGGGTGAAATTGTTGAACTGTCTCCGCCGAACCCGGTTGATCTCCGGGTTCTCCGGTGTAATCAGCAGGATGCTTTTCCTGGCGCCGGCCATCCTAATACCGGTGGGCATGATGGATTCCGATGGGGTGGAAATTGTTTCGTTCATGAACACCAGCCTTGGGCTTAATCCGACTGGTTGCTGGTCCTTCCGGCCAGCCAATCCAACAGCAGGAAGGCACAGGCGAAAAACGGAAAGACGCCGTAAAGCGTGTCGCTGGCCGAATGCGATTTCCGGTCAATCGCAAAAAACACTTGAGCGCAAAATGCCAGCGCCGCCAATGTGACGATGCCGCCCGGCAGTGAAATGGGGAGATACAACCAGCCCAGTCGTTTGAACCATGGAGTTTTCATTTTTTCCTTTCAGTTTTGGTTTAGCGGCCAATTGCCCGTGAAAATTCTCCTTTATTCACGGCCAGAGTGGTAATGGCATTTTCGACGGCAACGATGACGGAATCTGGCGTCGAGGTTCCGGCCGTAATTCCCACGCCGTCGTCCGCGCAAAACCAGTCATCGCGCAAATCCGCGGCCGTCTGCACGTGATGCACGCGCAGGCAAAAACGGGAACAGGTTTTGACGAGTTCGTGCGTGTTGTTGCTGTGCGCGCCACCGATGACGATGACCACGTCGCATTTCTGCGCGAGTTCAAGGGCCGCGTTCTGCCGCTGTTTCGTCGGCTGGCAGACGGTGTCAATGAAACACACTTCCGACCGGGGAAAGCGATCACGCATCAACCGGACAAGATGACGGACCTTGTCAATCGGCTGGGTGGTCTGGGCAACGACGCCAAATCGAGGCCGCTCGCAAAGTTTCGCCACGTCTTCCTCATCCAGCACCACGTCGAAGGCATCAAGGTCCCCGGTCATGCCGCGCACCTCGACGTGGTCGCGCTTGCCGATGATGACTGGATGAAAACCTTCGCGCACCAGCCGCGTCACCGCGCGATGTGCCGCATGCACAAGCGGGCAGGTGGCTTCAATCACGTTCAGACTGCGTCCGCGCGTTTCACTCAGCGCGCGTTCCGACGCGCCGTGGGCCGTGACCATCACTGTTCGCGTGCCCACGTCGGCGGGCTGTTGTGCCACACGAATGCTCTGCGCGCGCAATTCCGCCAGCACGGTCTCATTGTGGACGAGGTCGCCCAGAACGGTGAGCGGCTCGGACTCGGCCTGCCTGAGCGCCAGAGTGATGGCCTCGCGCACGCCAAAGCACATTCCCAGATGTTCGGCCCGGATGATTCTCATTTTTCCTCCGTAATAAGACACACGCGTAGGATGCCGGGGGCTGGGTCACGAGTCATAAAATCCTCATTCATGCAGCAGAAAAATTCCGGCGGCAAACGCTGTTCCCGCCACCCAAAGCAACCCCCGATGACGTCGCCAGGCCGCCTGATAATCGGAAAGTTGGACCAGGAGATCGGCCGCGTAGGCGGCGCAGTACAGCACATTCGCCAGCACGGCTGCGAGCAGCAAGCCTATCACCGGCTGCCAGGTCAGTGCGGCGGGGGACGATTGGTGCAGGAAGAACGAGCCGGCGACCACCAGGGCGAGGACGGCATTGAAAGCGACCCGGCGCGGCTCCCAATAGCGAATGCTGTTGTTGACGATGTCATTCATAGGTTTTATGTGTTGATCAATGATTTTACTTTGTATCACAAAGTAAAAGACCGGGGCGGATTGAATTTGTTCAAAGAAATTTCATTTGGGCCGGTTTTGCTGGACGATCTGCTCAAGCAGGTTGACGTATTCCCGGAAGGCTTTCCGGCCGGGCGCCGTGAGCGAACAGGTCGTGAGCGGACGGCGGTTCTGATAGGACTTGGCAACGGAGACATAACCTGTTTCCTGGAGGGAACGGATGTGGGTGGTGAGGTTGCCGTCCGTCATGCCGAGCGCGTCGCGCAGCTCGGTAAACGACAGTTCCGGCGAGGCGGCAAGCATGGACATGATCGCCAGCCGGCCCTTCTCGTGGATCACGCGGTCGAGCTGTAGATACGGTTCCGGGTTCACGCCGCATTCTTTCCTTTTTCGGTCAGATACAAATACGCGCCGTAAGCCAGATGAAATACACCGAAAAAGAAACCCATCAATATATGCAATCCCACAAAGGATATGAGATCGCAGCCAAGTATCTCAGTAAATAATAATCCAAAGCCTATCAGAACAAATCCACACCCGAATAGGCGAAGGCCGCGTTGCATGAAAAATCCAGCCGAATAGAGCGCACAACCATATAGCACCATCCAAGCAATCATAATTACAAACGAGAATTCAGTGCTACCCAGTCTAAATAATCCGACCACACCTGCGAGACATCCCGCTGCAAGTGGAAGCAGCATAGCTTGAGCAACCCGACGTGTGGGTGGAGACCAAAAAGATTCTCTATCTTTGAATGCCTGTTTTCGCGCGATAAGAAGCGTGCCAATAATCGCCACCACTGCGGCCGCAAGCCAAAGTCCGCTAAAGGCCTTTGGCGAATTAAAACGAAAAATTAAACCGACTGCCGCTGTCAATACGCCCGCAAAGCCGACAAAGAGCATGATGGGTGCAAGCGCCCGGCGATAGACTGCGGAGCGTTCCATCAGGGTGCGAATGGTTTGAAGTTGTTCAGCCGCCCAGTTTGATTCCATGTCATTAACTTTGCATCACAAAGCCAATGTCGGCAAGCGCAAAAATTTTACCACCTTGCTTTCCCAACGTATTCAGTTGAAAATTTCCCAGCTTCATGCCGCCGCCCAAATACATGCCGCCGCCGGGTTCGGGGAAAATATCCACCCGCCGCCGCGTGCTTGCGCAATGGCGCGGTGTGGACCTCACCCCGCTCGAAACCGCGCGAGCCGTGCGCGCCCGTGCTGCGGGGAAAATCGTTTCAAATGTTTTGGCGGATTTGAAAATGGATTCACGCCGCGCCGACATCGAAATCGTCAAGGTTTGGAACTTGCTCATTGATCCGAACATCACGGCGCATGCGCAGCCTACCGGATTAAATAAAAAAGGCACTCTATTCGTGAATGTTGATAACGACACATGGAAATATGACATTATTCGCTATCACGCCGACGAAATTCTGAAGCGTTTGCAATACAGTTTCGGGTTGGATAAAATTAAAAAAATCTCGTTTCGCGTCGGCTGACAGCCTCACGTCATCAATTCCATCTGTCGCGGGGTGAGCCGCCACACCAGTTTCGCGCAGCGGCCATAAAGCAGGGAATCCGCCTCCAGTTTGCCCAGGCCGCCCTTCTTCAATTCAATTGCCACGCCCGTTTCTCCCGCCGTTAGCAGCGCGATCAGTTGGCTCAAATAAGGTTCATGGCCAACGAGCAAAATGTTTTCCGGGAGGGGTTTCAATTCAGTCAATTGCCGGATCAGCGCCTTCGGGTTGCCGTCGGGCGCCAGCGCATCCGAAGACGCGAGTTGTTTTTCAGCGGCGAAGAGTCGGCGATGATTTCAGCGGTTTGTTTCGCCCGCAGAAACGGACTGGAAAGAATCAGGTCGAACCGCAAATCCATCTTCTTCATCGCGGCGGCGATTTGCCGAAGCTGGTGCTGGCCTTTGGGTGTGAGCGGACGCTCGGAATCCTTCTCAAAACCCGGCGTGCCGGGTTCCACCGCGATGCCATGCCGCAAAAGGTAAAGGTTCATGGCGGAAAAATACACACGCCGCCGGATTCAGCGCAACGCCGCACAGAAATGTAACACTTTTTCGCTTGGGGTTCCCCAATCGCGCTTCGTAGTCTGATGGCCCATGGGACCCGTTCGCCGCGCTGTCATTGATGTCGGCACCAACTCCATCAAGTTGTTGGTGGCCGACGTGGCCGGACGCAACGTGCAGCCGGTGCATGAGGAAAGCCGCCAGACGCGCCTCGGCAAGGGTTTTTATGAAACGCGACAACTCCAGCCCGATGCCATCGCACGCACCGCCGAGGCGGTGGCGGAATTCGCCAAGACCGCGCGCGAGCACAAGGTTGCCACCATCCGCGCCATCGCCACCAGCGCCGCGCGCGACGCAGTGAACGCCGACGAATTGACCTCCGCCATTCAGCGTGCGTCCGGCCTCAAGGTTGAAATCATTTCCGGCGGGCAGGAAGCCGGGTTGGCGTTTCAAGGTGTGACCACCGACATGGAATTGGCGAATGCACCGCTGCTGTTGCTGGACGTCGGCGGCGGCAGCACGCAATTCATTCTTGGCCGGGGCGAATGCACGCATTTCGCGCACAGTTTCCAGTTCGGTGCGGTGCGATTGCTGGAAAAATTTCCGCACAGCGACCCGCCGACGCGTGGTGAATTCACCGCCTGCCGTGACTGGCTGAAAAATTTCCTGCAAAGTGAAGTCCGCCCCAAACTCGAACCCGCCTTCGCGGACGAAGCCGCTCTCGCCTCGGCGGAGCCTCCGGCGCAGCCTGGGTCGGCGGGGCGAAGGCCCGACCTGCGGCACGAAACTGATTCCCAGTCCGCCGGGATTCAGCTCGTCGGCACCGGCGGCACGTCAAGCATCCTCGCGCGCATCGAAGCGAAGCTCGACCGCTATGACCGTGAACGTCTGGAGGCCACGCGCCTCAGCCTGGAGCAGGTGAAAGCGCGCCGGAAACAGCTCTGGAGTCTGCCGCTGGCTGAACGCAAGGAAATCACCGGCCTGCCCAAGTTGCGCGCCGACGTGATCCTGACCGGTGTTCTGATTTACGAAGTGGTGATGGAAGAGTTCGGCTTCAAACTGCTCCGCGTCAGCACCCGCGGCCTTCGCTTCGCTGCGGTGATGGACTGATGCCATTTACGATTTACGATATTCGATTTACGCGGTCTGAAAAATTTAGAGCAGCGCGTAAATCGTAAATCGCATATCGTAAATAAAAATATCATGCGCGTTTTGATTGTTGGTTGCGGCTTTGTCGGTTTGCCGCTCGGAGTGGAACTAATCCGGCTCGGTCACGAAGTTTCCGGTCTGCGCCGAAGTGCGTTGGCGGAAAACGAATTGAAAGCCGCCGGCATACGGCCGCTCTTCGGCGACGTGACCCAACTGGGAGCGCTGGCCAGGCTGCCGCGCGAGTTTGATTGGGTCGTTAATTGCGTTGCCGCCGGTGGCGGCGTGGACGATTACCGGCAGGTTTATCTCCAGGGCACGCGCAACCTGATCGAATGGCTTGGCCCCAACCCGCCGAAGAGATTTGTTTATACCAGCAGCACGAGCGTCTATGGCCAGACGGATGGTTCGCAGGTCAAGGAATCCAGCCCCACCGAACCGCTCGTGGAAACGGCGAAGATTCTCGTGGAAACGGAAAAACTGCTGCTGGCGGCGGCGCGGGAGAAAAAATTCCCGGCGGTGATTTTACGTGTGGCCGGCATTTACGGGCCGGATCGCGGCCATTGGTTCAAGCAATTTTTGAAAAACGAGGCGCGGATGGCAGGCGACGGTTCGCGGTTCCTGAACATGATTCACCGCGACGATTTGATCGGCTGCATCATCGCGGCGCTGAAGAGCGGGCGTCCTGGCGAGATTTACAACGCGGCGGATGATGAACCGGTGAGCCAGTTGCACTTTTTCCAGTGGCTGGCCCAGTCACTGGACAAGCCGCTTCCGCCGTCCGAGCCGTCCGCCGTCGCGCTGGCGAGCTCTGGCGCGCCGCGGGAAAACCCCGATGAAAACCGCAAACGCGGCGTGACGAACAAACGCGTGTCGAATCGCCGGCTGAAAATGGAACTGGGCTATCAGTTCAAGTATCCCAATTTTCGCAAAGGCTACAGCGCCGAACTCCTGCGGCTCGACCGCGCCGCAAGTTGAGTCGGGCTTGTGAGTAATTTCGCTTCGACCTTGTGAAATTTTCCGCCTAACTTTCCCGCCGATGGCCGCCGAAGCCCAACTGACCCCCATGATGACGCAGTATCGCCGCATCAAGGGCGAACTGCCCAAGGACGCGCTGTTGCTGTTCCGGCTTGGTGATTTTTACGAGATGTTTTTCGAGGACGCGCAGGCGGGCGCGCAGCTCCTCAACCTCGCCCTTACCGCGCGCAACGGCGTGCCGATGTGCGGTTTGCCGCATCATGCTGCGAATGCCTACATCGGCCGGTTGCTCAGGGCCGGACGGAAAGTCGCCATTTGCGATCAACTGGAAGACGCCCAGCCCGGCAAGCTTGTCAAACGCGAGGTCACCCAAATCCTGTCGCCCGGCACGCATTTCGACGAGCGGATGCTCGTGGCCGAACGCAACAACTTCCTCGCCGCGATTTACCCGCTGGGAAAAACCTTCGGCCTCGCGCTGGTGGATTTGACCACGGGCGATTTCATGACCACGGAGTTGGAAAACGATTCCGCATTGCTGACCGAACTGGAACGGCTGCGCCCGGCGGAAATCATTTATCCGGGGGAGTCGGCGGCGGTGCGCGAACTGCTTGGTAGCCGTCCCGCAAAGCGGGATGAGTCGGCGCAAACCTCTCCGCCCGACGGTCAGCGCGCTTTCACAAGCGCGGCTACGGGGCAGGGCTGGATCCTCAATGGTTATGACGACTGGACGTTCGCGCCGGAAACCGCGCTTTACACCGTGCGCGACCATTTCAAGGTCGCGTCGCTCGACGGTTTCGGGTTGAAGGACCGCACCGCCGCCATCGGCGCGGCGGGCGCGGCGCTGCATTATCTCACGCAACACCTGCGTCGCGACGTGAAGCATCTTACGCGGCTGTCATTTTATCGCCGGAACGACTACCTGGCGCTCGATTACACGACACTGCGGCATTTGGAAATCCTCGAGCCGCTCCACCACGATGCGCCGCGCAACGCATCGCTTTACGGCGTGATCAACCGCACCGTCACACCGATGGGCGCGCGGATGCTGCGCAACTGGCTTTCGCAACCGCTCGCCGCCGTTGAACCGATTCGCCGCCGGCAGGAAGCGGTGCAGACATTCATCGGGAATTCCGCCGCGCTGGACAATTTCCGCGCGCAGCTTTCCCAGGTGCGCGATCTGGAACGCACCCTGGGCCGGTTGAGCAGCGGCAGCGGCAACGCGCGCGACCTCATCGCCCTGCGCATGGCGTTGGAGCAAATACCGGCGGTGAAGGGGGTTTTGCAAAGTGTGGCACAGGCCTCCGGCCTGTGTGAGGCAAAGGGAGAGCTGGTTCAATCTGTTCAAGAAGAACACAGGTCAGAGACCTGTGCCACGGCTTTGCCATCCAACGTGGCACAGGCCTCCAGCCGGGGTTCTGACAAATTGCAAATTTCAGAAGGCAAAACAGGCCAGAGGCCTGTTCCACTCCTGGGGGATCTCGAATCACAGCTCACCGAAGCGCCCGACCTCGTGGAGTTGATTTCGCGCGCCATCGTGGAAGACCCGCCGTTGCCGGTCAAAGAAGGTGGCATGATCCGCGACGGCTTCGATACGGCGCTCGACGAACTTCGCGACGCCACGCGTGGCGGCAAGGACTGGATTGCGAAACTCCAGCAGCAGGAGATCGAACGCACCGGCATTACCTCGCTGAAAGTCCGGTTCAATTCCGTGTTCGGCTATTACATCGAGGTCACAAAATCGAATCTCGACAAGGTCCCGCCGCATTACATCCGCAAGCAGACCGTCGCCAACGGCGAACGCTACATCACGCCCGAACTCAAGGAGATGGAAGGCAAAATCCTCGGTGCGGAGGAACGCAGCGTAAAGCTGGAATATGAGCTGTTCCAACGCGTGCGCGAGGAGGTGCTCGGTCAATTGCCAAAAATCCAGCGGACCGCCGCCGCGCTGGCGCAACTCGACGTGCTGGCTTCCTTTGCGGAGACGGCGCGCTTGCACAACTATTGCCGTCCGGTCGTTGCTGACGAAGGGGTGCTGCAAATTCGTGACGGACGGCATCCCGTCTTGGAACAGAACCTCGCCGACGAGCGTTTCGTGCCGAACGATGCGGGGCTTTGTGGCACAGGCTTCCAGCCTGTGAATGTGGAAGGAGACACAGGCCGGGAGGCCTGTGCCACTCTCCCCCAAATTGCGCTCATCACCGGACCGAACATGGCGGGCAAAAGCACTTACATCCGGCAGGTGGCGCTGCTCACGCTGCTGGCGCACACCGGTTCGTTCGTGCCGGCCGCGGAAGCGCGGATTGATCTGGTGGACCGCATCTTCACCCGCATCGGCGCAAGCGACGATCTCACGCGCGGGCAGTCAACCTTCATGGTCGAAATGACTGAGACCGCAAACATCCTGAACAACGCCACACCGCGCAGCCTCATCGTGCTCGACGAAATCGGGCGCGGCACGAGCACATTCGACGGCCTGAGCCTTGCGTGGAGCATCGTCGAGCATTTGCACAACCAGGTCGGCGCAAAGACGCTGTTTGCAACCCATTACCATGAGCTGACCGAACTGGCGCTACGCCTGCCGCGGCTGAAGAACTTCAACGTTGCGGTGCGCGAGTGGCGCGACCAGATAGTGTTCCTGCGTAAAATCGTCGAAGGCGGCACCGACAAGAGTTACGGCATCCATGTCGCGCGGCTGGCGGGCGTGCCGAAGGAGGTGTTGGAACGCGCAAAGGAGATTCTTGGCAACCTCGAAGAATCCGAACTGACGCCGGAGGGCACCGTGCGGCAATCTCCCCGTCGCCAGCAGGATCGCGACAAGCTCAAGCAACTCGCCCCGCCGCCGCAAATGGATTTGTTTGGATGACTTTTGAGCGTGGTGATGTCGCACATTTCCTTTGCTGACGGTTCCGCACCCATTATTCTCCCGTTCACCTCAAATGAAACAGATCATCCTGCTGCTGCTGGCGCTGGCATGCATGAATTCGCGAATGCACGCCGATGTCATCCCCAACCCGCTTTTCACCGACAATGCAGTTCTGCAACAAGGCATCAAGGCGCCCATCTGGGGCACAGCCGACCCGGGCGAACGCGTCACCGTCGAGTTTGCCGGGCAAACGGTTTCCACGACTGCGTCCGCCGAGGGTAAATGGCTGGTGCATCTTTCACCGCTCAAGGCCGGCCAGCCGCGTATCCTCACCATTACCGGCAAAAACAAGATTATCCTCACCAACATCCTCGCCGGCGAAGTCTGGCTTTGCAGTGGGCAATCGAACATGGAACGGCAGCTCGGACTGCGCGCTGGCCAGCAGCCGATCACGGATTGGAAACAGGAAGTTGCTGCGGCAAATTATCCGGAGATCCGGCATTTCGAAGTAACCCAAACCAAGGCTTTTACCCCGGCACAAACGGTAAAGGGAAGTTGGACGGTGTGCTCGCCCGCAACCGTCACGAATTTCACCGCCATCGGTTATTTCTTTGGACGCGATCTCCATCAGGCGCGTCATGTGCCCATCGGGCTGATTCACAGTTCCTGGGGCGGCACGCCGGCGGAGGCGTGGACGAGCGAAGCGGCGTTGCGCACATTGCCGGATTTTGCGGAACCGCTGGCAAAGATCAAACGCCTGGCCGCCGATCCAGTCCAGGCGCGGCGTGAAACCCAAGCCCGGCAGGATGAATGGTATCGCGCGAAGGATCCGGGCTCCGCCGCCAGCCAGCCTTGGAGCGATCCCGGCCTTGAAACCGCTTCTTGGAAGACGATGACACTGCCAACCTATTGGGAGAACGCCGGGTATCCCGATTTCGACGGCACATTCTGGTTTCGCCGGACCGTGGATTTGCCTGAAGACTGGAATGGCTCCGACGCGGAACTGCATCTGGGCGCGGTGGATGACAACGACACGACCTGGGTCAACGGCCAGCTGGTGGGCGCGACGATCGGCTATAACCTGCCGCGCATTTATCGCGTGCCCGCCGGCGTGCTGAAACGCGGCGCCAATGTCATTGCGGTGCGCGTGCTCGATCTGGGCTCGTACGGCGGCCTTTATGGCGGCAACGACCCGATGCAGCTCGTCATCAACGCTGGCGGAAAGACGAATTCCATTTCGCTCACCGGCGCGTGGCTGTGCAGACAAGGCGTTTCGCTGGCCGACGTGGGCTGGCCGCCGACCGATTACAGCCAAAGCCCCAACGCGCCCTCCGTGCTTTACAACGGCATGATCGCGCCGCTCCTGCCGTACGCGATTCGCGGCGTCATCTGGTATCAAGGCGAGTCCAACGTGGGCCGCGAGCGGCAATATCGAACGCTATTTCCCACGATGATTGCCGACTGGCGGCACGCCTGGGACGAAGGCGATTTTCCGTTCCTGTTCGTGCAGATTGCGCCTTACCGCGGCAACAGCCCGGAGATCCGCGAGGCGCAATTACTATCGTGGCAGAATACGACAAATACAGCCATGGCGGTGACGATTGATTGCGGCGATGCCAATGACATTCATCCCCCGCACAAACAGCCCATGGGCGCGCGCCTGGCGTTGGCGGCGCGGGCGATCGCGTATGGAGAAAAACTCGAATACTCCGGCCCGGTTTTCAAATCCATGAAGATCGAAGGATCAGAAGCTGTGTTGCGTTTCACGCATCCCGGCGGCGGACTGGTGGCCAAGGACGGCCCGCTCAAGGGTTTCACCATTGCCGGCGCGGACAAGGTCTTCCATCCGGCGCAGGCTGAAATCCGCGGCCAGACAATCGTGGTTACCTCGGATGCCGTCTCCCGTCCGGTGGCCGTCAGATACGGCTGGGCCAACGTGCCGGAGGGAAATCTGTTCAGCCGGACCAGCCTGCCCGCCTCGCCGTTCCGGACCGACGTGGATTGATCGAGCCTCCGGCAGGTCTGCGACAAGCTCAAGCAACTCGCCCCGCCGCCACCGATGGATTTGTTCGGGCACTGAAGAAAAAGGCTGGTTGGGTGGAAAATATCCTGTTAAGACATCAGGGCTGAATCGAGGCAAACGGGCAGCTTGCCTTTCACTGAACAAATATGAAAGCAACCATTTTGATCATTGGTTTATTGGTGGGTTGGATGGGGCCGGCCCTGGCCCAAACCAATCAGCCGGTGTCTCCGTCGGAGGCGACAAACGAAATTGAATTGGACATGCTGATAACGAAATTGGGGACGACTTATCATGAGTTCCGCATTGAAAGGGTGGATCCGGCGGGATTAACGATCAGCTACGTTCCCAACGGCGGCGGGCTGGGGATGGATCGAGTCCCGTTCGACCTGCTTCCTGACAATTGGCAGCGGCATTATGGGTACGATCCCGAGAAAGCCGCCAAATTTGATTTGGAGCAGAAACGGGCGATGGTGCAACTGCGGGAACAGATGATTGCGGATGAGAAGGCTTACCGGGATAAACGGGCCCAGGAAGAGGCGGCCGAGGAAGCTGCCGCCGCGCAGGCCAAAATCGATGCCGAAGCTGCCAAAAAGGCTGCGGCAGCGGGAGCGACTCAAACCACCAATTCACCGGCAATGACCGATACGAACCAGCCGGCGCCACCATTACCGCGAGGCGGGTCCTGACAAATTCGCGGAAAGAATTTTTGCAAGGCTCGCTGCCATTTTTCTTCGGGGCTCTTTCCGGGGACAAATCCACTCCCGCAGTCACCAGTTCGGGCGCGCCCGCCAGCCGCGCGACCCACTCAGACAACCCGCTCCGCCGCCGCCGCTGGCTTTGTTTGGCGGGTAGGATTTGTTGTGGAGGTTGAACGCGATGTCGGTTAGATTCCTCCAATGATTATTATGAAAACAAAAGCATTACGCACCTGGACGGCGGTTTGCGTGTCGTTCCTGACGATCGCGGGCGCATTTACAACGTCGGCAGATGACACGGAAACGAACGCCATCCCGCACAAATCCTACACCAGCACGGTCGTGTCCGTTGACACGAAGGAACATACGCTTGTCTTGGAAGGTTTTTTTACGAGCAAGACGTTCAACCTCGGCGGGAACTGCGCCTACACTGTTGTGGACAAAGGCGCGGGCGTGATCGGCGATTTGCATCCGGGCCAGCGGGTCGAGGTCGTTTATCAAGAGGCGCACAACGTGCTCGTGGCTGACCGCGTCACACAGGAACCGATGTGTTACGAGGGCACGGTGAAGGCCTGTGACCTGGCCCAACGCACAATCACATTGCACACGCGCGGCAGGGACAAGACGTTCCTAATCGCGGGCGACTGCAAGGTGGTGCTCCGCGGGGACAAGCCGGGTTCGCTGACGGACGTTCAAACCGGCAATTACGTCACGGTGACTTACGAAACACCGAACGACAAGCCGACCGCGCGGAAAATTGCCCAGACCAGCGAGACGTACACCGGCTCGCTGATAGCGATTGATCTCGATACGAAAACGGTCAAGGCCAAGTCGATGTTCGACACAAAAAAATTCAATCTGGGTGACAATTGCGCCATAGTGATTGATGGTAGAATCAACGGACGACTGGCCGACCTGAAGCCGAATGACAAACTGGTTTTCAGCTATGACGAAATCAACGGGGTCAATGTGGCGAACCGGATTGCGCTGGTGGGAAGACCGCAGACAACGGAAACGCCGCAGGGCAGCCAATGAAGCCGTAATTGCGTTGCCGGGCAACGGCCGATTTGAGCGCGTTCCAGTCGGGGCGCGCTCATTTTTTCGGTAATCGGGCGCTTCGGAGCCCGACAAAAAACCTGTGCCTTCCAGCCGCCCATGCTAAAACATTCCGCGTTTTATGGAAAACACCATCTTTCCCGGGCGGCCCGGCAAATTTGAAATCCCAGGCCGGGTCACGTTCGCCCACGGCAGCGGCGGCCTGCCCAAAAT
This sequence comes from Limisphaerales bacterium, assembly GCA_003134375.1. Classification (GTDB taxonomy): domain Bacteria; phylum Verrucomicrobiota; class Verrucomicrobiia; order Limisphaerales; family UBA11358; genus UBA11358. The sequence goes on along the minus strand of PLAY01000120.1, from coordinate 16,790 downwards.
CAACATCACCACCGGCCGCAGCACCGCGGAAATTTATCTGCACGGCGCGCACGTCACCGGTTTCCAGAAAAATGGCGAACCGCCACTGCTGTTCATGAGCCGGCTCAGCCGGTTTGCTGCGGGCAAGGCGATCCGCGGCGGGGTGCCCATCTGTCTTCCGTGGTTCGGCCAGCGCGAAGGAGAACCCGCGCATGGCTTCGTTCGCATCCGGTCGTGGGAACTGGTTGAGACTTCCGCCGGCCAGGACGGCACGGTGACGATTCGTCAGCGCCTGCCCAAAGATGGCGCGAGGCCCGAATGGTCGGCGCTCCACACGGAATTTGTCGTCACCATTTCCGACCGGCTCACGATGGAGCTGGTGACTGCAAACGAATCGGCGGACCAGCGCCTGGAGATTGAGAACTGTCTGCACACCTATTTCCAGGTTGGCGACATCAACCGAGTTTCCATCACCGGCTTGCAGGGGGCGCCGTTTAATGACTTCGCCGCCGGTGCCGCCGGCGCGCGCAAGGTGGAAAACGACGCCGTGTTGCGCATCACGAAAGAAACGAACCGCGTCTATCCCGACGCGACCGGCACGGTGGAAATCCGCGATGAAAATCTCGCGCGGATCATTCGCGTGGAGAAATTCAATTCCCAATTCACCGTCATCTGGAATCCGTGGACAACGCAGAAATTGCCGGACGACTTCGACCCGGCGGAACACCGGCAAATGGTTTGCGTGGAATCCGGCAACTTGAAGCAGAACAAAATTTCGCTGCCGCCCGGCAAAACGGCGGCATTGAAGGTGGTTCTTGGCAGCCGGCCGCTTTGACGAAATGATTTCGGTCGTTGAAATACAGTCGAGAGAAATTGATGGAATGTTTATTGCGATGAACCCGCACTTGTACAGTTTTGCACAGATTTTTTAGGATCTTTACTGTGAAAATCACACTTCATATTACCGCAGCGCGCGGACTCGAAGAGATGCTTCGCAAACATCGAATACTTGCGATGCAGTTTCCCAAGGGAACTATGTCGCGCGTCAAGTTTTCCGACACTGATGCAATGTGTGACCTGCTGTTCGAGTATAGCGCGGACTACGAACCAAAGCCCATTTTCGGCTCAATCATTGTCCCAGCCTGTCTTTTTGTTGCAACGGAATGCCAACTCGACGCTTTAGAATGGGGAGAGGTAAAGCTTTTTGAAGCACGCGCCGGCAAAATCTGGCGTGTCCCTGAAACCGACGACCGAATTAACTTCAAATCGTTCAACGAACAATCTTTGATTGATAAAGATGGATGGGCATCCATTCGATTACCACCTAAAATGATATTTCGCTACAAAGTGAAGCCAAGCGAGATTGTGAATCCAACGGACTGGACAGATGAGTATCTCATCGGCCGGAAAGTTCAGTCTGTGTTTGCGGCGGAGGAATTTTCCGGCTTTCGGTTGGGGCTGGTGCTGGGGGCGGGTGGTAAAAGCGGCAACAGTTCCTGCGCACATCTGCTTAGTGATTATTTTGGCCCGCCCTGTTTGAAAGCAGCCACGGTATGGGATGCCGATAGAGTGAAGCAACGTGATCCCAACAAGCGGACTCGATTTATGCAAAAAGGGTTTCTGTGTTTGCCGGCTAATGCGTCTGCGGTCATCGAAACTGATCTTTGTCGCACGTCTGATCCTTTGAGTTCGATTCACGGCGCTGGTTGGCTTGTCAACAAGCGTGTAGTCGAAGCCGTTTCGCGTCATGGATTGGTCGGATGGTCTTTTGCCCCGGTTCTGATTGAAGGCTCGCAGGTTTATGAGGAATATCAACATCGAATGAAACGGCTTGAGTCCTTGATATCATTGCACCGATACAATGAATTATCGAACACATGGACTAAGGGAATCCCGGCGGAGAAAATCCTCAAAATGACCTCGTAAATCTGGCATGAAACAGTGGCTTTCGTTTTGAGTATGTAAAATATAATGATTTCCGTTATTGAACATCAGCCATCCGGCACAGATTTGGTTTCCCAAGTCGAAGAAATTTTCTCGCCGACCGGCATTTTGTCGAAGGCGAAGAATTTCGAGTTTCGCCCGCAGCAGCAGGAAATGGCCGTGGCGGTGGCGCGGGCATTGCAAAACGGCGAACACCTCGCGGTCGAGGCCGGCACGGGTGTCGGCAAATCGCTGGCCTATTTGATTCCGGCGATCTTGTTCGCCGTGGCGCGGAAAAAGAAGGCCGTCGTTTCCACGCATACCATCAATTTGCAGGAACAGCTCACGGAAAAAGATCTGCCGATGCTCGCGCAGATTTTGCCGGTGAAATTCAATTTCACCATGCTCAAGGGCCGCGCGAATTATCTCTGCACGCGCCGCCTTCAAAAGGCGATGCAGCAGTCCGGCAATTTGTTCACGTCGTCCGAGGCCGAGGAACTTCAGCGCATCTACGAATGGTCGAAGGAAACCACGGATGGCAGTCTGTCGGACTTCGATATTGAGCCGGACATGAAAGTATGGGCGCAGGTTTGTTCCGAGCGCGGGTTGTGCTCGCCGAAAATCTGCGGGCATCCGTCCAATTTCGCCAAGGACCACGGCGTTTGTTTCTTCCAGCGGGCGCGCAACCGCATTCTGTCGTCGGACGTGCTGGTGTTGAACCACACGCTATTTTTCACGCTGCTCGGTGGTGTGGATGAGGACATCAAGGGCGGCATCCTTTTCAAAAATGATTTCGTGATTTTCGACGAGGCGCATCAGATGGAACGTGTGGCGTCGCGGCACATCGGCCTGAGCGTGTCGAGCGGGCAGGTGCATTACGCGCTGAACCGGCTGTGGAATCCGCGCACGGAAAAGGGCCTGTTGGCCACGCTGCGCAAGGGTGCCGCGGTGAAACTCGTGGCGGACATTTTGAGTGAAGCCGACAAGTTTTTTGAGAACGTCGAGGCCGCGTGCGAGGAAATCCAGCAAAATGCCAAACGTGACAGTTTCGGCGGCGGCGAAAGCGGCGGACGCCGGCGCGCGTGGACCGAGCTCCGCATCCGCCGCGCGGAACTGGTTAAGGACAACGTCACACTGCCGATTCAGCGCCTGCGCGAGGCCGTGGGCGACCTGATCAAATTGAGCGAGGACAAGGACATTGGGCAGGAACTGGTGGAATGCAACCGGCGCCTGGCCGAATTGCGCGACGAGGTGAAGGCGTTCCTCGAACAAAGCGCGCCGGAGCACGTTTACTGGGTCGAGCGCAGCGGCAAGGCGCATAAAAATCTCGCGTTGAACGCCGCGCCGATTGACGTGGCGGATTTTTTGCGCCGGCGTTTGTTCCAGAGTGACACCAGCATCATCATGACCAGCGCCACTTTGGCCACCGTAGGACAGGCGTCGCGCCTGTCTCCATCTGAAAAGAAAAAGTTAGAGACAGGCGCGACGCCTGTCCTACGACGACGCGATGCACTCACCTACTTCGCCAAACGTGTCGGCGCGGAATCCGCCACGCAACTCCAGGTCGGCACGCCGTTTGATTACGAGCGGCAGATGAAATTGTTTGTCGCCAGCAAAATGCCCGACCCGCGCGAAGCCGGTTACGCCGATGCGCTCGAACATTGGATTGCCCATTTTGTGAAGCAGACGCACGGCAAGGCGTTTGTGCTGTTCACCAATTACAAGCTCATGCAGGAGGTCGCCGAACGGATGGAGCCGTTTTTTAACAAGCTCGGCGTTGCGTGTCTGGTGCAGGGCAGGGGCACGCCGCGCTCGACGATGTTGGAAAAATTCAAGGACGACGTGGACTCGGTGCTGTTCGGCACGGACAGCTTCTGGCAGGGCGTGGATGTGCCGGGCGACGCCTTGAGCAACGTCATCATCACCCGGCTGCCGTTCGCCGTGCCGGACCATCCGCTCATCGAGGCGCGGATTGAGGCGATTGAGGCGCACGGCGGCAATTCCTTCAGCGAATTTTCATTGCCGGAGGCAATTTTGAAATTCCGCCAGGGCGTGGGCCGGTTGATCCGAACCAAAACCGACACCGGCATCATCGTCGTGCTGGACAATCGCGTGCTTACCAAGCAGTACGGCCAGGCCTTTCTCGACGCGCTGCCGAAATGTCCGGTGGAGATCGTGTAACGCTATTTGGAAGGGGGTGACAGCAATTGAAACGCGACAGCAGTGTTTGTGCTGATCGGATTGAAGAACGGATCGTATCGCACCACTTCTTTGAAATGACCGTTGCTGTCACCGCCCCGCCAAATCTCAGTCAGCACGCCATTTTGAAAAATTTCACGCGTCGTGGTGAATTTTGAACCGTTGGGTTTCATGTCCGCTTGCTGAAGTATATGGTATTTGTATGTGCAAAATTCATCCGGGACGCCATTGAAATCCGTGTCTTTTTCCATACTAATTAAGTCGCCATTTGAATACGTCCAGGTTTCGTCAGGTTTTCCATCAAAATTATTGTCTAATTCCGAACGCACAACGTAACCATGTTCATAGTAAGCCCAATAGTCCCAAACTCCGTCGAGGTTTCGATCCTGTAAATGTTCGGCCAAATGTCCATCGCGATAGACCCAGGCTTCGTCGCGTTTGCCGTCTTTGGTGTAATGATAAAGCGTTTTCGTTCCAAGCTTGTTTGCCCATTGGCAAACCAAACAAAGAATTATACCAATGACGATGCCGAACAGGATTTGACCCCAGGACAGTTGTTTCAGTGGAATAGTTTCTGGTGGAGAAAAAGCAACGGCTTCAGCTTCCATTTGATTTATTTCTGCGGGCGAGGCTTGGGCATTCAGCAAGGCAACAGCGGCATCGGCGTCCGAAGCGCGAACGAGCAAACGCACACCGCCTGCGGTCGTTAGATTTGGATACATCCCACCGCAATCATCGGCCTTAACCCAACATTCGATACCGTGAGCTTCAAGATTTGCCACTGCCAGTTCTGCGGCTTCATGGTTGCCAAAAGTGCGAAGGGTTACAGTTTTCACTTCGTCGTGAGGACCACCGTTGGCGGATTCTGGAGCCATGACTTTGCCAAAGAAATAGTCCTGATTCCCGAAACGTAAAGCCAAAATCCCGCGTCGAGAAGAAAGTGGAAAAGTGGCGCGGGCCTCCGGCCTGTGGAGTAATTACTTTTCACAGGCTGGAAGCCTGTGCCACTCTGAAGCCATGACGCGCACGGAAAAACTCCTGGCCGAACTCATCGCGCTGCCCAGCGTGAACCCCGCCTTCGCCCCGCAAAGCTTGGTAGGGACGGCTCGCCGAACCGTCCGATGGGAAGCGGAACTTCCGCCGGACGCGCGAGCCGCGCGTCCCTACCTTTTCGTCGGCGAAAAACGGATGGCAGATTTTCTGGCATCGGTGGCTGCCCGCGCCGGACTTGAGGTCGAATTCCAGAAGGTTTTGCCCGGACGTTCCAATGTTATGGCCCGCCTTTTGCCGCGAAACAAAATCCGCCAAACCATCCTGCTCGCGCCGCACCTCGATACCGTCGGCGGCGACGATTCGCAATTTGTTCCGCGCCGGGAAAACGGCCGGCTGTACGGGCGCGGCGCCTGCGACACCAAAGGTTCCGTGGCCGCGATGCTCACCGCGCTTTGCGAGCTGGCGAACACGAAATCGCGCCCGCAGGAAACTGAAATTGTTTTTGCCGGCCTGGTGGACGAGGAAAACGCGCAGGCTGGTTCCCGTGCGTTCGTAGGACAGGCTTCCAGCCTGTCTCCATGTTTCAAAAAAATCAGAGACAGGCGGGACGCCTGTCCTACGGCTTTGGCCATTGTCGGTGAGCCGACGCGATTGCAGGTTGTCACCGCACACAAGGGCAGTTTGTGGCTGCAACTCGAAACGCACGGCAAGGCGGCGCACGGCGCGACGCCGCAGCTTGGCCAAAACGCCGTCCACGAAATGGCGCGCATCGTGGACCTGCTCGAAACGGATTACGCAGCGCGATTGCGCCGCCACCGACATCCGTTGCTGGGCACGGCAACGGTGAACGTCGGCACGATTCACGGCGGCGCCCAGCCGAACATCGTGCCCGATCGTTGCGTCATCGCCATCGACCGGCGCACGCTACCGGGCGAAACGGAAGCCGGCGTGCGGCGGGAAATTACCGCGTTGCTGCGCGCGAAAAGATTGTCGGCGAAAATTTCCAGCACGAAGCTCGCGCCGTGCCTGCCGCTGGAAACAAACCCGAAGCTGCCGTTGGTCCGGCAGTTCCTGCGGGGCGTCGGCCAGGCGCGGCCAGCCGGCGTCGATTTTTTCTGTGACGCAGCGGTGTTGTCCCGGGGCGGCATTCCGAGCGTGGTGTTCGGTCCCGGCGACATTGCGCAGGCGCACACGGCGGACGAATGGATTTCGCTGGATTCGCTGGAGCGCGGCAAAAATCTGCTGTTGAACTTTCTGAAATCGCTTCCCTGAACGGGACCGACAGCGTATTGTCCAACGCTCATGTCCACGGCAAAGACTGAAACGATTCCGACGGTTGACCACAAGCAGCACGCGGCGTTTTTCCGACAAAGCGGCTGGCTGATGGTTGCGGCCATCGCGGGCGGTGCGCTGACGTGGGGTGTGCATTTTTTGGCGAAGTCCATTCCCGAATCACAATATGCCGCCTTCGGAACCCTGATGATGGTGGTCGCGTGCATGCCGACGATGCCTTTGCAGATGATTTTTGCCCAACAATCGGCGCTGGCGCTGGCGACGGGCCGCGAGCGTCAACTGGCGGGCATGATCCGGCTGGCATGGTTGTGGACGTTCATCGTGTGGGCGCTGGGCGCGCTGGTGGTTTTGATGTTCCAAAAACAAATCGTGGCCGGCTGGCATCTGCCGAATGCGACGGGTTTGTGGGCAATGCTGTCGCTGCTGCTGGTGTCTTTGTTGGTGCCCATGTTTTCGGGGGTGGTGCAGGGGCGGCAGGATTTTTTCTGGCTGGGCTGGGCAACCATGCTCGGCAGCGCGGGACGTTTTGGAATTGCGGCGTTTCTGGTGCTGTCGCTGGGTTTTGGCGCCACGGGCATGATGGCGGGCGCGGCGGTCGGGGTCGGGCTTTCAGCGATGATTGTCATCTGGCGGTCGCGGGATTTGTGGTCGCTGCCATCCGAACGGTTTGACGGCCAAAGCCTGATGAAACAGGTGGTGCCGTTGACGTTCGGATTTGGCGCGTGCCAGTTCATGTTCACTTCGGACACGATGTTTGCGATGGCGTACTTCACCGGCGATGAGATGGCACCGTATGTGGCGGCGGGGACATTGTCGCGGGCGTTGCTGTGGCTGGTGCTGCCATTGGCAACGGTGATGTTTCCGAAAATCGTCCATGCCGCCGCGAAATCGGAAAAAACCAATTTATTCAACCTCGTGGTGCTGGGCACGGCGGTGCTGGCGATTGGCGGGGTGCTGGGATTGTGGCTGGTCGGGCCGGTGATGGTGAAGATCGTCTATAAAACAAGCTATGTGGCGGCAACGACGGCGTTGCTGCCGTGGTACGCGGGTGCAATGGTGCCGCTGGCGCTGGCGAATGTGATGGTGAACGACCTGCTGGCGCGGTCACGCTTTGGCGTGGTCCCGTGGATGGTGTTGCTGGCGGTGGCCTACGGTTTCACATTGCCGGTGATGTTGAACCATTTTCCGGGGCGGCTGGAGGTGGTGCTGCAAACACTGGGCGCGTTCAATCTGCTGCTGTTCCTCGTCTGTGCGTGGTTCACCTGGGGCGTGAAGGGAAAAGCGAAGCTGAAGAATGGAAGATAGAAGGTGGAATGCGAGTCAGAAAACCGATTCTCCATTTTCTATCCTCGTTTTTCCAAATCCGGTCCCGGCAATGGCCGCGGCGCGCGCAATTTTCTGTAAACCCAGCCTTCCAGCGGACGCAACGGACGAAGCAATCGGTAAACCCGCGGCCAGTAAATCAGCCGGATGCGCACCACGGACAGGAACATCGTCAGCGAGGAATGGAACAGCACGACTTTTGAGCCGGCTTGATCCGTCCATTCGGTGGGCACCTCGCGGATGCAATAACCGGCGCGCTTGATGGCGACGAGCAGGTTGATGTCGAACGCCATGTCGGCGATGCGCAGGAAGGGATGAACTTTTTCCACGACTTCGCGCTTCATCACTTTTGCCCCGCATTGCGTGTCGTGGATGTTTAACCGGAAAAACAGTTGCACGATGGTGTGAAACACCCGGCTGGCGAATCGCCGGTTGCCGGTCTGCGATTGATGAATGACCGAATCCGGCAGCCAGCGCGAGCCGACGACGCAGTCCGCGTCGCCAATGTGCCGGACCAAATCCAGGAACGCCCGCGGCGGCGTCGCGCCGTCGGCATCCACGTAACCGATCAAATCGCCGAAGGCGGCGAGCTTGAGGCCTTCGATGAGCGCGCCGCCCTTGCCAATCGGCTCCTTGAATTCCAGCACCCGAAAAACCGCCGGGAATTCCGCCGCGACCCGCCGAATCACCCCGAGGGTGTCGTCCGTGCAGCCGTTGAGCACGACAACGAGCTGAAATTTGCCGGAATAATTTTCCTCAAAAAATTGCGCGTAGTCGCGCAGCACCGGTTCGATGCGGCGTTCCTCGTTGTAAGCCGGAATGAGGAGCAACAGACTGGGATCAGGCACACAGATTCAATAGCAGGAAGCCGCCGCGCAATCAATCTTGGGAAACAGGCGCAGGAAGTTTGTAGCCTAACTGGTTAAGCCACATCGTTGTGTCGCCGCTTCTTGGGCCGCAATGCCAAAATGAAAAACAAAACAGCAGTAAACTGCGGAAACGACTCCCGCGACTTGTAAGGCATGACGCTCTGCTTCTGTAAAGGCCTTATTCGGCTCTCTGAGAACATATAACCAGACCGCCGCTAAAACCAAGAACATGACGGACAAGCTCCAGCAAACAATCCGCGAACGCCATAGTTTGAAATGGATCCCAATCAATATCAAAATGACCGCGATGAGCATCGGTTTCATACTGCTTGTGGCCTACAGTTATTGGGCAGCTTGGTTTGCAGCCTATCTCGTTTCACGTTGAAACCCTATTCCCGGCGCCAGTTTGTGTCCAGCGCCAAACAATTCCTGCCGCCACGCATCTTTCTTCAGCGCCGTAGGCGCGGCATATTTGTAGAAACGCGCCCAGAGAAATTCCAAGCTCCGGCAGGAGCGACATATTCAGATATGCCGCCCCTGACGGGGCTTTGAATTTTTATTTTTTCTGGTTCTATAAATATACCGCTCCTGACGGAGCTAAAACAGTTCATGTGGGGTTTTCTACAAATATGCCGCGCCTGACGGCGCTAAAAATTTGCCTCCCGCAAAAATGTCCCGCCACTTGGAACTTGAAACCTGAAACTTGAAACTCTTTAATTCGGCATGGACTCAAGGGAAGCGTTCATCGCGCTTAATCTCATCGAGCACGTCGGGCCGGTGCGCGCCCGGCTGCTGCTGGAACATTTCGGCGACGCGCCCAAGATTCTTCAAGCCTCCCCAGGCGAATTGCGGCGCGTCCGCAACATCGGCGACGAAACCGCTGCGGCGATTGCCGGTTGGGAGAAAACGGTTGACCTCGCTGGTGAGTTGAAACGCATCCAGGAATTCGGCTGCCACGTTTTGATTCAAACCGACGAGAATTATCCCGAATCGCTCCGTCAAATCTACGACCCGCCGCTGGCGCTTTACGTCAAAGGTGCGCTGACCGCGAAGGACAAAAGCGCCGTGGCGATGGTCGGCTCGCGCATGACGACGCATTACGGCATCGAGACGGCGCGCAAGCTGGCCTATCAACTGGCCTACGTGGGCGTGACGGTCGTGAGCGGCGGCGCGCGCGGCATTGACACGGCGTCGCATCAGGGCGCACTGGCGGCGAAAGGAAGGACGGTTTGCGTGCTCGGCACGGGCATCAACACCATTGTCCCAGTCCCACAAACAATTGGCAACAATTGAGATTTCCCTTTGTTTTCAATGATTTGGGGATTCCAGACGGAACACATTCCCTACAGACGACAAAGAACGGCCAGACCCATTCTCACCCGATTCCCAGACCGTCTGAACCGTCAACATCGTCAACGGTTTTGGTGGTCCCGACACTCAATCGGCTCCCCCCTCTTTTCTGAACGAACACGCTGAAATTATCGGTTTGTGGACGGCGATGGCGAAGCGGAACGCGATAACGCTCGTCCATAATTTTTGCGTTTTGGCTAAGGGCTGCCCACTGGTAGAATCGGTACATGGCAAGATACAGGAAAAACACAAAAATCAACTCTGGCGGATTTGGAGTGGTTTATAGAGCGATTCGCGTCGAGGACAGCGAGGTTGTCGCACTAAAAGAGTTAGCAATCACCGGGGTTGCGGTTGATTGACTCGCGGTTGTAAATGCGTTTATCGGTGAGCGTGATAACCGTAATTCCCGAACGAATTAAATCCAGAAAAACCCCAAGTGCGTCTGTGATTTCAGCCCTGCTGAGTCTGTCTAAATTTTCAACGCACAACGCACTACCGCGTTTGACGGTGCCCGCCTTGACCAAACCAAGGAATACGCCCAGCCTTCCAATTTCTATGTTCTCGCCACGGAACGCACGAATGCCCTTGTCATGTAAGGTCAACGAACGATTAAGTGCATAACCGTTTTCTTTACAAAACTGTTCGGCGGCTGCCACCTGTCGGCGTAAACTATCGCCAAGCGCCTGCTGCGGTGTTGAAAACCGCACGTAAGAATAGGCTGTTTTCATTTCGTCTGCGATGGATTCTACCACAGGAACCCATGTTCGGTAAACTGGCACTTCCATGAACATCGTGTTCCCGCCGGAGAACGCGGAATTGTTCGAGCGCATTGCCGAATCCGGCGCGGTCATCACGCAATATCCATTCAACCGCAACGGTGACAAACAATCCTTCGCCATCCGCAACCGCATCATTGCCGGCATGACGCTCGGCACGGTGGTCGTGGAGGCGGACCTGCACAGCGGCGCGCTCATCACGTCGAATTTTGCGACGGAATATGGCCGGCAGGTTTTTGCCGTGCCCGGACGGATTGATTCACCGCGCAGCAAGGGCTGTCACGACCTGATCAAAAAGGGCGCGAAGCTGTGTGAGGGCGCGGAGGACATTTTGAGCGAGTTCGAGTATTTGTTTCCGGGGAGCAACCGCCCGCCATCGCCGGGCGTAACCGGTGTTCTCCCGGCCCTCACCCTGTCCGAAAATGAAAAACTCGTCTATGACGCGTTGAACAACGAGGAATCGAGCATTGACGAAGTCATCCGTCGCAGCAGTTTGCCGAGTTCGGCGGTGAGCGTGGCTTTACTGGGTCTGGAAATGAAGCGCGTGGTGAAGCAACTGCCGGGAAAGTTGTTCGTGCGGAACACATGAGAATTGCAGCGGCGGACCGGAGCGCGGAGCATTGCTCCGCACGAACCAATGTTTTACAGCTTGCGGAGCAATGCTCCCCGCTCCGAAAACTGCAAACTGTACCACCACCCCGCAGTGAAACGGCTTGCACCTTTGCGTCCAATGAACTAGAAATCGGCAAACACGGGACAAAATTATGGCGACCTACACCATCATTGGCGGCGATCAAAAACCATACAGCTCGGTCACAGCGGACGACATCCGCCGGTGGATTGCCGATGGCCGGCTCAATGCCCAATCCCTGGCGAGGGAGGAAAACGACACCGAATGGCGGTCGCTCTCGGCGTTTCCTGAATTCGCCGATGTATTTGCCGCCGGTTCCGCTCCGCCGCCGTTGACTGCGCCTGTGGCGGGTGCGAGTGAGGGACAAGACGCGGCCTTGCAACTGGTCAAAGGCCCCGCCATCGGACTTAAAGTGACAGCCATTGTTGGACTGGTCCTGGTGGTGGTGGGTTTGGTGTTTAATATTTTGATGTTGAACGGAGTTCATATCGGCCCGCAGCAAATGTACGATCCGCAGATGCAGAAACTGTTCAACACGCTGGGCGGCGGCCTGGGAATTGTTCAGGACATCATCGGCGGGATTGTCGGCGTCGTTGTTCTCATCGGCGCCTCCAAAATGCAGAAATTGCAGAATTACCAGTTTGCGCTCACCGCCAGCATCGTGGCCATGGTGCCGTGCATTTCACCCTGCTGTGTTTTCGGGCTGCCCTTCGGCATCTGGGCGCTGGTGGTCTTGAACAAGCCGGAAGTAAAATCGCAATTCAGTTGATGAACCATGACCGTCCGGACTACCCGACCGTTAAGCCGCGCCCGAGCATGGACGTGCGTTTTGACGAATCAAGCTGCGACTCCGGGCCTTGGCTCGTTGATGGCGCGGCGATTTATTGTCGGCACCGGGCAGTTGCTGCTGGCGCTGGCGGGGTTTGTTTTGATCATGATCTGGATGTTTGCCTTGCTCCACCGCGTTACCATGGAACAACTTGGAGAGCCGGTTCCGCCCAAGGCATCCGGCTGGATGGGAAAGTGGGGGCTAATCTGTTTTGGCGCGAGCTGGCTGTGGTCGCTGGCCACGAGTATAAGTTTGTTGCGTCAGGCAAAAGCGGACGGGCCGGTTGAACCAAAACCCATTCCGCCACGGATGACGGATTTGCCCGGCCAGCCGCCGAAATTGTCCTGAATTATTTGTGACGGCAACTGAAACCAGACCAGAAAGGCGCGTTATGTATAAAATCATCGGAACGGACGGACGGCCATACGGCCCGGTAAGCGCGGAGGAAATGCGGCGCTGGATTGCCGAGAACCGCGTCAACGCCCAAACTCAGGTTCAAATGGAAGGTTCCCAGGAATGGAAGCCGCTGGGCTCGTTTTCGGAATTTACATCCGGACTGAATGCGGTTCCGCCGCCGATCGCGCCGCCTCCGTCCACCGTCGCATCACGGGCGTCCAACAAAATTCCGGCCGGCATTTGCGGGATTCTGCTTGGCTCGCTCGGCATTCACAAATTCATCCTCGGCTACACTGGCGCCGGTTTGATCATGCTGCTGGTGACGATCCTGACCTGCGGCATTGCCGGGGTGGTGACACACCTCATCGGCCTTATCGAAGGCATCATTTACCTGTGCAAGTCCGATGAGGAGTTTGTGCGCACTTACGTGGACGGACGCAAGGAATGGTTTTAGCCATTCATACAGTCCGGAGTGAGCCCGTCTTCGGGCGCAGCGGCGCAGGAACACTTCCGTTCACAGATTCAGCGACGCCGTATCCGGTCACCAAAAGGGAAACCATCTTCTACAGCAACGACTGCCTGCATTTCCGCGCGCAGTGAATTTTGGATGTTGCTGCGCCCGGGGACGGGCGCACGCCGGTCGAATAGGTCCGGTTTAGGAAAGATTGAAGGCAGAAGGCGGAAACGGACAACGGACAACCCCGGGCCGAATTTCTTTCATTTCCCAATCCGTAATCCTTCGTGACAGTCAACCCAAGCTGTGCGAACTGTTAGCATGGAAAAATTGAGCACAGAAAAAATCAAAACCGCGCTCGCTACCGTGCCGGATTGGAAAAAGAAAGGCGCGACGATTGTGCGGACATATCAGTTCAAGGATTTCCCCGCCGCGATAAAATTTGTCAACGCGGTTGCCAAACTCGCCGAGCAAGCGTGGCATCATCCGGACATTGACATCCGCTGGAACAAAGTGACGCTCGCGCTCACAACGCACGATGCCGGTGGTTTGACGGAAAAGGATTTTGCTCTGGCGCGAAAGTTCGACGCGCTGTCACTTCGCTGAATTCACCGAATTGGTTGAAGTGTCGCGCGTCGCCGCTGCGGGAATGGTCGGCGGCGGCGTCCCGCTTTGCGGGATGCGCGGCAAGCGGCCAATCCAGATGCCACTGACGCCATACTCCCATTCCAATTGCGAACTGCTCGGCAGGCTGCCCCGGCCGCCGCGGATGACGAGGCGATCCTGCGGGCGCATTTTTTCCACCCACGGTTCGTAGGCTTTGGCATCGCCGTAATTCCACATGATTTTGTGAAACACCTGAAAATCTTCATCCGGCATCAGGGCAGGCTCAAAGCCAAGAATATATCGCCAGTCCGCATTGGGATTCTTGAAAAAGGTCTGATAAAAAATCGTCATGTCCGAGGAATAAAGGATGCCGCCTTTTTCCGGCATCCAGCCATTGAGGTCGGGATTGTCCTGCGTGAGATACTGCTGGGCGAGATTGGACGTCCAGCGGCTGCCGCCATCATTGGTGATGGCCAGATAAACCACCACCGCCAGCCCACCGGTCAGGGCCAGACGCTTGAAAGAATCCACCGCGAATCGCGCCTGCAGGAGCAGTTGCAAATCGCAGGCAATCAGCACCATCAACGCCGGCCAGCCCCAGTCTTCCATAAAACGGGTCGCCTTGAAGCCGAGCACCCATGCCAGACACAACAACCAGAATGCCGGATTGGAGGTCAGCGGTCGCGCCTTCAAGCCAGCCAGTTGGCGCAGAATCAACAGGCCGCCAAAGATGACCAATCCCAAAACATCACCCGACGATGGCTGAAATTCACCGACCAGCGTGCGTTGGGTTATGTGCATACCAAAAGCCCGATAAGCCATTACGAGCGCCTGGTAAAGGGATGCCAACGGATGTCCGGTGAGTGAAGCCCCCAGGAATGCTCCCGCCAACCATCCCACAATCAGCATCAATCCCCAGCGAAATTGTCCGGCGAGGAAAAACGCCGCCACCGGCAGCATCCAGAGATACCACACTCCATGCACGAACGTGCAAAGGGCGATCAGCGGCGTCAGCCACAACACCGTCCACCATTTGGGCGGAGACGAACCGTGAGCGTGCCAGGCAAAAAGAATGGTCAGCAGTCCGGCAATGGTCAGGATGAACGGCCGGCCGACCGAAAATCGCATCCATAAATCTGACCCGAGCGCCACGGCCAATAACGCAATCAACCAGGCTTCCGGCCGTTTTAACCACACCAACGCCGACCAGTTGACCAGCGCAAACAATGCCACGATGGCAAACAGGACCAGCTTTTCGGTGTCGCGCGCCTCATTTGGGGGGTCACATTTGTTCCGGAGATAAATTTGCCGCAGCAGCAAATGCCAGCCGAAGTTGGTATCTATCTTGAAAGCGGGCCCCAGCACCAGAATGTCCGGCCACGGCTTGCCACTCACCGCCTTGGCCGCGTGACGCAATGCGTCGTCACCCGGCAGAAAACCATATTGGATGACCCGGAGCGGAATGAACAGAATGACCAGAATGACGATGGCCCAAACCGCAAGTGGCACGTAACGCCGGACCGCGTCGAGGGGCGATGAGTTGGCATTACCGTTGTCGTCGGTCATATTTGGGCGGCGCAATGTTCCAGATCAAAACACCTCCGGCACGCCTTCGTCAAGCATTCGCACCTTGTGCATGAGGTTTTCCTTGATGGCAATCTCAACCAGCCACCGCGGCGGCTCGTTGAGATCCTCGAATGACAATTTGAACGTCCCGTAGTGCATCGGCACCAGACAGCGCGCGCGCAAATCCCGGAACGCCTTCACCGCCTCGTCGGGGCCCATGTGGACGCGGCGGAATGATGCCGGATGATACGCCCCGATTGGCAGCAACGCGATTTCCGGCGCCAGCCGCCGGCCGATTTCCTTGAAGCCATCGAAATAGGCGCTGTCACCGGCGTGGTAAATTTTGCGGCCTTGATGTTCGAGCAGGAAGCCGCCATAACCGCGATGCTTGTCGCGCAGCATGCGCGCGCCCCAATGCTGGCTCGGGGTGAAGGTCACCTTCCAATCGCGTTGCGCGAAACTCTCCCACCAATCCAGTTCGATGATGCGCGTGAAGCCGAGGTGCTGCGCCAGATCGCCGACGCCGCGCGGCATCACACCAATTTTCGGCTGCGGCAGCCGGCGCAGCGTCGGTTTGTGAAAATGGTCGAAATGTGCGTGCGTGAGCAGCACCAGATCAATCCGCGGCAGGTCCTGGATTTTCAGGCCGGAACGCTTGATCCGCTTCAACAGAAACAGCCAGTTCGCAAAATTCGGGTCTATCAACACGTTCAGGTCCGTGAACTGGATCAGAAACGATGCGTGGCCGATCCAGGTAATCGCAACCTGGCCGCGATAGAGCTTGGGGAAGACCGGATGCCGCGGCTGACCCACCCGGGGCGTGAGCAGCGCTTTCCAGACCAGCTCGCGGAAAAACGTGCGCGGATTGAAATGTTTCGACGGCGTCAAATCCTTGAAAGAGCGCAGTAATTTCCGGCGTGGCGGCGCGGAACGTTGCGAAACCGGTTTTGTCATACAACATCTGCATTTTAACCCTTGTGCCCGCCAAATGAAATGGAAAATCTGTATTGGGGCACGCCGTCGCAAGGTCATCGGAAATCCAGACCGCAATCTGATTTCCACCAGCTACGTTGAACGCCAGAATTTGACGCTCCGCATGACGAACCGCCGCTTCACGCGGCTAACAAACGCATTTTCAAAGAAGATTGAAAACCACAAGCACATGATGGCGATTTACGCCATGAACTATAATTTTTGCCGGATTCACCAGACGTTGCGCGTGACGCCAGCAATGGAGGCGGGCATTGCAAATCATGTTTGGAGCTTGGAGGAAATCGTCGGTCTGTTGCCTTGATTTTTGAGTATGGCTAGTTCAGGTTTAAGTCGTTAGTAAATGAAACGACTTATGGTCAATTGGCTGTTTGTAGCAACTTGCTTGATTTTTTTTGTCGGCTGTTCGAGCTTAAAATCATCGCAAGAGCAACAAGCGCCTGCTTATCATAATTCTCCTATGAAGCTGTTTGTTGATGGCTGGCTCACAGGAGATTCTCCACCTCCCGATTTCTCTCCAGGAGGCAATAATGGCGGTTGGGGATGGTATTATTTTGTGGGGTGGCCCCTTGAGCTTTTAGGTCCCGCTCTTACTAAGAGCTTATCCGTAAAT
>PLAY01000101.1 GCA_003134375.1 Limisphaerales bacterium | reverse complement strand
TATTATTTAATATGCTCTAAACCCATCCAACCATGAAATCCAAATTGCATCTGCAAAGTCTGGCGGCCATCTTTTTCCTCACCATCTCTCTGGGCGCGGCACCGGCCCAGAAAGGTCCGGGCGCTCCGCCCGCGGTTGATCCCAACACCGGTTTGCCCATCACGATGCCTCTGCCCGGCAGCGGGGGCGGTTTGGCGACACCTCAGCCCCAGCCCGCCCCTCAATGGAAAGACCCGAATTGGAAGGATCCGGACATCGTTTTGACGAATGTTGATTATGAAATCCCGCTCAGCAGAGTCGTGCTCGATTTGCTCGAGCGTTTCAAGGGTTACTTTGACGTGTTGGTGCCGGTCAATGTGGACATAACCTGGCAATCCACCATGATCCGGTTGCAATTGAAAAATGTGACCGCCAGCGAGGTTTTTAACGCCATGAATCTGATGTTTGAAAATGACCAGACCCCTTTGCGCTGGGAACTCAAGATGAACGGCAAACGTCCCACCGCATTGCTGCGGGTACTGGCAGAACCAAGCCCCAAGTACCCGCCGCCGGCCATCTTTGACCCGGCGACCGGTCTGCCCGTGCCGCCGCCGGTGCCGGAGCCAAAGCGAATGGTCTATTTCGTGGGCGATTTGACCGGCGACGCAAAATCCGGCGGCATGACCATGGAACAAATCGTCAAAACCGTTGAAGAAATCTGGGATATGACCTACCACGAGCCGGGCGGAGTTCAATTCCACAAAGACGCGCAGTTGCTCATCGTCAGCGGCACCCCCGACCAAATTGCGTTCGTTCAACAGACCCTTGGCGCCTTGAGGGTCAAGGTGCAACTGGACCGTGAACGCCACCAAGCTGCCGAATCCAAACCGAAAACCGATGAACCGAAATCCGGTGTTGGCGGTGGCAGCGGCTCAAAGTAGATTGGCCATCAACGAATGACGATTGCGACCACGTCCATGTCCTTTCTGGTCCGGGAGCAGACGCCGCACCTTATTGTGGAGTCACCCAGCGCAAATACTTCCACGCCCGATGACGACGCCGACGCGCGCCGGCTGGCGGCGTCCGTGGCGCGCGGGGACGAAGCGGCGTTCCGGCAATTATACGACCGCTATCAGCCGCGGTTGTTCCGCCTGGCGCTGGTTCTGGGCCGCGGCGATGAGTCGCTGGCGCAGGACATGGTGCAGTCGGTGTTCGTGACCGCGGCGGCGAAACTCCGCCGGGTTGACGGCGAAGAACATTTGTGGAACTGGCTGGCGCGCGTCGCCCGGCAACAACTCGCCAAGGCCTGGCGGCAACGGGATCCGGCGATGGTCGGCATGGCGGACCTGCCGGAACCGCCGGATGCAGTCAAACCCGATTCCGTGCTGGAGGAGAGTCTCGACGCGGCACTGCTGGCGATGGACGCGGAGGAACGGCAGTTGATCGAATGGTTTTATTTCGACCGGTTGAGCCACCAGGAAATTGCCGGACAGCTCAACGCCACCCCCAAGGCGGTGTCCGGCCGTCTGGAACGGGCGCGCGCCAAACTGCGTTCACTGATGACCCGGAGGTTGTCCCATGAAACCTGAGAAGCAACAATTGATTCAAGATTTGCTCGGCGACGAAAGCTGCCGTGATGCCACCCTGCTCGCGGGCGGGCAAATTCTCCGCCGCCGGCGGCATTGGCGCGCGGCAACGCGTGGCCTGGCCCTGGCGTTGGTGGCGACCGCGGTCATTTTGTCGCTGGAACAGAAAAAATCGCACCTACCATCTGTTCAGGCATCGTTGCCAACGGTCATACCCGTTGCCTCCACTCAACCGCGCTCCCTGACCGATGACGAATTGCTGGCGCTTTTCCCGAACACACCGGTCGGACTGGCCACATTGCCCGACGGTAAAAAGCTCCTGATCTTTCCGCGACCCGGAGACGAAAAACGGTTCGTCACCCGCCTGTAAACCGGTTTCACAGCTTCCGCAACTGGACGACGGTGGCGCCCCAGCCACCGAACTGCGGATGGTCCAGCGCGAACGACACCACGTCCGGGTGTTTCGCCAGGATGGCGTGGACGGTGCGCCGCAGGTTGCCGATGCCCTTGCCGTGAATGATGCGCACCTGGAGAATGCCCCGTTCCCGGCACGCGGCCAGATAATCCGGCACGAGGTCCTTCACCTCGCGCGGCTGGAACGTGTGCAAATCCAGCACGCCGTCAATCGGCAGTTCAATCGGTTCGTCAGCCATGCGTCAACAGCCGTTTCTTCGCCCACGCGCGCGCCTGGCGCGGCGTTTTGAGTTCGTCCTGCAA
This sequence comes from Limisphaerales bacterium, assembly GCA_003134375.1. Taxonomy (GTDB): domain Bacteria; phylum Verrucomicrobiota; class Verrucomicrobiia; order Limisphaerales; family UBA11358; genus UBA11358. Next base: position 7,329 of record PLAY01000101.1, on the reverse strand, counting down.
CTCTTTTTCCCGGATCTCGGCCAGCAACGCGCCCAGCGCCGGGCCGGGTTTTACGCCCAGCGCAATCAAATCCGTGCCCGTGAGCAACGGCGGACGGATTGCCGGCTTTTTCTCCAGTTCCACCGCCTGCGCCACCAAATATTCGTAATGGCCCAGGTCGCCGTGCGAGCCGAGGCAGTCCAGCCGGTGCAGTTCGAGTTCCAGCGGAAATGTTTTGCGCATCAGCAATCGCCGCAGCGTGGCCTTGCGCATCTGTTTCACGTCCTTGAACTGCATGTGCTGCCGTACGCACGCGACAATTTCCTCGATTTGTTTTCTGGGAAAGCGCAACCGTGTCAAAATCCGTTCCGCCAGCGCCGCGCCGACCTTCTCGTGGCCATAGAAATGGATTTTACCCGTGGCGGGATCAAGCTCGGCCGTGGCCGGCTTGGCGATGTCATGCAAAATCACCGCCCACGGCAGCGATGGATGCGCCCCGGGTGGCAGTTGCTCCAGCATCAGCCGGATGTGCTCGAACACCGTGCCTTCGGGATGAAAATCCGGCGATTGCTCGCACGCCAGCGTGGCGATGACTTCGGGCAAAACGCCGGGCAGCAATCCGCTTTTGAGCAGCAAAACCAGCCCGCGCGCAGCACCTGGGAGCGCCAGCGTCTCGCTGGCATCTGGTGGCGGAAGAACTCGCCGGCGGGACGCCGGCGCTCCCAGGATTGGCGGACTGAACAACTTGATGAGTTCGTCGCGAATCCGCTCGGCGCTGATGAGTTCGATTTTCGACGCGAGTGACCTGACCGCAGCCAGGGTTTGCGGCTCGATTTCAAAACCCAGTTGCGCGGCAAACCGCACCGCCCGCAGCAGGCGCAAATGGTCCTCGGCAAAACGCTCCTCCGGCACACCAATGGTGCGGATGATTTTCGCGCGCAAATCCTTTTCACCGCCGACCCAGTCGTGGATTTTTTCCGTGACCGGGTCGTAGAAAAGTCCGTTCACGGTAAAATCGCGGCGCTGCGCGTCGGCTTGGGCGTCGCCGAACGTGACCTGTTCCGGATGCCGGCCATCGCGGTAATCCGCCTCGGCGCGATATGTGGCCACCTGGAATTGATGCCCGCCTTCCAGGACAACCAGCACGCCGAATTTTTTGCCGACGGCGACGGTGCGTTTGAACAGTTTTTCGATTTCCTCGGGCCGCGCGGACGTGGCGATGTCGTAATCGCCCGGCTCGCGTCCCAGCAAAAAATCCCGCACGCAGCCGCCCACCCAGAATGCGCTGAAACCGGCGGATTGGAGATGGCGGACGATTTCAACGGCAGTGGCGCGCAGCGGCTTGTCAGTCATTTGTGCTTACGATTTACGATACGCGGCGGTTTGGCAAGTAGGACAGGCGTCGCGCCTGTCTCCATCTTTACAAATCTCGCTCACTGATTGGCGGAAATTCGCAGCCGCAGCTCTTCATCTAAAAACCGGGGTTTATGAATTTTAGAAACAGGCGCGACGCCTGTCCTACTCCGTGCACGGTGCGAGAATGGCATCGCTCATGCCGTGAATGATTTTCTTGTCCGCCGGGTTGACCGTGGCCAGCACGCCGCCCAGTTGCGAACGCGCCGCGTCGCCCTCGCCGGAAACAAAATAATACGGGCACAGCCGAACCCGGCCTTTCATCGGCACCACCATGTTCTTCCCGAAGTCGAACCACTGCGCCTCGACCAGCGCGGGCTTGTGATAACGCTGGAGGACGCGCGGCGATTGTTCGAATTTTTGGATGGCGTCGTCCACGGCCTTTGCCCAGTCCTCGTGCGACAAATCGCTGCCGAGAAAAACCCCGCGCGCGCCCCACGCGTGCTCGGAAAAGCCCGACACTTTCAAAATCAACTCGCGTTCCTTTTGCGACAGGGTTTTGAGTTGCTGCCAGTCCGTCAGATTCAATTCGGGAATCACCGCCTGCGGTGGCAGCGGCGAGGGATCAACGATCCACGTGTAAGGAACCAGTTTTTTCAAACGTGCCAGGAAGCCTTCGCCGAGTTCCTGCCGCCAGAAGTCGTGCAGGTGGCGATTCCACAACAGCGCAAAAAGCATTTTCTCCTCGAACACCGGCTTGGGCGGCGGTGTGAGGCGGATGCGTTTTTCGGCGGCCAGTTCAAATATCTTCTTTGAACTCGGCACGTTGGCCAGATCGAACAGCTCGAAGAAACGGTAAACCGCGTCGCCGTCAGCGAAATCGTTGAAACGTGAATCGTGAACCGTGAATCGGGAGCCAAGTTGTTCGCACAACCAACTCATCTCCGGCCGATATGTCGCCGCTTCCTCCGAAACGACGATGTGAACCTGTTTCGCATCGCCGAAGATGGATTCAAACCCGCGCAACATCCCGTCCGCACCGCCAATGATATTGTTATTTCGGAGGGGCGAGCTCTGCGAGCCCCCATCTTGATTTGGGCGTCGTGGAACTCCGCCCTCCGAAAGAATGGAATATGTCTGGTTGAGCCACGCCGTCAGCCCGATGCCGCCGGGCACGGAATCCAGTTCCGTAATGCTGATCCCCTGCTCTGTCAGCAGCAAATCGGGACGAATGACACGCGGCACGTCGTTTTTGAACGCGGCCGAACGCTGGAGCGCGATGAGTTCCGCCGGCTTGCCGAGATCGAGCCAGCGGGCGACCCATTCCGGCTGTTTGCCGTCAATGCTTTTGCGGTAAAGCAGATTGACCGCCCGATAAAATTGCAGCAACACACGGCCCAGCGATTCGATTTCCTTTGCCAGATTTTCACCCAGCGGAAACGGTGCCGGCGAAATCCGCCAGTCCAGCCCGGCGAACAAACCGCCCGGCGGGAGCGAGTCACGAACGAAACGTGCCTTATCAACAGGTGAGTTCACTGAAAAATCAATTTGTTGTCCTTGTAATTTCAAGAACATCAAGCGTCCGGTTGGTTGAAGTCAGTTCCAAACCTAATTGTTCCCGAACCGCTTTGATGACTTTGTCGGGGTCTGGATTTGAATCGGAGTTTAATTCCGATTTTGCCATTTGCCATTTGACATCCACCGACCAAAGACCGGCCAGGCCCGTTTCGTTGACGATTGGTTTATCAACGGAAAGTTCCATGAAAGAAGCGATTCCATCCATTTTAGTCCCCTTGAGATAAAACCCGCCGGGTCTTTGGCCGCCACCGCCCCGGCGCTGAACTTGTTTGATGCCGGGAGCATTGGTCGAACAAACAGTCATGACATAAACTTTCACGTTTTGTTTTTTTGTTTGAATTTCAATGCCGAAAATCGCTTTGAGTTTGTCGGCAAACTGCCGTTTTAATTCCGGCAATTTATCCGGTGGCGCAATGGCGGAAATATCATAAAGTCCCTCTGGCAATTTGGTTTTTGTAAAAACCAATTTCGGGCTGATGTCGAAAAATTCCGGAATGACATCTGCTAAACCTGCTTTCTTCGCTTCGAAATCGGGATACTCTGCCCTGTGCCAGTTGCGAAAATTAAAAGCGCCTCTTTCAGGCTTTGGCAATGGACCTTTAATCGATATTTCAACATCTGTTGGAGCCAGATTAGTTGGAGCCGGATTGGTAACAGCAACGACATGATTGGTGATGGCAACGACATTTCCGTCGTCTGGCGAATTTAATTGTGGCGGTGGCAAGCTGCACGGTTTTCCCGCCAAAATTTCTTCCAGGTTTTTTGCTTCAAGTGTGGCTGGATGGGTGATGGCGGCGATTTTTCCCGACGCATCCACAATTACCGTATGAGGAATGCCATGCACATCAAACGCTGTTCTGGTTGGATTCAAAAGTCCGTCCAAAACCACCCAATTGCTGATCGGTTTTCGTTTCAGAAATTTTTTGAGATAATCTCCGTTATCGTCCGAAATCGAAATGAAAACCACCCGGTTGCTGAATTGCTCCACCAATTCATTCAGGTGAGGAATGGCTTCAAGGCATGGCGCGCAAGCCGTCTGCCAAAATTCCAGCACCACCACTTTGCCCTTTAGCTTGTCCCAACGGATTTCAGTTGGCGACGGCCCTTGAATTGTTTCACTCAAAATTAGCGGCGGCGGAACATCTCCGATTTTCGGACCATTTTTCCCAGCCAAAGCAAAAGTATTATTTTCGTAAAATCCACAGACGCATAATACGAAGACAATTTTTTGAAAAATTTTCATGCCTCAGGTTCTAATTTTCCCGCTGCCGCCACCCAGCCACTTGTAGCTGGTCAATTCGGCCAGGCCCATCGGGTCACCCACCTTCGCGTTGCTCCAACGCGGCAGGCGCGCGCCAATTTTGTCGGGGCTGCTTCCTGCCCTGGCCTGAATGCTCTGCATGACCAGACGATAGAACATCCGGGACGGCCCGTCAAAAGAACTGGCGATGGGATTTGCGGAGCTGATTTCCGTTACGGCGATTTATAAAGACCGCGGTAAAACATTTTTGCCGAGTTGGTCGTGGCGACCAGATAGGGGAAGGAATTGCTGGAAAGCGTGTTGGTGCTGACGCCAACCCAGTTAAAAAGGTCCGTGGAAGATTGAAGAATATAAGCCAGCCCCGCTTGGCCATTAAGCCAAAGCGGCAGTTGATTGGTTGAGTTCATGGGACCGGCTTGCAAATTGAAAGTGTTCACAGCAGGCAAAACATACAGCGTGATGCTCTGAGCCGGAAGAACATCGCTGAGAACCTTGTTCGTGAGGGTGATGTTCGCAAGCTGAGTAATGACGTTGGTGGAGGTTAGCTGCCAGCGTTGGGCCGTCCCGGTGGCATTGAAGTTGGTGATGTTTGCCGTTATGGGCGTCGAATTGTTGAGGTCCTTGTTGATGACCATGAGCGTCATCGCCCCGTCGCCGGTTCGCACGGCGCCAAAGGCGGACAGGTTGTCGGGGTTGGGCACGACCATAAGAATGCTCGTGTCACCAAAGGTAGATTTGTTGCCATCATAGTTGCGGTACATCTTCATCGCTTTGTAAGTGGGGGTGCTCGGATCAGGCGTCGTCCAGCGCGTGGCCAGATCAAGTCCTTCCCGGCCAAAAATGCCAAGAATATCGGCCTGGGCGGTCGCGCCGTTGATGTAGGGTTCGGCGCCCCAGTTGTATTCAGTGATGCCGATCTTCGTGCCGGGATAATTGGTCGTCACCCAACTCCTCATCCGGGGAATGAGCGCGATGACGCTGTTGATCCAACTGGGATCCACGTAATTGGTGTCCCAGAACACGCGGGTTGATTGGTTCCGCAACAACTCCGTCGCTGAGTCCACCGCGTTTCCGCTGACGCTGCCTTCCTGCGGGTAGCAATGAAGTGTAAAAATATCCAGTAACCGCTGGCCGGCCGTTTGACTGCGCTGTTGAACCTGACTCAAAAACCAAGGGCCGAAATCTTGTCCGCCGTGCGCCTTGCGATCGGGATAATCCGCCGGGGTATAATCATCGTTCACACCAGACCATTGTTGATCGTAGCCGCTGTAAAGATAGCCGGGCCAGCCCCATTCTTCCGGGCCGGCGACCAGTGCGTTCGGGTCAATGCCTTTGACCATAGTTGCGTAATTGCAATAATCGGTGAAGACCTCGGTCATCGTCGCGCCGACCGGATGCACGTCGCGATGCGTTGAATCCCAGAGGCTCCACTCGTTGTCCATGATGTAATACAACAACCCGCCATTGGTCGCAGTGCCCCACTGATTCGTCAAATGCTGCACCCAACCCGCCTGAAAGTTTGTGTCGGCAGTCAGGTTCGCATCGGTTGGATCGTTGGTGGTAATGTTGAGTCCGGTGGCCAGTGAGACGCCATTGCCGGCGTCGGACCAATAGGGATCGGAACCCGTTTGCGGGCCGTATTTGCTGACCGAATAGCTCGCCAGGCTCGCGCGACTCGGCCCCAGTTTCGCCACCCAGCCGATGATGGGAATGGTCAGCATCGCCTGCGCGCCGCCACTTTTCGATTCCTGAATAAAATCATCGCCATCGCCACCAGCAGCGCTGCTGCTTTCGGCAATGCTTTCAAAATACCAGTCCGCCGCATGGTTCCAGGCGTTATTCTGCCAGTTGTAAGTGGTTGTTCCGTTGCCACCGGAGCGATGGAGGGGCGCGTTCAAATCCTGCAACACGCTGGACGACGAGGCGAAAGCAACGCCATAAATCAGCGGGCTGATCGAGATTCGATTTGACGCTGCGTTGATGGCAATGGAGACCGGCGCGTTGGTGCCGGACACAACCGCATTGGTAACCAGAGAAATGTCGTCCACATAAAATGTCGGTTCAGCGGCCCCGCTTCGGTCCTGAATCGAAAAACGGATGAAATTCGGCTGGTTGGCCACCCCTAGGGCGGATAGTGAAAGGCTGATTTTTTGCCAGGTGCCTGCTGCCAGCGTCGGTAAACTGATGGCCGGCTGGGCTCCGGTGGCCAGCTCGGCATAGATTTGCAATTGCTGTCCGCCACTCGCACCGCCGTTGATCCAGAACGTCAGGTTCGTGAAACCGCTGGAATCCTGCGCGCTGTGCCACAGCGACAAGGCACTCCAGCCACTGGTAATGGTGGCGCTGAGGGACGCGGCTCCTGAATGCACATAGGTGCCGGTGTTGTTGAAATTCACGGTCGTGCTCCAACTCCAATTCTGCCAGCTGTTTTCCAGCGCGTCGTCGTAAATGATCTGATCGGCTCGCACCATCAGTTGAAGTGCCAGGGCCGCCACCAGCCAGCACGACCATTGGCAACACGCCCGGCTTCTAAAACGAAGGGTTTCCATAAATATTATGAGGAAATTACACCAGAAATCATGCCAGCGCATCTTTTGGGGTGTAATCAATTAAGGGGACGCAGTTGCTGCTTATTGAGGTAACATGGAAGAATTCACGCGCCGAACTGCGTGGTTTCCTGTTCATCCATGTTCAGGAACATCGCTTCAGCAGCTTCGTAGAGGAACTGTAATTCATCTCGTTCGCTGAGACTTTCCACTGCTCTCATGGGGAAAACCTAACGGTGCGGTGACGGTCTGGCGAGCGGGGGTTTTTGATGCGCCATTCCTGACCGGCAAACAATCCGCCCGGCGGAAACGATTCGCGGATGAAAGGGAAAATTAGACCTCTCGATACTTGTCTTCAAATGTTGAAGACCGCATCCAGCCTGAATATCCAAACAGTTTCAACAACAGTATGTTTATTGCGCCCGCAATTCGAGATTCATTAATTGTTGCGCCTTTCAGTTCATCTTCAGATGTATCAGCTCGCATCTTTTCGTGAACAATAGGATTTCGAGCTTTTTTCCAAGTGTTAAAAATGATTTCCATGTCGTTCTGCCATTTTAGGCCGAAATGATTCACTACAGCTTGAAACGTTTCGGCGCGTTTTTGAATCAA
>PLAY01000197.1 GCA_003134375.1 Limisphaerales bacterium | reverse complement strand
CAAGGCCATCCAGCTCAATCCGAACGATTGCAAAGTGCTGAACAATCTGGGCGGAGCCCTCCTCCATCAGGGCCGGTTCGATGAAGCGATCGAGAGCTTTCGCAAGGCCATACAGATCAATCCGAATTTCTCCGAAGCGCTGGACAATCTGGGGGCCACCCTCGCCGCCAAGGGCCGGTTTGATGAAGCGATCGAGAACTATCGCAAGGCCATCCAGAGCAATCCGAATTTCTCCGAAGCGTTAAACAATCTGGCGTGGGTGCTGGCCACCAGCCCCGATGCCGGGCTGCGCAATGGGGCTGAGGCGGTCCGTTTGGCCGAACGCGCATGTGAGTTGACTCATTATGTCGAACCCTCGTTCATCGGAACGCTGGCCGCCGCCTATGCCGAAGCCGGCCGTTTTCCGGAAGCAGTGACCACGGCGGAAAAGGCGGAGCAACTCGCAACCGATGCCGGGTCTAAAAAAACAGCCGAGGAAAACCGGCAACGGCTTGAGTTTTACCGGATCGGCAAACCCTATCATGAGCCTGCCCCAACAGGGCATTGAGTTCCGTTGAACATCGCAGGTTTTTCCCAACCGGCTTTTGACAGAATTATCTTCAAGCCACCCACTAAATCAGGGCGGGCCATGCCCGCGCCCGCAAGGCCACACGCTCGCAATCTGTGTTGCTCGACAACTCGTCGAGTGGTGGAATGGTGTGTCTTTATGACTCCGCTCGAACCTTTTTTCAAGGACAGTAGCTCTTTGCAGCCTCGGTTTAGGGTACTCGTTGGCGTCGAAAGGATTTTTCCAGGCCATCACCAACGCAATCGAAGACGCGCGTTTGATTGCAAGCAGGGCCGGCCGCTCTGAGATAAAATTTTCAGACCTGAAGGCTGCGATCCAGGATTGGCGTTCGCCTTCGGATGCCGCGCTTCAACGTGTTTTTGAGAATCAGCCGAAAGGCTGGCGCGGGCGGGCAGCCGAGCTGGATGTCCAAACAGAGTCCGGCTCGGTTTTGCCGCCTGTTGAAGATCCTTTAAACCGGCTTTCACGGGCTGTTAATCCGGCAGATCGCCGGGAGATTTTCTCGGTTCCGGCCTGAGCGCCGGCACCGAGATTTGATTTACCAACCGGATCAATCCGGGGGGATTTTACAACTCGCCGCTGGCGAGCGCGCTATTTCTCTGCACTTTTCAGTTTTGAAACCAGACCTCATTTCTGCACATTTACGGCGACGTTTTACATTTGTGTTCTCACAAAAAAATCAGGAAGTTTGTTCGTTTTCCTGACCGGGATGGAGGCCGAACTGGACGAGTTTGGCCTTCATGGTGATGCGGGAGATGCCGAGCCACCGGGCGGCTTTGGCTTGATTGCCCCGGGCCTGCTGAATGGCGCGAGCAAAGAGTTCGCGTTCGGCAGTTTCAAGCACGCGCGCATGGATGTCAGTGGTTTCCTCGCGGCACGCGGCGGCGAGTAATTCGTCCACGTATTCGCCAAAGGGACGCATCGCGGAATATGCCTCCCCACTATTCTTGTTCAGCGCGGCGCGGACGTGGTCGAGGGTGATGGTATAACCTTGCGCGGCGAGGAGGGCCTTGCGCATCACATTTTCCAGCTCGCGCACATTGCCCGGCCAGGATTGCGACTGAAGGAACTCCACCGCTTCGGGATGAATGGACGGATTCGCGTTGCCAAGATCCGGCCCGTGCTTGCCGAGAAAATAGCGGACGAGGTCGGGAATATCCTCACGACGGTGGCGTAATGGCGGCAGTGTGATCGCCACGACGTTGAGGCGGTAATACAGGTCTTCACGAAACTGTTTCTCGCAGATGGCGGTTTCTAGGTCGCGGTGGGTGGCGGCGACAATGCGGACGTCCACCGCAATGGTTTCCTTGCCGCCGAGCCGTTGCAGGGTTTTCTCCTGAAGCACGCGGAGAAGTTTTGCCTGCGTGCCGGGGGTCAGATCGCCGATCTCATCCAGAAAGATCGTGCCGTGATCCGCCTGCTCGAAGCGGCCAATCCGCTTCGCGTCCGCGCCGGTGAACGCGCCGCGTTCGTGGCCGAACAATTCGCTTTCCAGCAGGGTTTCAGGAATTGCCGCGCAGTTGATGGCGATGAACGGCGCGTTGGCGCGGCCACTGTGCTGGTAAATGGCGCGGGCGATGAGTTCCTTGCCCGTGCCGGTTTCACCGCGAATCAGCACGGTGACGGGTTTGGAGGCAACCCGGCCGATTTCCTTGTAGATTTCCTGCATGGCCTGGCTCCGGCCAACGAGCGCGTCGCGGCTCGGGCTGGCTTCGCCCAAACCGACCGGTTCGGACATCCGGCGATTGCTGTCGGCGGCTTTGCCGACCAGTTCGATCAATTGCGGAATGTCGAACGGCTTGAGCAGATAATCGTAGGCGCCAACCTTCATCGCTTCGATCGCGGTTTCGGTGGTGCCAAACGCGGTGACCAGAATGATGGGCAGACGGGGCTTGGCCGCGTGCAGTTGACGGACGAGTTCCAGTCCGTTCAGGCCCGGCAGCTTCAGATCGGTGATGACGAGATTGAACGGGTCTTTAATGGCGCGGGCCAGGCCGTCATCGCCGCGCTTTTCGATGGCAACCTCATGACCTTCCGCGGCCAACACCCGTTGCAGCGTGTCGGTGATTCCGGAATCGTCTTCGATCAGCAAAATTCTGGCGGCCGCGTTCATTCAGTTGCCTGAGGCAACACAATACCAAAGGTTGTGCCATGATGCACGTGAGTTTGATACTGGAGCGCGCCGCCATGGTTCTGAACGATGCCCGCCGCGATGGACAGCCCCAATCCCGTGCCGGTGTCCTTCGTGGTGAAGAACGGATCGAACAAGCGCTTTTCGATTTCGGGGGAAATGCCTTTGCCGGTGTCCGTGACTTCAAGGATGACGACGTCCGTCTCGCCGTTGGCAAGAGGTTTCCGGTCCCGCCGGGCGCGCAACGTGATTGTGCCGTCGTGGGCGATGCTGTCGGCGGCGTTTTGCACGAGATTGATCAACACCTGTTGGATCTGCGCGGGGTCCACCCGGATTCGCATTGGCGCTGATGATTCCAAAACGAGGCGAATGTTGGCCTGGGCAAGTTGCGTCGCCAGGCAATGCTGCGTTTCCAGCAAAACCAGGTCCGCCGGAATGGTGGCAAACTGCGGTTCCGTTGGCCGCGCGAAATGGAGAAAGTCATTCACAATCCGCTCCAGTCGCAGGATTTCCCGTTCCACGAGTTTGGTGTCGGTGTGTTCCGGGGATCCGGGTTGAAAGTTTTTTTGCTGGATGAACAAGGCGGCTTTGATGGCGGTCAGGGGATTGCGGATTTCATGGGCCACGCCGGCCGCGAGCAGCCCCAGGGAGGCCAGCTTCTCGTGGCGCTCCATCAGGGACTGGCTCTCCACCAGTTTGACGCGCAGCGGAGCGATCATGTCCCGGTAAACCATGCCGGCCAGCGCCACGCCGAACACGAACAACAAACCCAGCGAGCCGAGCACCAGCCAGCGGAGTTGCGTGAGCGTTTGATTCGCGTGCGCGAGCATCTGCCGGCGTGAATCATAGTGGGCTTTGCCCAGAGTCTGCCCCAGATCGAAGAGATGCTGCGATGCCGCGCGGAGCGGATTAAAGTCGGCCAACGTGGCGCCCGGCTGGCCGAGCGACTGAAGCTTTGCCTGCAAATCCCGGGCGACCCGCATGTAGTCATCGTAAGCGACATCAATCTGTTGCAGCGCATCCTTTTCGCGTTGCGTGATCAACTTGGGTTTCTGTTCGTCAATCCAGCCATCGAGTTTGTGGCTGGCTTCGAGGAATTCGTTCCAGACCACCGGATCGTGCTCTGTTCCGTAACGCTGCATCGTGTTGTTCAGTTCGCGGAGCGAGTCCCGGAATTGATCCGCGATCCTGAAGCTCTCGAAATCCACCTGGCTGAACCGCGCGCGCAACTCCGCCGCCTGCCGTTGCGAATTCAAGGTCGCCAACAGGATCAACGCTCCCATCAGCGCCACGATCAACGCGAGTGCCACCAATCTGAACCTGATTCCAAATTTCATAGCTGAATAAAAAACTTAACGGATGTGGGCGTGACTGGCCACAAGAACCAGCCGCCTGATCCAGGGAGATCGCAGAATGCATAACCCATGCCCATTGCCGGGTTCAGGCGCGGGGTTCCTGAGAATTCCTCGTTTGCCACGGGAAACACAGATTCGCTTTCACCTCCGTTCCGGTTCACTGCGGCCAACAGCCAAGAACCTTTGCAGTCCAGCATACTTGCTTTGCAGTCAAATCCACGCGCCCTCTCTTGAGGAGCCGAAAAGTTGTGCAATTGAAGGTTTGGCCGGTCGCATTCGTCGTTGGCATGGTCCCCGCTAAGGCCCTGGAACCATTCAGATGAAGGTTCGATCATGAAAGTAAAAATCTTGTTGGCCGATGATGAGGCGGGGGTGCGGGAAATGTTGGGGCATCTTGCCCTGCCAGTCGAGGCCACATCACTTTGGGCGGCGGCAGAAACGAAGCAGGTAAAACCGCCGGGCTGTGGCGCCGGCGGAACGCCCAAACCAACAGAACAAATACAACGCGCCCAAGCGCAACCAACAGCAAGAACATGAAAAATCAAAAAAACAGACATCAAACCAAATCCATGGTTCTCAAGGAGTCCCAGGCCAGGCCAACCGACGAACAGATCGCAACGCGCGCTCGTGCAATCTACGAAGCGCGCGGAAGTTTGCCGGGCCATGATCTGGAAAACTGGCTGCAGGCTGAGACGGAGCTTTTGCACCAATGCAACCGTCAGATTGATTGACATCTTTTCGGCACGACTATTTGAGCCAGCCGGTTAAAAGTTCTACCAAAGGAGCTAATCCATGAAAAGTCCCAAGGAATCTGCCGGTTCACCAGCGCCCAATGAGGCGGGCCGGAGAGGAAGCGTAAAACCTGCAAAAAACCGGATTTTGGTCGTGGACGACGATGCTTCCGTGCGTGAAATGCTGACACGTGTTCTGGCCGGTGAAGACTATTTGGTTTGGACGGCGGCTGATGGAATGGCCGCGCTCGAAATCGCTGCCGCCGCAAGGGTTGATCTGGTGCTGTTGGATTTGAACATGCCCGGAAAGAGCGGCTGGGACACCTTCGAAAGACTCACGGCGGAAAACCCCAAGCTGGCTGTGATCATCATCACCGCCAGGTCAAACCAGCTCTTCACCGCGTTGGGTGCGGGGGTCGGAGCGTTGCTGGAAAAGCCGCTCGATTTTCCGAAGCTGCTTCAGACCATCACCCGGCTGCTCGCGGAACCCGCAGAATCACGACTTGCGCGGATGGCCGGCAGTCCCGCGGACTTCCATCACGTGCCCGCACTGCTCAAAGAACAGAAAAAACAAACGTAATGAACGTGAAAGCCACCACGGAGAATTCAGGTATGAGAATTAGTTTCCGGAGATCCAACGACACCCACCGTTCGAAGCCCTGGTTTGTCATGGTCAGTCAATTTGACACAGACAGTTTTCCGGTGCGCGTACAATACCTCCAGTGGGCGCCAATCCAGGGGTCGAAAACTTCTTCGGGAACCAGCCGTCTTGAACGGCGAAGGATGCCGCAACGTCAACCGCCAGGGAAAATCAATCCCATTGACGTTGTTTCAAAGGCATCTAACATTGCGCGCCGCGTTTCAACGTTTTTGTGACTGGCAAAAAGAAAATTGAAGGGAGTTAATAATGTCTGATTCAACACCGCATCCAGCCCGCTCCGACGAAGCCCCAACCATGCCTTTGCAGCCTGCGTCCGGCAAGAAACGCCGTTGGGCATGGGTTGTGGTTGCGTTGGTGATCATTCTCGCAACTGGAGGAATTTTCGTTTTGCGACACCGGGGACAATCGCCATCAGAAACCCAATCAACGCGCGGCCGCGGAGGTTCGGGTTCGGCAGCCATCATGGTCAGCACGGCGACGGCGCAACCGGGCAACGTTGGAATCTACGTCAATGCGCTGGGCGTGGTGACGCCGCTCAATACGGTATCAGTTAAGAGCCGCGTGGATGGCCAGCTCGTGAAAGTGAACTATCAGGAAGGGCAATTGGTTCACGCCGGCGACCCGCTGGTGGAAATTGATCCGGGACCGTATCAGGCGGCGGTGGACCAGGCCGCCGCCAAAAAAAACCAGGATCAGGCGCAATTAAATCTTCAGCAGGTCGAATTGAAACGCGAAGCCGCCCTGATCGCCGCCAAAATTGATTCGCAGGACGCCTATGACCAGGTCGCCGCCCAAGTCAAGGAATTGGAAGCCGCCGTGAAGTCGGATGAGGCTGCGGTGGAAAGCGCCCGGGTGCAACTCGCCTACTGCCACATCGCCGCGCCGATTTCCGGGCGCGTCGGTTTGCGCCTGGTGGACGCGGGCAACATCGTTCACGCGAGCGACACGAATCCTCTGCTGGTCATCACGGAGCTTCAGCCGATCACCGTGATTTTCAATGTGGCGGAAGACGATCTGCCGCGAATCCAAAAACAGTTGCGCCAGGGCAAACCATTGGTCGTGGATGCGTTTGACCGCGATCAACAAAACAAACTGGCGACCGGAACTTTGGAAACGGTGGACAACCAGATTGATCCGACCACCGGCATGGTCAAGTTCCGGGCTATTTTTACGAACGACGATGAATCGCTGTTTCCGAACCAGTTCGTGAACGCGCGACTGCTCGTGAACACGTTGACCGGCGCGACGCTTTTGCCCAACACGGCGATTCAGCGCAACGCCGACAGCGCGTTCGTTTATTTGCTCGACCCGAAGCAAACCAACGAGTTGAAAACCATCACCATGCAAATCATCACGGTCAACACCACCGACGGCACGGTTTCGGCGGTGGAAGGAATTGATCCAGGCAGGGTGATCGTCGCGGATAATTTCAACAAGCTGACCGATGGCGCGAAAGTCATCATTCGCAAGCCAGCCAGCGAAACCGACAAGACCGGCGCCCAAAAAAAACGAAGGACTGATTCGCCGTGAGTCCGTCACGCCCATTCATTTTGCGGCCGGTGGCGACTTCACTGCTGATGGCCGCCATTTTGTTGACGGGTTTTATCGCCTATCAAATGCTCCCGGTTTCCGCCCTGCCCGAGGTGGATTATCCGACGATTCAAGTGGTCACCTTTTATCCGGGCGCGAGTCCCGATGTCACCTCGTCCGCCATCACCGCGCCGCTGGAACGACAGTTCGGCGAATTGCCCGGACTGAACCAGATGACTTCGATCAGTTCCGGCGGCAGTTCGATCATCACCCTGCAGTTCGTGTTGAACTTGAACATTGACGTGGCCGAACAGGAGGTGCAGGCGGCCATCAATGCCGCGCAAACTTATTTGCCCGCGGGTTTGCCCGCGCCGCCCATTTACAGCAAATCCAATCCGGCGGACGCGCCGATCCTGACGCTGGCCATCTCCTCGAAAAATCTTCCGCTCTCCCAGGTCGAGGATTACACCGACACCCGGCTCGCGCAAAAAATCGCGCAGGTGACGGGCGTCGGCCTGGTCACCATCAGCGGCGGGCAGAAACCGTCCATCCGCATTCAGGTCAATCCGGCGAAACTGCTGGCCTACGGCATCAACCTTGAAGACGTTCGCAGCGCGCTGCAACAGACCAGCGTGAATCAGGCGCTGGGAAATTTCGACGGGGTGCATCAGGCGTACGAGATCAATGCCAACGACCAGCTTTTGACCAGCAAGGATTACCAGTCGGTCGTCGTCGCGTATCGCAACGGCGCGCCCGTGGTTTTGTCCGACGTGGCGAAGGTGATTGACGGGGTCGAAAACACCAAGCTCGCCGCCTGGAAGAACAGCACCCCGGCGGTCATCTTGAACATCCAACGGCAGCCCGGCGCGAACATCATCCAGGTCGTGGACCGGGTGAAAAAACTGTTGCCGCAGCTCAAGGCCAACCTGCCCGCGTCCGTGGACGTTTCAATTCTCACCGACCGCACCACCACAATTCGCGCGTCCGTGCGCGACGTGAAATTCTCGCTCATGCTCACCGTGGCGCTGGTCGTGATGGTGATCTTTTTGTTCCTGCGCAATGTGTCGGCCACCATCATTCCCAGTGTCGCCGTGCCGCTCTCGCTCGTCGGCACGCTGGGCGTGATGTATCTGCTCGGTTACAGCCTGAACAATCTCACGCTCATGGCGCTGACGATCTCGACGGGCTTTGTCGTGGACGATGCGATTGTGATGATTGAAAACATTTTCCGGTACATCGAGCAGGGCGAGAAGCCGCTGCAAGCCGCGCTGAAAGGAGCGGAGCAAATCGGGTTCACCATCATTTCACTGACCGTTTCGCTGATTGCCGGGCTGATCCCGCTGTTGTTCATGGGCGACGTCGTCGGGCGGTTGTTCCGCGAATTCGCCGTGACCTTGAGCGTCACCATTCTCGTTTCCGCCGCCGTCTCGTTGACGCTCACGCCGATGATGTGCTCGCGGTTGCTCAAAGCGAAAGCCGACCAGAAAAAACGGGGGCGCTTTTACGAGGCCTCGGAACGCGTGTGGGATCGCGTGATCACATTTTACTCGCAAACGCTGCAATGGGTGCTTAAACGCCAGCGGGCGACCCTGGTTGTGGCGGTGGCCACGCTGGCCGCCACGATTTTGCTCTACGTCATCGTGCCGAAAGGATTCTTTCCCGTGCAGGACACCGGCGTGATTCAGGGCATTTCGGAAGCCGATGAAAGCGTTTCGTTCAGCGCCATGGCCGTCCGCCAACAGGCGCTCGCGCAGGTCATCCTCCAGGACCCGGCGGTGGAAAGTTTGTCCTCCTTCATCGGGGTGGACGGCATCAACACCACGCTCAACAGCGGACGGATTCTCATCAACCTCAAACCGCTCGAAGAGCGAAAAATCAGCGCCAGCGCAGTCATGCGGCGGTTGCAGCCCGAACTGGCGAAGGTGGACGGCATCACGCTTTACATGCAGCCGATCCAGGATTTGACGGTCGAGGATCGCGTGAGCCAGACGCAATATCAATATACACTGGAGGACGCCAACGCGGATGAATTGAACCAATGGACCACGAAGCTGCTGGCCCGGTTGCAGACCCTCCCGGAACTCCGCGACATGGCGACCGACCAGCAAACGCACGGTTTGCAGGCGCGGCTTGTGATTGATCGCGTGACGGCGTCGCGGCTGGGCATTACGCCGCAGGCGATTGACAACGCGCTTTACGACGCGTTCGGCCAGCGGCAGATTTCCACGCTGTTCACGCAGCTGAACCAGTATCATGTCATTTTGGAAACGCTGCCGGACTTCCAGCGCAATCCCTCCAAGCTGAATGACATTTATGTGCTTTCCACCTCCGGTACCGCGGTGCCGTTGGGCGCGTTCACCCACTTTGAATCCGGCACCGCGCCGCTCTCGATCAATCATCAGGGACAATTTCCGGCGGTGACCATCTCCTTCAATCTCGCGCCCGGCGTGGCGCTGGGCGAAGCGACGAAAGCCATCGAAAACGAACAAAAAAAACTGGGCATACCGTTGAGCGTGCAGGCCTCGTTTCAAGGCACGGCGCAGGCGTTCATCGCCTCATTGTCGAACGAGCCGTTGCTCATCCTCGCCGCCATTGTCACCGTCTATCTCATCCTCGGCGTGCTTTACGAAAGTTACATCCATCCGATCACGATTCTTTCGACGCTGCCGTCGGCGGGCGCCGGGGCGATTCTCGCGCTGCTGATTTCCGGCACGGAACTCGGCGTGGTCGCGCTCATCGGCATCATCCTCTTGATCGGCATCGTGCAGAAGAACGCGATCATGATGATTGATTTTGCGCTCGACCTGGAACGGAAGGAGAAAAAGCCCCCGCAGGAGGCGATTTATCAGGCGTGCTTGCTGCGCTTGCGGCCCATCTTGATGACCACTTTTGCCGCGATGTTTGGCGGACTGCCGCTGGCGCTGGGCAATGGCGTCGGCTCGGAACTGCGCAAGCCGCTCGGCATCGCCATCGTCGGCGGATTGATCGTCAGCCAGGTGCTCACGCTTTACACGACGCCGGTCATTTATCTTTATTTTAGCCGGCTCGCAGCCAGATTTTCGCCGGCGCGCGCGACCAGCGTCCCTGAAGCCGCCATTGCCCCCCAAACTTCATGAACATTTCCGCGCCCTTCATTCGCCGGCCTGTGGGCACGGTGCTGTTGACCGCGGCCATTGCCCTGGCGGGGGCCGTTGCTTACCTGCAATTGCCCGTGGCGCCCCTGCCGCAGGTGGATTTTCCGACCATCAGCGTGGGCGCCTCGCTGCCGGGCGCGAGTCCGGAAATCATGGCGTCGTCCGTGGCGGCGCCGCTCGAACGGCAGCTGGGCCACATTGCGGGGGTAAACGAAATGACTTCGTCGAGCGCGCTCGGCTCCACATCGATCACGCTGCAATTCGATTTGAACCGGAACATTGACGGCGCGGCGCGCGATGTTCAGGCCGCCATCAACGCGGCGCGCGCGAATCTCCCGGCGAATCTCCCCAGCAATCCGACCTATCGCAAGGTCAATCCCGCGGACGCGCCGATTATGATTCTCGCGCTGACGTCCGACATTTATAATCGCGGACAGCTTTACGACGCGGCCTCCACGATCATGCAGCAACGGCTGCTGCAAATCCAGGGGGTCGGCCAGGTCGGCATCGGCGGTGGCGCGCTGCCCGCCGTGCGGGTGGAGGTCAATCCCCGG
Organism: Limisphaerales bacterium; assembly: GCA_003134375.1. GTDB lineage: Bacteria > Verrucomicrobiota > Verrucomicrobiia > Limisphaerales > UBA11358 > UBA11358. Next base: position 28,448 of record PLAY01000197.1, on the reverse strand, counting down.
CTCTTGAACAGCTTCGGCCTGAGCCTCGTGGACATCAGCACCATGCTAGGCCGGCAAAATGCGAATCTGGCGAAAGGCCAGTTGGCCGACGAGCACACGACGGCGGACATTCTTGCGAACGATCAATTGCTCAAAGCTGACGATTACAAGCCGCTCGTGGTTGCCTATCGCAATGGCGCGGCCATTCAACTCTCGGACGTCGCCGAGGTGCGGGACGGGGTGGCCAACATTCGCACGGCGGGCTTTCTCAACGGCAAGCCGAGCATCCCGGTCATCATCCTGCGCACCCCGGGCGCGAACATCATTGAAACGGTTGAGCTGATCAAAGCGGCGCTGCCGTCGCTCAAGGCGTCCATTCCGGCGGGGATGAACTGCGAGGTGGTGCTCGACCGCACGACGACGATTCGCGCGTCGGTCCGCGAAATCGAACGTACCCTGCTCGTTTCCATCGCGCTGGTGATTCTGGTGGTTTTTATTTTCCTGCGCAGTCCGCGCGCGACCCTCATTCCCGCCATCGTTGTCCCGGTGGCGCTGATCGGCACGTTTGGCGTCATGTATTTGTGCAATTACAGCCTGGATAATCTTTCGCTGCTGGCGCTGACCATTTCCACCGGCTTCGTCGTGGATGACGCGATTGTCGTCATCGAAAACGTGTCGCGCCACCTGGAAAAAGGCATGACGGCAATGCAGGCGGCGCTGATCGGCGCGCGCGAAGTCGGCTTCACCGTGCTCTCCATGAGCCTTTCGCTCGTGGCGGTTTTCATTCCGCTGTTGCTGATGGGCGGCATCGTCGGCCGCTTGTTCCGCGAATTCGCCGTCGTGCTCTCGACCGCCATTCTCGTCTCGCTCGTCGTTTCGCTTACGACCACGGCCATGATGTGCTCGCGTTTGCTGCGGTATCGCAAACCGGAGGACCACGGCTGGCTTTATCGCGTGAGCGAAAAAGGTTTTGCGAAATTGCTCGGCGCGTATGAACGGTGCCTGCAAGTCGTGCTGCGGCATCCGGCGATCACCCTGATGATTCTTTTCCTGACGATTGCCGTGAACATTTTTCTCTTCGTCGTTGTGCCCAAGGGATTTTTTCCGCAGCAGGACAACGGCACGATCATGGGCGGGGTTCAAGGAGCGCAGGACGCTTCATTCCCGGCCATGCAATCGTCCACGGCGCGGTTTGTCAACATCATCAAGGACGATCCGGCGGTGCAAAATGTCATTGCGTTCACCGGCGGCGGCGGCGCGGCCAACAGCGGATTTGTCTATCTGGCGCTCAAGCCGCTCGAAGTCCGCAAGCTCCGCGCGGACCAGGTCATTGCCCGTCTGCGGCCAAAGCTTGCGTCCGTGCCGGGTGCGTCGTTGTTTTTACAGGCCGGCCAGGATTTGCGCATCGGCGGACGGCAAAGCAGCGCGCAATATCAATACACGATTCAAAGTGACAACCTGAATGATCTGGTGAAATGGGGACCCATTCTGCTGGCGCAGGTCAAAAAACTGCCCGGATTCACCGAGGTGAACACCGACCAGCAAAACAACGGCCTGCAGGCATCGCTCGTTTATGATCGCGCGACGGCGGCGCGGCTGGGGATATCAGCGCAGACGATTGACAACACGCTTTATGATGCGTTTGGGCAGGCGCAGGTTTCACTCATGTTCACCTCCATGAATCAATATCCCGTCATCATGGAAGTGGCCCGGCAATTTTGGCAGGGTCCGCAAGGGCTTGATGCCATTTATCTGCGTGCGACCAACCACAGTTCGGTCGTGCCGCTCAGTGCCATCGCCCATTATCTGCCCACCACCGCACCCATCGCCGTGAATCATCAGGGACAATTCCCCGCCGTCACCATCTCGTTCAATCTCGTGCCGGGATTCGCCCTGAGCGATGCGGTGAAGGCGATTCAGCAAATGGAGCAAACCATCAAAATGCCCGAAACGGTTCACGGCAGTTTTTCGGGAACGCTGCAGGCCTTTCAACAATCGTTGGGGAACGAACTGTATCTGATTATCGCCGCGCTGCTAGCGGTCTATATCGTGCTGGGAATTCTTTATGAAAGCTACATTCATCCGGTCACGATTCTTTCCACCCTGCCGTCGGCGGGCGTTGGCGCGGTGCTCGCCCTGCTCGTTTTCCGGGAGGATATGAACGTCATCGCCATCATCGGGGTCTTGCTGCTCATCGGCCTCGTTAAAAAAAATGCGATCCTAATGGTGGACTTCGCGATCACGGCGGAACGCGAGGAGGGGAAAAATTCGCGCGATGCGATTTATGAAGCCTGCCTCCTGCGTTTCCGTCCAATTTTGATGACGACCATGTCGGCCATCTTCGGCGCCCTGCCGCTGATTTTGAGCAATGCGACCGGTTCGGAATTCCGCCGGCCGCTCGGCATCACGATTATCGGCGGGTTGATCCTGAGTCAGGTGCTGACCCTGTTCACCACGCCGGTGGTTTACCTTTATTTGGATCGCCTGCGCTTGTGGTGGGAACGGGCGCACAAAAAGAAAATCGAAACTCGCGTTGCGCTGCAGCCGGCATGATTGTCGCCATGCTGGGCTTTGTTTTGCTCGCGGGGGGGCGCAGCTTCGCGCCGAAATATGCGACGCCGTCCGGTGGGCATTGCCGTGGTGGGCGGTTTGTTGCTCTCGCAAACTCTTACCCTCTTTACCACGCCGGAGGTTTATCTCGCCTTTGAACATTTGAAGCAAAAATCAATCGCCCGGCGTCGTTATGGAACAACTGCCTGGTTGGGTAGTGCCAAAGCGGCTTAAACTTTTCTTTGTAGTTCCGCGGCTGGAAATGATGACTACGGTTAAAACAGCCGGCGTGGCTTCCGGTGCAAGCGGCAGAGTTCGAACGGGTGGGGAGAACTCGAGCAATTCGGTCTGACCTGCGAGTGATTGCAGATCTTAATGGCTGGCTAGGTGCCGGATTTGTTCCTTTTTCTCCTCCAATTCCGCCTGGAGGGATTTGCGCTCCTTGACCCATTGCTGCTGGAGCGCTTCGACTTTCTCAGAATCACCCGTCGTCGCCACCTTCGCGATTTCGTCCTTCAATGCGATTTCGCGCCCGGCAATTTTTGCGGCGTAGGTCGAATCCAACTCCGCGAGCTGCTTTTTCTGCGCGTTGGTGAGTTTGGTGGCGGGAGCGGCTTTGCTGAGCCGTTCCATCGCGAGTTCGTAGGCCGTCTTCATTCGATTTGAGCTTTCAGATTCCAGATTGCGGACTGGTCGCGTCGTTGTGTCGCGCCCGCAAGGTCGTGCGATCCGGTCCGCACACTAACGCACGTTGGCCCTCCAGCACAAGCAGCGCGTGCCGGCAAAAAAGAATAATCGGCCGCCTCACCCCGCCCCTCTCCTCCTTTGGGGGGAGAGGGTGAAAAGCGGGGGCAGTGCGCGGATGCGCCCGCGCAAAAAATAATTAAACCCGCCACGCCAAACATATAAATTTGGCTTATTGGAATTGTTAGCGAATGAAAAGCAATCCAAACAGGCGTCGCAAATCTCTATAAACCAAGCACATATATCAAGGATTAGGGTTTGACACGTTCGCTATTCGTAGCTTACTGTGATTAGGCAATGGCGTCGCGCTGATTTGTCTTCAGCCGCGGATCCACTTTGCACCGCTAAATTTTTAACTTTGAAGTCCATGAGCGACACAAACGCAACGGCATCCTTGTCGGGCGGAACCCCGAAGGTTTCGAGAATCAACGAAGCCGTCATCCGCATCGCCGGCAATTCACAGGATGGCATCCAGGTCATCGGGGGCTTTCTGGCGCGGCTCGCCGGCCGCAGCGAGCAGGAAGTCATGACGTTCATGACAATTCCGGCCACGATTTCCGGCGGACCGTCCATCTTCCAGGTGCGCATCGGCTCGGGCGAAGTCCTGAGCGCGGGCGATGACGCCGACCTGCTGCTCGCGCTTTATCAGCACTCATACGAGGACCATATTGGTTCGCTCAAAAAAGGCGGCATCGTGCTTTTCGATTCCGATCACGTCGAACCGAAGGCCGAATTGCAACAGGACTATCATCACGTCGGCGTTCCGATTGCCTCGCTGACGGTCGAAGCCATTGGTGGCACGGCCAAGGACAAGGGCAAAAACATTTACGCACTCGGCCTCCTGGCGCGGGTATTCGACCTCAACGTGCCGAAACTGGAACAACTGGTCATCGAACGTTTCACCGGCAAGGACGAGAGCGTCGTTAAAAACGCGCTGGCGGCGTTTCGCGCCGGGCACTCCTACAACGTCGGCAACTTGTTTGAGACGTTTCAATTTTCAGAAAGCCGCAAGCGCGAAGGCCGGCAGGTCGTGATGAATGGCAACGAAGCGCTGGGCTACGGCCTCATCGCCGCGGGCGTGCGTTTCGGGGCAGGTTACCCGATCACGCCGTGGACGGACGTGATGGAACTGCTCCGGCGCGAATTGCCCAAGTACGGCGGCTCGTTCATCCAGTGCGAGGACGAAATCGCCTCGGTTTCGATGGCCATGGGCGCGAGTTATGCCGGGCGCGTCGCGGTCACGGGCTCCAGCGGTCCGGGCATTTCCCTCAAAATGGAATCAGTCGGCTGGGGCGTGATGGCCGAGGTGCCGGTCGTGGTGGTGGATGTTCAACGCGGCGGCCCGTCCACCGGTCTGCCGACCAGCGTCGAGCAATCCGATTTGAACATTGCCCGCTTCGGCAGCCACGGCGATTCGCCCCGCGTCGTGCTGGCGCCGGCCAACGTCGAGGATTGTTTTTACGTCGCCATCGAGGCCGTCAACATTGCGCGCAAATACAACGTCCCGGTTTTCATTTTGAGCGACCAGGCCATCGCCACGCGCATCGAGGCGTTTTTGGAACCGGACCTCGAAAAGGTTTGCCAGGACATTTCGCCCGACCTGACGACGGTTCCCGATTTCACGCCGTATGATTTGTCCGCGCCGGACGGGGTGGTTCCGCGGGTCGTGCCCGGCACGCGCATTGCCAGCGGCAAATATCCCGTTGCGACCGGCCTCGAACACGATGAAGCCGGGCACCCGACCGCCGCGCCCAAGATGCACCAGGCCATGGTCGCCAAGCGGCGCAAGAAATTGCTGGCCCTCCAGGCGACACTGCCCGTGCCGAAGGTTTACGGCCCGCCGGAGGGCAACGTTCTGCTCGTCGGCTGGGGTTCGACGCAAGGCCCAATTCGCGAAGCCGTGGACCGCGCCCGCGCCGCCGGCGACAGCATCTCGTCGCTGCACATCAAACATCTCAATCCGCTGCCGCACGGTTTGGACAACATTTTCTCCGGCTTCCACCACGTGTTCGTCGTGGAGATGAACGATGAAGGATTTTACGGCTACGGCCAGCTGGCCGGCCTGTTGCGCGCCCGTTATTGCGATCCCCGGATCCGGGGCATCAACAAGACCGACGGCCTGACGTGGAAGGTGAAGGAACTGCTCGCCGCGGTGAAAATGAAGCTGTCCTCGAACGGCGGAGCGGCGAAAACGGTCTTAAATTTGGGAGGCGCATGAATTTATGAGCGAAGCCATTGCCGAAATTCCCCTGCGGGGAAACATTTCCGCCGTGCCGGCGCCGCCCGATTCCGGGCTCAAGGCGCTGACGAAAAAGGAACTTGCCGCCGATCACCCGACGTGGTGTCCCGGCTGCGGCGATTTCTCGGTGCTGGCGCTTTACTTCAAGCTCATCGAAAAGCGCAAACTCCAGCACGATAATTTTGTCAGCATCGCGGGCATCGGCTGTTCCAGCCGGTTCCCGTATTTCGTTCAGGCGCACGGAGTGCATTACATTCACGGACGCGCGCTGCCGTTTGCCAGCGGCATCTCGCTGTCCCGGCCGGATTTGCACGTGTTTGTATTCGGCGGCGACGGCGATGCTTTTTCCATCGGCGGCAATCATTTCACCCACACCGCGCGCAAAAACGTCAAGCTCACCTACGTGGTCATGGACAACTGGGTTTATGGCCTGACGAAGAAGCAGACTTCGCCGACCTCGCCGCTGGGATTCAAGAGCAAGACCGACCAATGGGGCGCGGTGGATTATCCGATCAACCCGCTCAAGCAGGCCATTGCCGCCGGCGCCACGTTCGTCGCCCGCACCACGTCCACGAACCCGCACCACGTGCTGGCGATGATGGAGGCCGCGATGGACCACGACGGTTTCAGCTTCATCGAATGTCTGAGCGAATGCGTGGAATTTTACGAAGGCGCGTTCGACGCCGCGAACCCGCGCAAAGGCGGCATGTTCATGGAAGTTCCGAAGAACCACGACACCGCCGACGAAGTAAACGCCTACCGGCTCGCCGGCGCGGATTTCCCCGGTTATTTCGGCATCTTTTACAACGTCAACAAGCCCACCAAAAACGCGAAGGAAGCCGACATCAACAAGGCCGCGATGGAAAAAGTCAAAGGCCTGAAAGACTGGCAGATTCTCCAGAAGAACTTCGACCGTTTGCGGTAATTTACGATATCTGATTTGCGATTTACGAGTCCGTCTATTTTTCACTGGCTCGTAAATTATTTACTGGCGCGTCAATCGTGAATCGTAAATCGTAAATCCCAATGCCGATTTACGAATTTGCCTGTCCGAAGTGCCGCCGGATTTTCAGCTTCCTGTCGAAGCGCGTGAATCCCGCCCGCCCGCCCGCCTGCCCCAAATGCGGCAACAAAAAAATGTCCAGGCAGATCAGCCGCTTCGCCGTGAGCAAAGGCTTGAAGGAACCGTCCGCCTCAACCGGCACCGGCGCGCCGGACGGCCCGTCCATGCCGGATCTCGACGATCCGCGCGTTGAGCGCGCGATGATGGAGATGGAGCGCGACATGGAGCATCTGGACGAAAACAATCCGCGGCACATGGCGCAAATGATGAAGAAAATGAAAGACCTCATGCCGCCGGGTTCCATGCCCAAGGAACTCGACACGGCCATCAAACGGCTCGAAGCCGGCGAAGACCCGGAAAAAATCGAGGCCGACCTGGGCGACGTGCTGGGCGATTTCATGGGTGGTGGAGAGGGCGGCGCGGGCGGTGGCGGTTACACAAAGGACAGCGGGTTGTATGATTATTAAATCGTGAAACGTAAAACGTGATACGTGACTTTTCACGTTTTACGTTTCACGCATCACGTATCACGAACCATGGCTCACATTCACGAAAAAATTGATTTCACCGTCGCGATCTTCGTCGTTCACGACGAAAAGATTTTGCTGATTCATCATCGCCAGCTCGACAAATGGCTGCCGCTCGGCGGACACATCGAACTGGACGAAGACCCGGAGCAGGCCGCGTTACGCGAGGCGAAGGAAGAAAGTGGTCTGGAGGTTGAGTTGCTCGGCGAACGTCCGCCCACGACCGGGCCGGGCACCCGCGCGCTCATCGCGCCGCGTTTCCTCGACATCCACCGCATCAACGACACTCACGAGCACATCGGCATGATGTATTGGGCGCGGCCCAAGGTAGGGTCGGCGCGCCGCGCCGACCGGACGCCGCAGCGCGGCGTCCCTACCAACGTTACACTCGCCGCCGGGGAGCATCACGACATCCGCTGGTGTACCGCCAACGAATTGGACACACTGCAACCGCCGATGTTGGACGCGGTGAAATGGTATTGCCGCGCCGCCATCAGGGAAATTTCAAGCCAGACATGAGCACCCGGGAAAGCCGTCAGTTTAAGACCATTTGTTTTGCCATCGAAGGCATGAGTTCCTTCGCCGTGGCTTTTTATTCCTACTACGTTTATTTTTTCATGCGGGACCAGTTTGGCTTCAGCGGCCGGGACAATCTCGCTTTTGCCGCGTTGAACGGCCTGATTTACACTTTTTCCGCGTGGCAGGGGGGGCGATTCGGGCAACGGCGCGGCTATTTCAACGCGCTCAAAGTCGGCCTCGGCGTGATGATTCTGGCGCTGGCCACCGGCTGGCGGTTCAACTCCGCTGCCGGCCTGGTGCTGGCCACCGGCTTGCTCAACGTCGGGGCGTGTTTCATCTGGCCAACCATCGAGGCGCTTGTGAGCGAAGGCGAGGACGCCGTCGGCCTGCCGCGCATGGTCGGCACTTATAACGTCGTCTGGGCCGCAACGAACGCGCTGGCTTTGTTCGGCGGCGGCACGCTGGTGGAAAAGTTTGGATTTAACGCCATCTTTGTTCTGCCCATCGCCGTTTTCATTGCCTTGCTGGCCCTGGTTTTTCGATTACAACAACACGCGCACGCCGCCCGCGCCGACGGCCACGCGCCCGCATCCGCGCCCGCGCCCGACCCGCACCGCCCGTCGCCCGCCAAAACCAGGGCGTTTCTGCGCATGGCGTGGCTGGCAAACCCGTTCGCCTACATCGCCATCAACACCTTCATTCCCATGTTGCCCACGTTGGCCGCGCATTTTCGTCTCACGCCAATGTTTGCGGGATTCGCGTGTTCGTTATGGTGCTTCGTGCGACTCGGCACATTTATCGTGCTGTGGCGTTGGACGGACTGGCATTACCGTTTCCGCTGGCTCGTGACGGCGTTTGCGACGCTCATTGTTTCATTTGCGGCAATTCTCATTGTTCCCAATCTCGCCGTGCTGTTGCTGGCGCAAATTTTCTTCGGCGCGGCCATCGGCCTGATTTATTACTCGTCGCTGTTCTATTCGATGGATGCGGGCAAGGACAAGGGCGAACACGGCGGCATCCACGAGGCCGCCATCGGCGTGGGCAACTTCATCGGGCCCGGCGTCGGCGCGGCGTCGCTGCAATTCCTGCCGCAATACGCCAGCAGCGGGGCGGTGGCCGTGAGCGTGCTGCTGCTGGGCGGGCTGGGCGGGCTGGTGACGATTTGGAAGACCGCCCGGTGAAAGTTTTGGGCCGCGTGCTGCGCGGTCCTGCCTAAGCAATTTTTGCCAGCGTTTCGTGGGCCCAATGCAACATCCGCTCGGTGGTTTCCCAGCCGATGCAGGAATCGGTGATGGAGACGCCGTAACGGAGTTCCGCCGGATTTGTTGGAATCGGCTGGTTGCCTTCGTGAATGTTGCTCTCGACCATCAGGCCGATGAGCGACCGGGCGCCGTCCACGCGCTGCTGAATCACGCTGCGCCACACATCCTCCTGCCGCGCGAACTGCTTTTCCGAATTCGCATGGCTGCAATCCACCATCAGCACCGGCGGCAGATTTTCTGATTTCAATTTTTCTTTCGCCGCCCGGATGCTGTCCGCGTCAAAATTCGTCTGCGCGCGACCGCCGCGCAACACGATGTGCGCGTCCGGATTGCCCGCCGTGCGGACGATGCTCGTGACGCCGTCCTGGTCAATGCCCAGAAAACTGTGCGGATGCCGCGCCGCGCCCATCGCGTCAATCGCCACCTGCAAGCTGCCGTCCGTGCTGTTCTTCAAACCGACCGGCATCGAAAGGCCGCTGGCCATTTCGCGGTGCGTCTGCGATTCCGTCGTGCGCGCGCCAATCGCCGCCCACGTGATCAAATCGGCCATGTATTGCGGCACGATGGGGTCCAGAAATTCCGTCGCCGCCGGCAGACCCAGGCCGGTGATTTGCAGCAACAGCCGCCGCGCGATTTTCAAACCCATCTCGATGTCCTGCGAACCGTCGAGGTGCGGGTCATTGATCAAACCCTTCCAGCCGACGATCGTGCGCGGTTTTTCAAAATAAACGCGCATGACGATTTCCAGGCGGCCGGCGAATTTCTCGCGCAGCGCGTTAAGCCGCGCGGCATAATCCAGCGCGCCCTTTTCATCGTGAATCGAGCACGGGCCGATGACGACGAGCAGACGCGGGTCTTCCCGCCGCAAAATGCGGATGACCCGTTCGCGGCTGTGCGCGACCATGGCGTTGACGGCGTCGGGCGTCGGCGACTGCGCCTTCAATTCCCGCGGCGTCAGCAGCCGGACAATCTCTTTAACGCGTAAATCCTGCGTCCGAAACATAATGACCAATATAGCGCAGGTTGGCTGCGCGGAAAGGCTGAAACTCTGCCGGATATTTGGCCGGCATAAAAGCAAACCACTGGCGCTTGGGCGGATTTTGGTCTATTAATGGGATGTTATGAAAAAACTAATCTACGCTTTTCTCGCGTTGGCCTGCGCCGGAAAGGTTCGCGCGGCCATCCATACTGAAACCATCGAATATAAACAGGGCGACACGACGCTCGAAGGATTCGTCGCCTATGACGATGCCATTCCGGGCAAACGTCCCGGCGTCCTGATCGTGCATCAGTGGCTGGGGCTGACCGACTACGAGAAACATCGCGCGGAAATGCTCGCGCAACTCGGTTACGTCGCGTTTTGCGCCGACATTTACGGCAAGGGCGTTCGCCCGCAAAACACGCAGGAAGCCGGCGCCCAAGCGGGCAAATACAAAAACGACCGGCAACTGTTGCGCGCCCGGGCCAATGCCGGCCTGGATGCGCTGCGCCAGCAGCCGCTCGTTGATTCGAAGCGCGTCGCGGCCATCGGCTATTGTTTTGGCGGCACAACGGTGATTGAACTGGCGCGCAGTGGCGCGGACGTTGCGGGGGTTGTCAGTTTTCACGGCGGATTGGATTCGCCGACGCCAGCAGACGGTAAAAACATCAAAGGCAAGGTACTGGTTTGTCATGGCGCGGATGATCCGTTTGAGAAGCCGCAGGACCTGGCCGCATTCGAGAGTGAGCTGCGCGATGCCAAGGTGGATTGGCAGCTCATCAAATACGGCGGCGCGGTCCATGCCTTCACCCAACCGAATGCGGGCAACGACAATTCCAAGGGCGCGGCTTACAACGAAAAGGCGGACAAACGGTCATGGGAAGCCATGAAGCAATTCCTAACCGAAATCTTCAAGTGATTCCGATCGGAGGAGCGAGTTACAAGAGCCCCCAACTTCAAAAAATTAGAATGGGACTCGTGCAACTCGTCCCTCCGAAAATGCAAATTCAATTTTCGTGTGGTTTGTGTGTTTTGTGGTTAAAATTCCGCCATGCGCATCACCGGCGGCAACGCGGTACGGCGGATTTTGAAAACACCGAAAGGTCTGGCTGTGCGTCCCACGCCCGACCTCGTCAAACAGGCGGTCTTCAACAGCCTCGGTGCGCGGGTTGTGGGCGCGCGCGTGCTGGAACTGTTCGCCGGCACGGGCGCGTTGAGCCTGGACTGCCTGAGTCGCGGCGCAGTATCGGCGATGTGCATCGAGAAATCGCACAAGCACGCGGAATTCATTCGTGCCAACGCGGATACGGCGAACCTCGGCGGCTCGCTCGACGTGCGCGTGCAGGATGTGTTCACCGCGCTGGCGCAATTCGCGGAAAACGGACGGCAATTCGATTTAATTCTGGCCGACCCGCCTTACGGCGAAAAAAACATCGGCCGCCGTTCAACTTCCTTTGCGCAGCTGTTGCTCGACGACCCCAATTTGCCGAAGCTGCTCGCGCCCGGCAGACGATTTGTTCTGGGCCACACCAAGCGCGACACGCTGGACATCGTCGCGCCATGGACGGAAGTAAAACTGCTCAAGCACGGCGACAGCCTGATGCGGTTTTTCGAGCGCGAAAAGTAGGACAGGCGTCGCGCCTGTCTCCATCTTCAAAAGTGCGTTCGCCACTCAACTTGTCCCTCGCCGGGAAAACGATTCGGCAAGAAGCAGGCAAAGTGAAATTGGAGACAGGCTGGAAGCCTGTCCTACGTTGAAGACGCCTTCTTGACCGCTTCCCGAATGGTCTTCTTGAATTTATCAACGCCCTGATCAAATGCGGCGGAGATGGGCAGCAACGAAACTTTGCGAATCTTCTTTTTGAACTGCTTCAAGTTTTTCTCGGCTGCCGCCTCGTCCATTTTGTTCGCCACCACCAGGCGCGGTTTTTCAAGCAGCGCCGGATCATAAAGTTCCAGTTCCTTCAGCAATTGTTTGTAATCGTCCCACGGCGCGCGGTTGTCCGTGCCCGCCATGTCGAGCAGCAGCACCAGGATTTTGCAGCGCTCAATGTGGCGCAGAAACTCGTGGCCGAGGCCGACGTTTTTGTGCGCACCTTCAATCAAACCCGGCACGTCGCAAACCGTGAGCCGGTGCCAGTCGGCATATTCCACGATGCCGATTTGCGGGTGGAGCGTGGTGAACGGATACGGCGCGACTTTCGGGCGCGCCTTGGAAATGGCCGTGAGCAGGGTGGACTTGCCGGCGTTGGGATAGCCGACCAGCCCGACTTCAGCCATGATGCGCAGCTCGAAAAGAAAATCGCCTTCCTCGCCCGGCTCCCCCGGCTGGGCGAAACGCGGCGTCTGACGCGCCGCCGTCGCAAAGTTCCGGTTGCCCAATCCGCCACGACCGCCTTTGCACAAAACAAATTGCTGGCCGTGCTGGGTAAGGTCGGTGACCAGTTCGCCTTTGGGTGATGTGCCGACGGAAAATTCTCCAGCATCTTCCTTGCTCAAATCAATTTCCTGCGCCTGCCCGCCGCAGGCACTGCGAATCAACGGCCGTTTGCTCGCACTGGTTTTGAGCGTCGGCTTTTCGTCCTCGTCCTCGTCCCTTGGCGCGGCGGAGTGTAACGAAGACGGCTCGTCCTCGAAATCTCCCGCCGGTTTTGTCACTGACGGCAACTGCCACACCAGCGTGCCGCACGGCACTTTGACGATGAGGTCCTTGCCCGCGTGGCCGTCCATGCCCTTGCCGAAGCCCGGCTCGCCTGCCGGGGCGATGAGGCGTGGCTGATAATACTGGGCGATGAGATTGTTGAGGTCGTGGTCGGCCTGCAAGATCACACTGCCGCCGCGTCCGCCGTTGCCGCCGCTCGGTCCGCCCTTGGCGATGTAAGCCTCGCGATGGAACGCAATGCAGCCTTTGCCGCCGTGCCCCGCGCTCGCGTAGATTTTTATTTCGTCAACAAACATGAGCCAGATTCAGGTGTAGCGTCGGCGCGTGCGCTGATATATCGAGCCGCAGGCCCGACGCTGCAACAAAAAAGGCGAGGCGCCTGGCCTCGCCGTGAAATTCGTTTGCGCCGGTCAATTCTTCGCGGCAGGCTCGGCCTTCACATTCACTCGCCGGCCGTTTTTGTCGAAGGCGATTTTGCCGTCCACCAGCGCGAAGAGCGTCCAATCGCGGCCTGTGCCGACGTTTTCGCCCGCGACAAACTTCGTGCCGCGCTGCCGGACAATGATGCTGCCGGCGGTGACCGCTTCGCCGCCATACGTTTTCACACCGAGCCGTTTGCTGACGCTGTCGCGGCCGTTGCGGATGCTGCCTTGACCTTTCTTATGTGCCATAAAATCAGCCTTTGATTTCCGTGATCTTGACCACCGTCAATTCCTGGCGATGACCGATCGTTTTGTGATAGCCCTTGCGGCGTTTCATCTTGAAAGTGAGTTTTTTCTCGCCGCGCTTGTGCGCCACCACGTCGGCCAGCACGCTGGCGCCGCTGACCGTGGGCGTGCCCACCGCCAGCTTGCCGTCGCGATTGACCAGCAACACGCGGTCAAACGTGAACGGTTTGCCGGCCTCGACGGCCAGACGTTCGATTTCCAGCGTGTCGCCCGCGACGACCCGATACTGTTTGCTACCTGTTTCTAAAACGGCGTACATAAATATTCCCGCAAAGGGCTGGATATTAAGCCAGAACCGCGTCGGGCTGTCAACGTGGATTTATTTTGAAAATCGCATGATTTGCGAGGAAATCCATTCCCGCGCAACCCGCTGTAAATCATGCTAAAAAGCAAGTATTTATCGTTTATCAATAAAAAATGCTTGACTAACGGAGTTGATGGGTGTAATCCTTGCGCCATGAATACGAATGAAATTTCTCCCAAAGCCAGTCCTCGCTTGAATCGGATTCAAAAAATCAGTCATATCCTGAAGGTCTGCGTGTTTTTTTACTTTGTTGCGCCACTGTGCGCTCTGGCTTTCAACCTGAAAAACATCCACTCGGCGTCCGGCACGATTTCAATCTTCAATCATGCCTATGCCAGTACTTTGGACATTCCCAAGCCGATGTATTTGCTCTGGGCGACCGGAACGGCTGTTTATCTTCTTGGTGTCATTTCTTTCTACCGTTTGTTGTGCCTGTATGAAAAAGGAGCGATTTTTTCCGGGGCAAATGTTTCGGAAATGAAAAAACTGGGAGGTTATCTGGTGGGTTACGGCATACTTGCCGTCGCTGCCAATGTTATCTATCTAGGAGGATTCATTTTTCCGTGGGTGCTGCTGGAGGGATTTGTTTCTCCGTGGATTGTCGTTGGTGGAGCCATTTACATCGTCGCCTGGATCATGGACGAAGGCCGGAAGATTCAGGAGGAACAGGAACTCACTGTTTAACCAGACCGTTTTTCAAATTTATGAGAGCGAATGAAATTTCTCCGAAGGCCAACGCGCGGATGAGTCGAATCAAAATCGTCAGCCGGATTGCCAGAGCGCGGATGAGTCGAATCAAAATCGTCAGCCGGATTGCCAGATTTATTGTGTTTTGCTTTTTCGTTTTCACAATTTGGCTTATGTTGTTGGATCTCTCAGGCTTATTCCGACAAAGAGATTTCGATACTCTTACGCGCGAAATCCTCCTGATTATTTTACAGGGTGTTCTTTGTGTTTGGTATTGGAAGCTGGCGAGGCTGTTTCACTTTTATGAGCGCGGCTTGATCTTTGCAGCTGAGACGATCCGTTGCATAAAGCTTTTGGGGTTATTGTGCGCGGTGGGTTGGATGCTTCAGTCGGTCATTCACATCTTACTTCAGCAACACCCACTTCCGTCAATTCAATCCATACTGGACCACCTCAAAACTTTGCCGCCCGGAGTTACCTTAAGGGAGGTCACAGTCACACACTATCAAATGGGCTTCTTCTCCTTTGATTTTGGCACGGGCATTGATTTCGGACTGCTTTTTGCCGGAATTGTCATCGTCCTGATCGCCTGGATCATGGACGAGGGCCGGAAGATTCAGGAGGAACAGGAACTGACGGTCTAACCAAACCAAATTTATGAATGCGAATGAAATGTCTCCCAAAGCCAATGCCCGTTTGAAGCAAATCATGGCGGCCAGCCGGACCTTTAAAATAATCTTCCTGATTGCCGCCATCATCTTTGGGGCCATAGGAATCCTCTCGGTGGTCACGATGATGTGGATGGGCAACCTAAATCCCATTGTAATGCATAATTGCACCCTCAATCTTTCTTACTTTGGTTATGCCGTGACCAGTTGGTTTGCCTACCAACTTTTCTCCGCCTACGCCAGCGGCAACCTCTTCGCCCCGACGGTCGTGTGCCGCATCCGCTGGCTGGGCATCGGTACGGTGCTGGTGGGAATCGTGAATGGCGGCATCCACATGCTGATGCTCGTGAAGGAGATTTATCAGGCTGGCGCTTCAGTGCCCATGGGTCTGGCGATTTCGGTTCCGCTGATCGAAGTTTGTATCCAGATTTTTTTCAATGTGGTTCCCGGCCTCGCCATCATTTTTATCGCCAAGGTCATGGACGAGGGCCGGAAGATTCAGGAGGAACAGGAATTGACCGTTTAACCAAATCAGCTTTTCAAATTTATGAATGTGAATGAAATTTCTCTGAAGGTCAACTCCCTGTTGAGTCGGATCCAAAAAATCAGCACATTTTTAAGAATCGTCTTTTTCGCCTCTGCGGTGATTTTTGGTTTTATCGGCATACTCGGCTACGGCATTACCCTGGCAGGAGTGCATCCTTCGCTGTCGTTTTACTTGAATCTTTCATCTCTCGGTCGCGCCATGGAATGCTGGTTCGCATACAAACTGTTCGCGTGTTATGTCCGTGGCGATTTATTCTCTCCCACTACCGTCCGCTATATTCGATGCATTGGAATTGTCAGCTTGTTGATGGGAATCGGAAACATTTTCGACGCACTGCATCGTCAACTTCACAATGGGTGGTTTCAACACGTTAATTCTTCGCCATGGATTGTCGAAATTGTCCGTTATCTTCAAATGATTCTCTTTCACCTGGTTCATAATCTCGTCACCGGTTTTGTAATTCTTTTCATTGCCTGGATCATGGACGAAGGCCGGAAAATTCAGGAGGAACAAGAATTGACCGTTTAAGCTTATGCCCATCATCGTCAATTTGGATGTGGTTCTCGCCCAGCGGAAAATGCGGTTGAACGATCTGGCCGCCGCCGTGGACATCACGCCGCAAAACCTTTCCATCCTCAAAACCGGCAAGGCCAGGGCCATCCGTTTCTCCACGCTCGAAGCCATTTGCGCCCATCTCGAATGCCAGCCCGCCGACATTTTGGAATATCGCCCGGAAGCCGGGAAAAAGAAATAGTCCGCGAAAGGTTATGACGTGTTTTCAAAATCAGCGAAAGCTCATAGCCGAGGTGCGCCCGTCCCCGGGCGCAGCAACTCCCGTCAGCCAGGAACTCATGGAATTTTGGAAAACGTGTGGTTGGCGAACATGGCTGTGGCCAAGGACGGCCACACTCCGCATTTTGAAAACACGTCTTAGGTCTGCAAATTTCGCCGTTCCTGTTGCCGAAACCGGCGTTCGCGCCGCTTGATCTCCACGCTTAAAAGCTCTTCTGCCGACCAGCCGCGCGCCTGGGCAAGTTCCGCCAAATCAAAAAGCTCGCGGGCCAAAGCGGTTTTGGCGAGACGGCGTTTGGAATTTTGACCAGCCAATGGGAGTTTCGCCTTGAGCGCCTTTTTCATCAGCTTTTCGGCACGGAGCAGGGCGGGCAAATGTTTGGGAATACCGTCGAGGGCTGAATGGCGGGCGTGTTTGGTTCCGTGCTTTTCCGCCTTTTTGATTTTTTCCCAGTTCACCCAGACTTCGTCCACATTCTTGACCTTGATTTTGCCGAAAACGTGCGGATGCCGGCGCACCAGCTTCTCCACAATCAGCCGGCAGACCTTCTCAAAATCAAATGCGCCGCGTTCCTTCGCCATCTGGCAATGGAAGACAATTTGCAGCAGCAAATCGCCAAGTTCCTCGGCCATTTCGTGGTCGTCGCCAGCTTCGATGGCGTCAATCAATTCATAAACCTCCTCGATGGCATGGCGGCGGAGCGTGTAATGGTTCTGCTCGCGGTCCCACGGACAGCCCGTCGGCGAGCGCAGCCGGGCCATGACTTTGAGGAGGTCGTTGATGGCGGATGTCTTTTTCATGTGATTTACTTAAACGCAGAGGCGCAGAGAACGCGGAGACGCGCGGAGTTCTTAAAACTTTCTCTGCGAAACTCTGCGCCCTTTGCGTCTCTGCGTTGAAATTACGTTCACAAAATCACCAGATCATCCCGATGCACGACTTCGACGCGCGCCAGTTTCCGGCCGCGCACTTCGGCGGCGCCGAACTTCGCAATGCCGCGCGCGAATTCCGTTCCGTTCAAATCGCAAATCCGTACCACGTCGCCGGCGGCAAATTCACCTTCGCAGCGCGCCACCCCCGGCGGCAGGAGGCTCTTGCCCTTCTCGCGCAAGGCCAGCTTCGCGCCGTCATCCACGAACAGCGCGCCCTGGGGATGATGGAAAAACGCAATCCAGCGTTTGCGGCCCTGCAGCTTCGTGGGATGTGCGACGAACAGCGTGCCTTCGTCCTCGCCGCTGAGAATTTTTGCCAGCACGTTTTTCTTTTTGCCCGACGCGATGACGAGCGGGATGCCGGAACGCACGGCAATCTTGGCCGCCTGAATCTTCGACGCCATGCCGCCGATGGCAGTTTCGCTGTCCGTGCCGCCGGCGAGTTTTTCAATCGTCGAATCAATTTTTTCGATGACGGAAATCGTTTTCGGATTGGCTTTGCTGAAATTTTCAATCACGCCGTCCACCGTGGTCAAAATGACGAGTAAATCGGCGGGCAGCAACGACGCCACCAGCGCGGACAAGGTGTCGTTGTCGCCGAATTTGATTTCGGTGAACGACACGGCGTCGTTTTCGTTGATGATGGGCACGACGCCGCGTCCGAGCAGTGTGACGAGCGTGTTGCGCGCGTTGAGATGGCGTTCGTGATGTTCGAGATCGTCATGCGTGAGCAAAACCTGCGCGACGTGCAAATTGTGCCGCGCGAAAAGTTCGGCATACATCGCCATGAGGCGCAACTGGCCGACGGCGGCGCACGCCTGCAATTCGGCGAGTTCGCCAGGACGTTTTTCATAACCCAGCGCGCCCATGCCCGCGCCGACGGCACCGGAGGTAACGAGCACGATTTCCTTGCCAGCTTTCCGCAACTCGGCGACCTGGGCCACGAGCTGTTCCAATTGCACCGGGTCGGGGTGCTTGCGGCTGTCGGTGAGAACGCCCGTGCCGAGTTTCACGACGAGGCGAGCGGCGGTTTTGACGGATTCACGATGCACGCGACGAAATTAGAAGAAAATTCCCGCGTGGAAAATGTAAAAATAGCAACGTTTGGAGTTTTGCCTTCAGTCGGTCACATTGGCGGCACTTGTCCAAACCGCGTAAACGCGGAACTCCAAACGGGACGCCCAACAGAATCAATTGGTTCCGTACCTTGGCAGATTCACCAACGATCCAAAAAAATCTCCCCCGCGCAACGCGATGAGCACCGCCAAACCCGCCAGATCGGCCTGGGACTTCACATTTTTCATCACACAGTTTTCGAGGCCAATTTTTTGCGTGCGGTTGTTACGCTGGTCCTTCAGGTCAATGAATTTCGCAGTTCCGACGGAGACATTCAGCACGTCAACGGACTGGAACTCGAAGCCGGTTTGTTTCTTAAACGCTGCCGCCCCCTTGCCGCCGCCGGATTTTTTTGATGGCAGGGTGACGCCGAGCGAAAAAATGTTCGTGCGTCCGGCCTCGTTTTTCACGATGTCGAGTTCGGCGAGGTTGAAACGCAGGAGCGTGAGGTGCAACTGCCTTTTGGCAAGCGCGGCGCGGTCGTATTCGACGTGGATTTCCCGGATGTCCAAAAACGGCGTGCCGCCAAAGTCCGGCGGGTTGTAGAGCTTGAAATTTTGAATCGTCACCGCCGGCTCGATGAGGCCAACCGAAAATTTTCCAATCTCCGCGTCCATGCCGGTCTGGGCGCGGATACGATGTTCAACATAAACCCGGAGAATCGAATTAAGCGAAAGCAGCAGAATGACGATCAACACGACCGCCAGAAGCAACAGCCGGAACAGCCATTTGAACAACCATTTCATAATTGGATTTTGACTGGAATCAAAGTTGCACGTCCTCCGGCCGCACTTCGAGGCATTCGTCCTGATCCTCCCAAATGACGGCGGGATAAATATTCAGCAGCTTCGGCGCGAGTTCGCGGCCTGCGCGCGCGAGCAAACGCTCGGCTTCTGCCGCGGCGTTTTCATAGGCGCGGTCGTAATCACTCGCGCGCCGGCGCTGATGGTCGTCCCAATGCGCGACGGCGTGGACGGGTTCATATTGCTGCGCCCAGGCATCGAGTTCGGCGCGGACGTCGGTGGAAATTTCGTCGAACGGCACGAGCGTTTCGTTGCAATGCTGGCAGATCAAACCCGATTCGCGCACATCCCGCGTGAGCAGCGGCAAAAACGGGGCGCGGCAGCACGGCGATTCCGCATAAGCCGCCGGCGGCGTGGCCAGCCGTTTGAACCAGACCTGCCGGTCGTGCGCGAGCTGCGCCGCCAGCCGGTACGCGCCCATGAGCGGGTGCGAGAGCCGCCACGCCCGGCCTTCGAGCTGGCCGAGCGTTTGCGCCAGCCAGCGCCCGAGCGTGAGGTCGTCCCAAGCCTGAAACGCCCGGCCGTATTCCTTCCACAACGAGTCGAGCGGTGAATCCGATTCAAATGCCATCGTCGGCAGGATGCCGCGCGTGGGGGATTTTGTCGAGTGGCGTTGCGAAAATGGAGCCAATGGCCGGGATTGAACGTCCCGATTGACCCCTCATTTTTGACGCAAGTCCCTTGCTCCCATCTCGTTCTCAGCAACGCCAACAACATCAAAGAGTTCGCCTGGTTGCAAGACAACTCGTGCGCGGATGGCACGAACACCGTCACTCTCTCCTCACTGCCCCTTCAGCAGCCGTTTACTGGAGGTAACAAAGCCGAGGCGCGGGAAATTCAATGGCTTTTTTGATCAAGTGGCGTGAGGTTTGCAAAACTGCTTTGTCAGATGGTGTTGTAATGTTGTACCAGTCAATATCAAAGAAAGAACAGTTTATGATTTTCCAACCGACCAAGATTGACCGGTGGCTCTTGGCTCAAATTGAAGAGATTGTGAAATCAGTCAAAAACAGCGCAACTGGGCGGCGGCTTCTTGCGGATCATGATGTTCCAAAGTTTCCCTGGTTTCACCTCCTGACCCGCGAATTTCTGGTCGTCACGCCGGCGGTTCAGTTGTCTTACTTGCGCCAGGAAAAACACTTATAAGAAAATCCAGCTTGGCATTTCAAATATGATAAGTGATAATATTTTTTCAAATCCCGCGGATTCCAATGAATATGCTCATGGTCGGGAATCGATGTTATCAATCACAAAAGCAAATTCTATGCAACGAACAAGGAAATTCCGGTTGATGGGCAGTTTGTTTGTAACCTTCCGTCTGTTTTTCCTTATTTAAAGGTGGAGACCACTCATGTCGGAGCAAAACGATATGAATGGTCCACTGTCAATATAATGCGGTTTATCCAGTATGAGCGGTTTTATGAGCGCTCGGTGCAAATTTGCCGTCAACCAGCGGTGCGTTGCTACGGTTGCCGGAATGCTGGTGCTCGAGCGTATAAAAAATAATTTTTTTTGTTTCTTAGTGTTGGTCGGCGGACATATACAAGTGAAATCATGCATGATGACCTGGAAGTAAAACCAATGAAAACTTTATCCTGCCCTATCATTTCAAACATTGTCCGGGCTGCAGGTATTCTTGGCCTGTTGAGCGGTCTGTCGCTGTCCCCTGCCGCCGCCCGCGAGCGGGACTTGTTGGACGCGGGCTGGACCTTTCAGTTGGGTGATCCGGCAGACGTGACCACCGCTGTAACGAGTTATCCGGAGATCGACGACTTGACCAAGCTGCAAGACCCTACTGCAGAAGTCACGCTGGAGGCGTCACGACCCGATCCGGTGGCGACCCACGCCGGGGAAAACGTTTCGTATGTACAAACCAATTACAATGACAGCGGCTGGCAGCAAATCAATCTGCCGCATGATTGGGTGGTGGGGCTGCCGTTCGATTCGAGCGCAGCTCAGAATCACGGATACAAGGCCGGGATCAGCGGAGGGACCAGCGCGAACACGATTGCGTGGTATCGCCACACGTTCACCCTGCCGGCGGGCGATGCCGGCAAGACGATGTGGCTGGAATTTGACGGAATTTATCGGAACGCCTTGATCTGGTTAAACGGGCGGTGCATCGGGCGGGACGTCAGCGGGTACGCGCCCATATCCTTTGACGTGACGAGCAACATGATCGCCGGGGGGGCCAACGTGCTGGTGGTGCGGGTGGATGCCAGCCAGTTTGAAGGCTGGTTTTACGAGGGGGCCGGCATTTATCGTCACGTGTGGCTGGAGAAAACCGATCCGGTGCATGTGGATCACTGGGGAACTTATGTCGCGACCACTTCACTGGTGGGTTCCAACGCCACCATCACGGTTCAGACCGACGTCACCAATCAAAGCGGTTCGACCGCGACCGGCAGTCTGACGTCAACAATTCTCGACGCGAACAACAACGCGGTTACGAACCTCACCTCAATCATCAGCGTGCCGGCGGGCCAGGACCTGGTGGTGACGCAGGCTGTGAGCATGGCGGCCAATCTATGGTCACCCGACGCGCCGTACCTTTACAATCTGGTTTCCACTGTGACCAACCAAAGTACGGCGGCGGACGTTTACACCACGCCATTCGGGATCCGCACGGTGCAATTCGATCCGACCAACGGGGTGTTCATCAACGGGCAGCATGTGGAAATCCAGGGTATATGCAACCATCAGGACCACGCGGGGGTGGGTTCGGCGCTGCCGGACCGGCTGCAATACTTCCGGGTCGAGAAATTGAAGGAGATGGGGTGCAACGCCTACCGCACCTCGCACAACGCGCCGACGGAGGAACTGCTTGAAGCCTGCGATCAGTTGGGCATGTTGGTGCTGGACGAAACGCGGCGCATGGGTTCGGACCCGGAATCATTGGGCCAGCTCCAACGCATGGTCCTGCGCGACCGGAATCATCCCAGTGTATTTTGCTGGTCGCTGTGCAATGAAGAATGGACCATGCAGGGCAGTTCATCCGGTCCGGGCGTCATACAAGCGATGCAGAACCTGGTGCATTCATTGGATTCCACGCGGTTGTGCACTGCGGCCCTCAATGGCTCATTATCGGGGATTACCTTTGCGTACGTGCTGGACGTGAAGGGTCTCAACTACAACATCCCGGGTGACCTGGACTCCTACCACTCCAGCAACCCGAACTCGCCCATCATCGGCACGGAAGTGGGCACCACCGTGACCACGCGCGGCATCTATACCAATGACACCGTCAACGGTTATGTGGCCTCGTATGACATCATCACGACCTCAGGTTTGCCCAACCCGGTGACTTGGGGTGAGACGGCGGAAGCCTGGTGGCAGTATTACTCTGCTCGTCCTTGGTCGTCCGGAGGATTCGATTGGACCGGTTTTGATTATCGCGGTGAGCCGACGCCTTACAACTGGCCGTGCATCAGTTCGCACTTCGGCAGCATGGACACCTGTGGTTTCCCGAAGGACTTATTCTACTATTATCAAGCCAACTGGACGCTCAAGCCCGTGTTGCATGTGTTTCCGCATTGGAATTGGACGACGGGCCAGAATATCAACGTCTGGGCCTATGGCAATTGTCAGGTGGTGGAATTGTTCGTCAATGGTGTCAGTTTGGGACAGCAAACGCTCAATGTTCAAGGCCACGTCGAATGGGACAATGTGTCCTACGCGCCGGGAACACTCCAGGCCATCGGCTACAACAACGGTGTGGCCGTGCTGACCAACACGATCACAACTACCGGACCCGCTGCCCAGATCGCCCTGCTGCCGGATCGCAGCACCATTCTGGCGGATGGCCGGGATGTTTCGGTTGTGACGGTGGAAGTGCTGGATACGCAAGGCAACGTGGTGCCGACGGCAACCAACAACATCAGCTTTTC
The DNA here is from genome assembly GCA_003134375.1 of Limisphaerales bacterium. GTDB lineage: Bacteria > Verrucomicrobiota > Verrucomicrobiia > Limisphaerales > UBA11358 > UBA11358. The sequence continues at coordinate 5,459 of PLAY01000197.1, read as the reverse complement.
CATAAGCGGCGGCGGCGCCATCATTGGCGTGGGCAACGGCAATCCCAGTTCGCATGAAGCGGACAATGCCAGCCAGCGCATGGTGTTCAATGGACTGGCCGAAGTCATCGTCCAATCCACCAACCAGCCCGGTTCCATCACTCTGACCGCGATTTCAACCGGTTTGACCTCGACCAATATCACCATCACGGAAGCCGCCACCCTGCCGCCGCCAGCCGCTCCCACGGGAGTGGCCGCCGTCGCAGGCACCGATGGGCCGGTGACGATCAGTTGGGACATGGTGCCCGGTGCGTTTACCTACAATGTGAAGCGGGCCACCACCAGCGGCGGGTCTTATACCGTGATTGCCCCGAACACCGGCGGCACCGGTTTCAGGGACACTACAGTCAGCAATCTGGTCGCCTATTACTATGTGGTGACCGCCGTGAACACGAATGGGGAGAGTGTAAACTCCCTTGAGGTGAGCGCAACGGCCCACTTTCCGCCCGTGCCGACCGCCCCGACAGGCCTCGCGGCCATAGGAGGCGATACACAAGTGTCGTTGAGTTGGACGGTTTCCCCCGGAGCGACCAGTTACAACGTTAAACTCTCAACGACCAGCGGCGGCTCTTATACGAACGTGGCGAATGTAGTCGCCACCAACTTCGTCGTCACCGGTCTGGTGAACGGCACACTTTATTATTTCAAGGTGTCGGCTGTGAACATCACCGGTGAAAGCGCCAATTCCAGCCAGACGAGCGCGACGCCGACGGCCTTCGTCACTGGTTTGACCGCCACCGCCGTCAATTCTCAAGTGCAGTTGCATTGGAACGCGCACGCCGGAGTGACTGGTTACAACCTGAAACGTTCCCTTGTCAGCGGCGGCCCTTACACCACCATCGCCAGCAATCTGGTCACCACCGCCTACACCGACACCAACGTCGGTCCCTGCCAAACTTATTATTATATCGTCACGATGACGGCTGGGGGTGTGGAAAGCGTGCCGTGCCCGCAAGTTAGCGTCACGGTGCCGTATCTGGCGACTCCTTTCACGAGCAGGGACATCGGCTCGGTGGGCGCGGCGGGCAGTCCTTCGTCCTGTGGCGGGCCGTTTACCATTTCGGGTTCCGGCGCCGACATCTGGTATGCCACCGACGCCTTCCAGTTCGTTTATGTCCCGATGAATGGCGACGGCGAAATCCGCGCCCGCGTCGTCAGCGTGCAAAACACTTCCGCCAACGCCAAGGGCGGCGTGATGATCCGGGAAACCCTCACCGCGACATCCAAACTTGCGCTCATGGACGTTGAGGCATCGAGTGCAAAGGGAATCGAATTCATTTGGCGGACCACCACCGGGGTCGACACTGGCTCCAGTTCCTATACCGATGGGATCTACGAGACCTACACCGCGCCCTATTGGGTGCGACTGACACGCACCAACAACGTTTTCCAGGCTTACCTGTCACCGGACGGCATCACTTGGACCGAGCTTGACAACCCGCTCACCATCGACATGGCCCCCACCGTCTATATGGGCCTGGTCGTGTGCTCGCATAACGCCGGAGTGCTGTGTACTGCGGTTTTCGACAACGTGTATATCTCGTCCATCATCAACAATACCGCGCCAACGCTGGCGCCGATAACGAACCAGACGGTCAATGTGGGCCAGACGGTGGCTCTCACCGCGACCGCCACCGATACCGATTCACCGCCTCAGAACTTGACCTTCAGCCTGTTGAACGGCCCGGCCAATGCCACGCTTGCCCAAATCAACAACACCAACGCCACCTTCAATTGGCGGCCGGTGGTGACAAACGCAAATAGCGTCAACCCGGTCACGCTGAAAGTAACGGATAACGGCAGCCCCAGTTTAAGCGCGACGCGAAGTTTCACGATCACCGTCAATCCTCTGGCGTTGCCGACGGTGCGACCGGCCGGCTGGAACAACGGCCAATTCACACTGCGCGTGACGAACAGCATTCTTGGACCCGATTACGCGGTGCAGGCGTCCTCGAACCTGGTGAACTGGAACATGCTCTTCATCACCAACTCACCACCGATGTCCTTCCAATGGACGGACACCAATGCGCTGACCTTGCCCGTGCAATTCTATCGCATCAAGGTCGGCCCGCCGCTGCCGTAACATCAACGGGACACCCAAGATAGCAGCAAAAAGGAAAACCATGAAACTGATTCGATTCTTAACATTGGCGGTTGCGATTTGTTGGCTCGCGTTGCTCCCCGCGCACGCGACGCTCACCTTGTCCCAGCTCTATTCGTTCACCAGTAGCACCGCCTCGGGCGAATATCCTTACTGGCCGCTCGTGCAGGCCAGAGATGGCAACTTCTATGGGACCACGGAACTAGGCGGGGCGTCCGGGATCGGCACGGTGTTCCGGATGACCCCGAACGGGACGGTTACCTTCCCTGTTTCCTTCAACGGCGGTAATGGCGGCTATCCTTTCGGAGGTTTGACATTGGGCGGTGATGGTAATTTGTACGGCACCACGGCTTACGGCACCGTATTTCGGATGACAACCAGCGGCGCGCTGTCAACGCTGGCCTCCTTCAATGGCCTTAACGGCAGCGAGCCGACGGGCGCGCTGGTTCAAGGCCAGGACGGCAACTTTTACGGCACTACCGCCTACGGAGGAGCTTCTGGAGATGGCAACGTTTTCAGAATGACTCCTGTCGGCGTGATCACCAATCTCGTTTCATTCAACCTAGCAAATGGCGGCACCCCTTATGCCGGTCTGGTTCAGGGCGCCGATGGCAACTTGTACGGCATCACTTCCGCGGGCGGTGCCTACGGTCAAGGCACGATTTTCCGGATGACTCCCAATGGCGCCCTGGTGACATTGGTTTCGTTTCAGGACAGCGGCGGGTTTAGGTTGGGTGGGCTGGTTCAGGACACGGACGGGAATTTTTACGGTACCACGAGCGATGGCGGAACTTCGGGGTATGGCAGTGTTTTCAAAATGACCCCGGACGGCGTGCTCACGAACCTGCTTTCGTTTAACTACTCGAACGGTGCCTATCCTTACGGCGGACTAACGCTGGGCTTGGACGGCAATCTTTATGGAACGACCGAAGACGGCGGTGCGAGCGGGGATGGAACAGTATTCTCCATCACCTCCGATGGCACGTTCACCACGCTGGGCGCGTTCCCCGGTACTACGGGCTATCCTATGGCCGCGCCGGTGCAAGGCACGAATGGCAATTTGTACGGCACGACAACCGGTGGTGCCAACGGCTATGGGGAGACCTATGTACTGACGATTACCAACCAACCGCTGCAAATCACTCGCCAGCCCAAGTCCCAGACGGCGTTTCTCGGCCAGACGGTGAATCTTAGCGTCGCCACTTTGGGCAGTTTCCCGCTGACTTATCAGTGGCAGGATTACGGCACCAACCTGGCCGCCGCCGGCAATCTCTCCGGCAGCAGCACCCGGGTATTGACCTTGGCCAATGTCACCGCCGCCAATGCCGGGCTTTACTCCGTGATCGTGAGCAACAGTTTTGGGTCGGTCACGAGCACTCCCGCGCTGTTGACCGTGACCTCCTCTGTCCCGGTCATCACCCTGCAGCCGACAAACCAGACCGTCCTGTCAGGAGCAACCGCGACATTCCGAGTGGGGGCGGTTGGAAACTTTCCGCTGTTCTATCAATGGCAGCTCAATGGAAACAATCTCACGGACAGCGCCAATATCATCGGCACCGCCACCACCATCCTGACCATTGCCAACGCCTCTTCAGTCAACGCCGGAACGTATTCGGTGATTGTCAGCAATTCCCTGGGATGGGTGTCGAGCGCGGGCGCCGTACTGACGCTGTTGAAAATCACGCTGACCAACCTGTACTCGTTCGCCGGCGGCCCGGACGGCGCCAACCCCAACGCGCTGGTGCAGGACACCAATGGCATTTTCTACGGCACGACCCAAAATGGCGGCACCAATGGTTATGGCACCATCTTCCAGTTGACCACCAACGGCACGCCCGCCACTCTTTACGCCTTTACCGGCGACGGCGACGGCGCCTATCCGATGGCCGGGCTGGTGCAGGGAGCGGATGGCAATTTGTACGGCACGGCCTCGGTGGGGGGCACTGGCGACTGGGGAACCATCTTCAACATCACTTCCGGCGGCACATTTGGCGCCCTTCATTCATTCACGGGGGTGGCCGATGGCAGTTTTCCCTATGCGGAGCTGATGCAAGGCGTTGATGGCAGTTTCTACGGCACCACCCTTGAGGGGGGCATCTCCAATGGCTGGGGGACGGTATTTAAAATCACTCCCGACGGCTCCGTGAGCAACCTGTATTCATTTACCGGGGGTGCCGATGGCGGTTCTCCTGAAGCAACGTTGGTGCAAGGCGTTGATGGCAGTCTCTATGGCACCACCTCGGAGGGCGGCACCAGCAGCAGCGGAACCGTGTTTAAAATCACCACCAACGGCACCTTCACCACCCTTTACTCGTTCTATGGCAGCTCTGATGGGGGGTTCCCTTACGCGGGAGTGATCCAGGCTGCCGACGGCAATTTCTACGGAACCACCGGCGATGACGGCCAGCTCGGCAACGGCACGGTCTTCAAAATTACCACCAATGGCATACTCACCACCCTTCACTCATTCGCTGGCGGCAGCGATGGAAGCTTTCCCTCTGCCGGACTGATCCAGGCCAGCGACGGGAATTTGTATGGCACGACGGCGTATGGTGGTACGTACAATGACGGCACGGTGTTCCAAATCACCACCAATGGTGCTCTGACGACCTTGATTTCGTTTAACGGAACCAATGGCGCGAATCCCCAGGCGGCATTGGTGGAGGGCACGGACGACAATTTGTACGGCACCACGCAAAATGGCGGCCCGATGGACTACGGCGTCATTTTCCGGCTCACGGTGCCTTCGCTGGTGCCAACTCCAGCCTTTAGCGCCCCGACCCTGCTGCCGAATGGCACGATCGCTCTCGCTTGGAGCACGGTCGCCGGACAGACTTATCAACTGCAATCCGTTACCAATTTGGCTTCCACAAACTGGGTCAATCTCGGTAGCCCGATCCTCGCCAACAGTGCCGTGACGACAACATCAGATGTTATCGGTTCCAATTCACAACGGTTCTACCGTGTGGTGCTATCCACACCTTAAGAACAAGAATGGAGCCAATGGCCGGGATTGAACCGGCGACCGACGGTTTACGAAACCGTTGCTCTACCGCTGAGCTACATTGGCTTGAGTCTGTCAAGCAAACCGCACGTTGCGAATGTCCTCTATTTTGGGAGAGTTAAAGTGAACGGCAAGTCAATTCGACAGGCGTCCAACCCCCGGCTGTCGCAGGCGCGCCGCCGGTCGGCGTTGCGAATGAGCTTGCTCCCGATGCAAACGCACGCACAATATATTTGTCAGAAACGCAGCGCATCGAGTCTTCAGAGCATTTGTGCGGAAGGGTGGCTGAGTGGTTGAAGGCACCTGACTCGAAAT
>PLAY01000156.1 GCA_003134375.1 Limisphaerales bacterium | reverse complement strand
ACCGCCCCAAATGAACATTCCTGTTTTGCTAACTACAAAAAATACCTGTTTTGAAAACTACGCGACACTTGCCTGTTCCATTCTTGACAAAAATTGAGCACTTTTTACAATGCTCCGGTCCGCACAAAACTGATTTTAATCAGCATGCATTTTGAATTCTATGAATAGTCGTTGGGCGGCCCTCGTCGCGGCTTCTCTGGTAGCCTTTGCCAGCCTCGTGATAACCTGGCAGGTTAGGCAATACAATCAAGGGGAGAACGGAAAGTATCCGACTGTGGCAGAATGCTATCTTCTAGGGAAACGCCTGTCAGGGATTACTAATATCGTGGACCGGAGCTGGGCAAATATTGCGGCCTCAGGAACGTGCCGGTATTTCGATTTGGTTTTGCCAACGAATGCGCGTGTTTTCATGACGGACATGACCGGTCCCACCAACTACGACAAGCTTGGGTATTATTATTTTATGACCTATTATCTCTTCCCTCGTGAAGTCGGCGTGAGTGTGGATCAGCCAACCCGCATGGCCTACAATGAATTTCTGGGAAGAACCAGTAAGTCCGATCAAGAAATTCTTACCAATGGATTCGATGTGAGGTTTGATGCTACAGGGTCCCAATGGCATCTGAAAGCGCTGAGGAACCTTCCTATGAAATTTCCGGCCAATCCGGCCGGGTTCAACTCCGGCCATGACACAGCCATAGCGTTTCTGCTTCCCCTGTTGACGGCGTTGGCGGGAATGTGGCTGCTTCGCTTTTTGTTCCCCACCTTGGGGGTGCAGATGCCGTTGCTGGAACAACTTGCGTGTGATTTGGGCTTGGGAATGATGGCCGTGGCGGCACTCACGCTGGGCGTCAAATTGTGCGGTTTTTCAGGGCGAGGCTTGATTCTCTCTGTAACCGCATTGGGCAGCATCGCGGAAATTTGGCATCATCACAAAGCTTTTTGGGCAAAGGTTGTTGGCAGTAGCTGGAAGATGGTTAAGAGTCCGATAACCATTGTTATTTTGGTGGCCGGGCTGCTTGTATTTCTGGTTCTTTTTCGTCTGGCCGGATTACAGGGACTTATCGACGGCGACGCGATGCGGTGGATGCTCAAGGCGAAGATCATGCACCTCTGTACTGGGAACGAACTGGTGCGATGGTTTTCCACCCCGGGCCTGGCGCATGCGCATCTTGACTATCCGACGCTTGTGCCTTCGTTGCATGCCGCCACGTATGACTCGCTCGGGCATGTGGATGAGTTTGTGACCAAGTTCTGGCCCACTTGGATGCTGCTGTTTCTTATCGCCGCTTTGGCCTCTCTGACCCGGGCGCATCCGCGCACTGCCCCCGAACGCAGCAAAGTTGGAGCGCGGTTGGGTGTCCAGCACCAGCCGCAGCACGTAAAAAATCTCCGCGGCATCAGGCGCATGCCAACCGGCCAGTTTTGCGAAGCGGCTGCGGCTGGTCTGCGACGCAGCCGCGCTCCGGAGGCAGTGCGCGGATACGTCCCTCTGAACCGGGCCGGGAACAATTGGCGACATGTCTCGTCATTCGCTCTTCTGGGTTTATTGCTATTGCCGGCCACCCAAAAATACGTCCAGTGGGAAGGCAGCACCCTGCCGATGATTTTTTTCACCGTTATGGGCTTCGTGCAATGCGCCCTCTGGCTGGTTGGAAAAGACCGCGCCCGGCTTGGCCTTGGGCTGACACTTTTGTTTGGAGCGGCCATGTCAAAGTTTGAGGGCTTCATTTTTCTGGCACTGGTGGCAAGCTGGATTTTACTGCTACCTTCGGCACGACTCTCGTTGAAACCGTTGCCACGCCTCTGGCGGGTGTTGGGGTTCTGCCTTCTGACGGCTTTGCCCTTCATCTGCCTGCGTCTTCAAATACCCACATTGAACTACGAATCGAGTTTGGTTGGCCACATCCTGCACCATCCAACCACCCTGCTTTCTACCCTCGCAAATTGGGCCCGCCTCTTCCAAATCGAGCTTGTGCGATTGTTTGTGAATCCTGACTTTGCAAACTGGAACGGTGAAGGCGGACGGCTTCATTGGATCGGCAAATGGGATGGCTTGTCGTCATTATATAATCATGCGACACTGGGTTTGGGGTGGTTATGTCTGCTAATGACGGTGGCGCTCTGGTTTGCCATTCCCGCCCGGCGCCAAGTCATTGTTTGGATACTCGCGATGTTGGTCGGCGCCACGGTCGCGTTAAGCGGAGTGTTTGTAAGCTTTGTCAGCATCCAAAGTCTAAGCGAAGTGATCGGTTATACCAATGATGATGCCGGGGGGCGATACCTTCTCCCAGTGCTGTTGGCATGGTTTTCCACCATCTTGACCATGTTCTTCGCCAATGCGTCATCGGCCACCACTGCTGACCGTGGCCTCCCTCCGTTGAAACACGGTTACTGGTTGGCCGTTGGCGCGCTTTTGATCGTGGCTTTGGGAGTGTTTGTCTTGCCGAAAAATGAATCTCCTTCGCCGAAGAATCCGTTGCCAAGTGCAGCGGCTACAAGTTCCCCGAACGTTTCCGAAATCAACCCGCCCGTAGATCCCGATCTGCAAACGAGAATGGATCTTGCCACGCAGTTGGAAAGCACTGGAAAGTTCGCCGAGGCACTTCAAGAGTCTCGTGAGGCGGTCCGCCTCTATCCCAACGACGCTCATGCATTAAACAATCTGGCTTGGCGCCTGGCGACAATTCCGAAGCTGGAATTGCGTAATGGCAGGGAAGCTGTGCAGTTTGCCAGCAAGGCTGTCGAGTTGACCGGCCAGCAACAACCGATTTGCATCAGAACCCTCGCTGCCGCTTATGCCCAAGACGGCCAATTTACCAAGGCCGTTGAAATGGCTAAAAAGGCGCGCGCCGTCGCCTTGTTGGCGGGCATGGTGGAAGAGGCCGCGATAAACGAAGATTTATTAAAACAATGCTCCGCAGCAGCGATTGGCTTGACGAATGGACCATAGCAGGCTTCAGAGAAAATCGCCGCCCGAGGGCGTTCTTACCGTAAATTCAAACCAACCCGCATATTTCATCTGAATATGCAGGTTATGTTTGGTGACCAGCAATCAGCCACTTGCGAAGCGAATGGCGTTGGTTGCACTCCGTGGCGCGGTCGCCGGCACGCACGCCGCACAGATACGGAAACAACACGCCTCGTGTTGACTCACGGATAAAGGTTCCCCGGGGCTGAAGTCAGTCATGACAACGCATGAGGCGAGAACCGTTTGCTTTTTTCGTTTCCGCCCGATACGTTCGGGGCATGAAACGACGCCTCTTCACTTTCGCGTTTTCCCTTTCCCTGTTCCTGGCGGTTACGGCCCTGGCCGAAAACACCGCCGTCATTCCCGTGCCCCGCACCTTTCCCACCAATTGGATGTCGAGCCACGAGGCTTTCGTGAAGCAGGCAAAACAGGGCGGCATTGACCTGCTGTTTCTCGGTGATTCCATCACCGCCGGCTGGCTTTGGGACAAGGGCGGGCTGAATGTCTGGAACAAGTATTACGCGCCGCGCCACGCCGCCGAGTTTGGCATCGGCTATGATCGCACCCAAAATGTGCTCTGGCGCATTGAGCACGGCGAACTCGATGGCATCAAACCCAAAATCGTCATGCTGCTCATCGGCACGAACAATGCGGGCAATGAAGACAATGGCAAACCCCGCAACTCCACGCCCGAAATCGTTGAGGGCGTGACAACCATCGTCCGGGAACTGCGCACCCGGTTGCCGGAAAGCAAAATCCTGTTGTTCGGCATTTTCCCGCGTGGAGAAACGAACGACCCGGTCCGCGAACAGGTCAAGGCGATCAACGCGCAACTCGCAAAGCTGGATGACGGGAAGACGGTGAAGTTCATGGATATCGGTTCCAAATTCCTTGGACCGGACGGCACGCTGTCCCGCGACATCATGCCGGACCTGCTGCATCCGAATGAGAAGGGCTATCAAATCTGGGCCGACGCCATGGAAGGCCCACTCAACCAAATGCTGAAGTGAGGTGGCAGGAGTAATTTTGATGCTGCGATGCGGGACAACGATGTTTGTCGTCAAAATAGATGACCAAAATCCCCCTCGAAAACCGGCAGACGGCTTGGCAGTATCGTGTCGTGCGACCGCCCTTGGGCCCAAACAGTATTTTTCTGTCCGGAATTTCGCGCACAACCGGGTGCCAGCCGGGGGCATTTTAACGGGAATCCTTCAGTGAAACCGCTCTCTTTATTTTCGACGGCGCTCCTCGCCTTTCTCGCATTTACCGCGGTCCGGGCGGAACCGGGGCTGCGCGATTTCATCACCGTCCGCGGCGACCAGTTGATGGAAGGTGACAAACCGTTTCGCTTCATTTCCTTCGACCTCCCCAATCTTCAACTGATTGAAGACAACCTGCCTTTTACGGAGACCAATCCCTGGCGTTTGCCTGATGAGTTTGAAATCAGGGACGGCCTGATGACGGTGCGCCAGATGGGTGGCACGGTTGTGCGCACCTACGTGCTTTCCGTTGTGCGTACCAATGACCCGCCGGGGACGCCCCGTCACGTTTTGGGGCCGGGCAAATTCAATGAAGAAGCCTTCCGCGAACTCGATCTTGTCCTCCAAGTGGCCAACGAACAAGGCGTTCGGCTCATTATTCCCCTCGTGGATAACTGGAAATGGCAGGGCGGCCGCGCGGAATACGCCGGCTTTCGCGACAAGGACCGGGACGACTTCTGGACTGACCGCCAGCTCATTGAGGATTTTAAACAAACGATCCATTTTCTGGTCCTGCGCACCAACACCTTGACCGGCGTGCGTTATTGCGACGACAAAGCCGTCCTGTGCTGGGAAACCGGCAATGAAATATCCCCAACCACCGAGTGGACGCGAGAGATCGCGCGTTACATCAAGAGCTTGGATACGAACCACCTGATTATGGACGGCCGGGCCTGGGAATTGCAGCCGGAATCGTTCACCATACCGGAGATTGATATCGTCACGACGCACCATTATCCGAACCCGAGGCGGACAACTACGTTCGCCCAACTCATCCAGGAGAATGCGGCCGTGGCGAAAGGCAGGAAGCCTTATATCGTCGGTGAATTCGGATTCGTTCCCACCGAACAGATGGCTGCAACCATGCAGGCAATTATCGATACCGGCATTTCCGGCGGCCTGCTCTGGAGCCTGCGTTTCCGTGACCGCGATGGCGGCTTCTACTGGCACAGCGAACCGTCTGGCGGCAATCTTTACAAAGGTTTTCACTGGCCCGGTTCAACCACTGGCGCGGCGTATGATGAAATCAATTTGATGGCATCGGTCCGGCAATACGCCTTTGCCATCCGTGGCCTGACTCCGCCGCCCATTCCCGTTCCAGCTCCGCCCAGATTGCTGCCGGTCACGGACGCCGCCGCAATTTCCTGGCAAGGCTCCGTGGGCGCCGCCAGTTACACCGTGGAACGCGCTCCGAAAGCGGACGGCCCATGGACGATGGCTGGCACAAACATTGACGAAAGCTTCGCGCAATATCGTCCGCTGTTCAACGACGAGTCCGCGCCAAAAGGCAAGTGGTATTACCGGGTCCGCGCAAAAAATGAAGCCGGTCTCTCGGAACCCTCCAACGTCGTCGGGCCGGTCGCCGTCACGCACGCAACCCTGGTGGATGAACTCGCTGACTTTTCAAAAGTCCACGCCCGGCAGGGTCAAATCGAGATCACCACGCGCAACTGCCGCCGGGCAAAGGAAGACGCGCGCCGCGCCGCCGGCAATGCCGGTGACGCGCTCATCTACGAGCTTCCGACTTCGATTGAAGGTTTTCGCGTTTTCACGTTGTTTCCCAACAATATTGTGGACTTGAAGTGTTCCATCTCCGATGATGGTCAGTCTTATCATGACGTCCCTGTCAGTAAAAACGAATATTTTGGCGGTGCCGGCGATTACGGTTTCTGGGAGCCTGTCCTCTATCACGCCGGGAATATCGGCGGCGGCGCGAAGTTCCTGAAAATCGAACTGACCGGCGAAACCCAGATTGGGCGGGTGGAAATCATCCATGCTTTGAAGCCGAAATAGCCGGCGATCCGGAATTTTTTCGTGAATACAAATGAATTGAAGAATTTTTCGCAGCGCGCCAGCGACCAATTATTCGGCCACATCCTGCCGTTCTGGTGCGGACCGGCGTTGGATCACGAACAGGGCGGCTGGATGGGTTGGTTGTCCAATGACCTCAAGCCCGACCGCACGCAACCCAAGGGACTTATCGTTAACAGCCGCATTCTTTGGGCATTCTCCGCCGCTCACCGCGCCCGGCCCGAAAAGCTCTTCCAACAAATGGCCGATCGGGCGCTGGATTTCGTCATGAACCGCTTCTGGGACGCGCAGCACGGCGGCGCGTTCTGGCGGCTGGACGACACCGGGCACGTGCTGGACGATTCCAAAAAAATCTATGGCCAGGCGTTTTACATTTACGCCCTTGCCGAATATCACCGGGCTTTCGGCGGGAAGGCCGCGCTGGAACGGGCGATTCAGTTGTTTGAGTTGATCGAGCGGCACGCGCACGATTCGAAACACAGTGGTTATTTGGAAGTGCGCCGTCGTGATTGGTCGGAGGCCGATGCCAACGCGCGGCTTAGCGACAAGGACATGAACGAGAAGAAGTCCATGAACAATCATCTTCACGTTCTGGAAGCCTACACCAACCTTTACCGGGCCTGGCCGGAACCGCGCGTTGCGGAACGGCTGCGCGAACTCATCCAGCTTTTTGAGCAGCGCATCCTCGATGCCCGTACGCAACACCTCCACCACTTCTTCGACGAGACGTGGCGGGTTCGTTCGGACACTTACACCTTCGGCCACGACATCGAGGGTACCTGGCTCCTGTGCGAAGCCGCGGAAGTGTTGGGCGACGCCGCCTTGCTCAAGCGCGTGCAGGCGGTCGCCTTGCGGATGGCGCAGGTGGCGCTCCGGGAAGGCGTGGGCGCGGATGGCGCGCTGGGTTACGAGGGAAAAAGCGGAAAAGTCATTGATCCGGGCAGGGAAGGCTGGCCGCAGGCTGAGGCGGTTATCGGTTTCCTTAACGCCTTCCAGCTTTCCCATGACGCGAAATTTCTCGAAGCCGCCCGGCACACCTGGGGTTTTATCGAGCGGCATCTGGTTGACCGCGTTCACGGCGAATGGTTCTGGCGCATCACGCCTGAAGGCCGCGTGGATCCGACCCTGCCCAAAGTCAGCGAATGGAAAGGCCCGTATCACGGGTCGCGCATGTGCCTGGAAACGCTCCGCCGGTTGCGCGCCATTTCCGCGGGCAAGGAGCAGCACTGAACGGAGCAATCACTTTCTTGAAAAATCGAAGCACTCCCATAACCACAATACAAAACACTCCTACCACCATGAAACGCATACTCATTTTAATCCCGCTGATTTTGCTATCGGCTTGCGCCACCAAGAAGCCCGTCGTCGCCAGCGTCGCGCCCGGCCAGAAGTTCAACCAACTGGCCTTGACCCCGCAGATGGGCTGGAACAGTTGGAATAAATTCGCCGAAAAAGTGAACGAGCAACTGATCCGCGAAACCGCCGATGCGATGGTTGCCTCGGGCATGAAAGACGCGGGATTCCAATACGTCAACATTGACGATTGCTGGCAGGGACAGCGCGATGCCCAAGGGTTCATCCAGCCGGATCCAAAGAAGTTTCCGTCCGGAATGAAAGCGCTGGCCGACTATGTCCACGCCAAGGGATTGAAGCTCGGCATCTATTCGGATGTCGGCTACAAAACCTGCGGTGGCCGGCCAGCCAGCCGGGGTCACGAATTTCAGGACGCGCAGACTTACGCCCGATGGGGAATGGATTACCTGAAATATGACTGGTGCAATGCCGAGGGCCTGAAGGCGGAGGGAGCCTATACGACCATGCGCGACGCCCTGTATGCGGCCGGTCGGCCGATCCTCTTCAGCCTGTGCGAATGGGGCGATAATAAGCCGTGGCTCTGGGCCACCAATGTCGGCCATTCCTGGCGCACCACCGGCGACATCTACAACTGCTTCGATTGCAAAATAGACCACAAAACCTGGTATCAATGGGGCGTTTTGCAAATCATTGACAAGCAGGAGGGCCTGCGAAAATACGCCGGACCGGGGCACTGGAACGATCCCGACATGCTCGAGGTGGGCAACGGCATGGCGGTGAATGAAGACCGCGCACACTTCTCGATGTGGTGCATGCTGGCGGCACCGCTGATTTCCGGAAACGACCTGCGACACATGTCCAAGGAAACCTTGGGAATTCTCACCAACAAGGAAGTCATTGCCGTGGATCAGGACGCGCTGGGCGTGGAAGGGTTCAAATATTCCGGCAATTCAACCAATTCCGCCAATGATGGTGTGGATATCTGGTTCAAGCCTTTGAGCCACGATGCTTGGGCCATGTGCGTGCTCAATCGCGGCACCAATTTGCAACCCGTCACCTTCAACTGGAAAAACGAAACCGTGACGGACGACCTCTCAAAAAGAGCAGCCAGGTTTGACACGACAACTTACAAAATCCGCGATCTGTGGGCGAAAAAAGATCTGGGAACCACGACTGAAACCCTGACCGCCGAAGTGCCGGGACACGACGTGCTGATGCTTCGCCTCAACAAAATGTAAGTCGGCTCCGGGATCAGGCCGTCCGGCCCGACATCAAATCACTTCGCGAGAGCGGCGAGTTTTTTGTTCGCCTGGGCGATGACGGCCAGCGTGCTCTGGTCCGTGTCGAAAACGGAGTTCAGCCCCTGCGGCTCGCAGAACGGGTCGCCCATCAACGCGCCGGCTGAACTCATGTCGCCGCCAGTGCGGCCTTCGCCGCCCCACGCCCAGAAATTGGCACCTTGGAGTGCGCGTCCGGCCTGGCAGGATTCCGCGACTTGGTCAAACATGCGGCGGAAATAATCATCGCGTGCTGTGGTGGGCGTTTCCGGTCCATATTGCTCGTGGTCGCGCGGCAGGCCGAATTCTTCCAGGACGAGCGGCTTGTGCAGCGTGTCGGTGGCCAGGACGGTGTGTTGTTCCACATGGTCCCTGGCGCGCGCGGCGGCTTTCTCGAAATTCTCCCCGGGTTGCGGGTCTTTCAGCCAGTTCCAATTCTTGAGCCACATGTGGACGGTCACATAATCAATCGCCGGGGTTTCGTGCGCCTTCAGGAAAACATCAGGCTTGTCCAAACAACCATGAATGCCTTCGGAGCCGGTACACACGAGATGATTCGGATCCTGCGCATGAATGAATCGCGCCGTCCCGTCCACCCAGCGGCAGAACTCCGGCACGCCGCTGACCGCGGCATCCGCGCCGGGGCGCGGTTCGTTGGCGAGTTCCCAGGTCATGATCGCCGGGTCATCGCGGTAAAGGCGTCCGTTGACCGTGTTGCGGCGCCGGATGAGTTGGGCGATGTAATCCAGATAAAGCTGGTTCGCGGCAGGCGTGACGTAAAACCGCGCGGAAAATTTAATGAAGCTGCCCCAATTGCCCTTCGCCATGACCGGCCGATCCGGGTCAGGAATCGTTTCGCCGGTGGCCCAGCGGATGTATTGGGCAAAGCCGCCGGACCACTGCCAATAATTCGACACGAAAAGAATCGCCCGCATGTTGCGTCTGGCCATTTCGGCCAGACAAAAATCCAAACCGGAGAGCAAATCCTCGTCCCAGTCGCGGGGGCTGCGCGTGATGCCGCGGGAAATGGCGCCGGCCAATGGTGAAGTCTCCGAACCCGCGAGCAGACGGATGTTGGTGACGCCGATGCTCTGCAGGCGATCCAGTTCGCGAACCATGCGTTTCCGGCCCCCGCTTAATTTGGCGTCCGAGAGATAGCATCCGCACCAGATACTGGCCCCGATGTAACAATAAGGATGGCCATGCAGTTCAAAGCGTCCTTTGCGGACGGAGATGAAGTCGCTCGTGTTCTTTTTGGCCGGGGTGGGTTTCGCCGGCAGGCTGGCACAGCCGGCAACGGCCAGCGGCAACGCCAGTGCGGCGGTTTTGATGAAGTCCCGGCGGGAAGTGTGTCGGCTGCTCATAATGATTGGATGCACAAGGTCACTGAATTTTACGGCAAATTTTCAAATGGACGTGGCAAAACATGGACATTGCGCGGCTGGAATGAAATCTTTTTTAAACCGCAGATTCTGGATTGGCGGATGATTCCGCTCAATGTAGAATTCTTGAATCGACAACCAATTTAACCACAATCATCATCGTTCAGGCCAAATGAACCGAACCGCATTTCAGGCGCAATGGAAACAACTCCAGCGGCGGCATGAACAATTGGTCAAATGCCGCAATCGCCCGCAAAAAACCGGCAATGGCATTTTTGACCGATACGAATTCCCGGCGCTCACCGCCGAACACACGCCCTTGTTCTGGCGTTATGATCTCAACCACGCCACCAATCCGCATCTCATGACGCGACTCGGCATCAACTGCGTTTTCAACGTCGGCGCGATGGAGTGGAATGGCAACATCGTGCTCATGGCCCGCGTTGAGGGCTGGGACCGCAAATCTTTTTTTGCCGTGGCCGAAAGCAAAAGCGGCGTGGATGGCTTCCGCTTCTGGGATTATCCCGTCCGCATGCCTGAACTCGAAGCCAGGGAAACGAACCTTTACGACATGCGCTTGGTGCGTCACGAAGACGGCTGGATTTACGGGCTGTTTTGCGCCGAGCGGCATGACGACTCGAATCCGGGAGATCTTTCGGCGGCCATCGCCCGTTGCGGGATTGCGCGCACGAAAGACCTGGTGAAATGGGAACGGTTGCCCGACTTGAAAACCAATTCGCTGCACCAGCGCAACTGCGTCCTGCATCCCGAATTGGTGAAGGGCAAGTACGCCTTCTACACCCGGCCCATGGCCGATTTCGCGGCCACCGGCAGCGGCGACGGCATCGGCTGGGGCTTGTGCGATGACATTGAGAATGCGGTCATCGGCAAGGAAGAGATCATTGACCCGCGTTTTTATCACACGATCAAGGAAGGCAAAAACGGCCTCGGACCGGCTCCAATCAAGACGAAGCAGGGTTGGTTGCATCTCGCGCATGGCGTGCGCAACACCGCCGCCGGCATGCGTTACGTGCTCTACCTGTTCCTGTGCGACCGGAACAATCCCACCAGGGTCATCAAGACCCCCGGCGGCTATTTCATGGCGCCCGAAGGCGAAGAACGTGTGGGCGACGTGTCGAATGTTGTTTTTGCCAACGGTTGGGTGGCCCGCGCCAATGGCGACGTGTTCATCTACTACGGCTCCTCGGACACGCGCACGCATGTGGCGACAACGACGGTTGAGAAATTGCTGGATTACGTGGCCAACACACCCGAAGACGGCAGGCGCTCGAAAGTTTGTGCCGAACAGCGCTGCCGGTTGATCGAAAACAATCTGCGCCTGGGGACCGCGCAGCGACCCAAGTGTTGAAAAACTACAACCCATGAAAATGACCATTCACCTTCTTGTTGGAATGTTGATTCTGGCCGCGTTCACAACGCACGCCGCTGATCCGTCCGGCCGTCACGAACCTCGGACCGCAACATCACTCTCGGGCGTTTACAATGTGCTGGATTACGGCGCAAAGGGCGATGGCGTGGCGGATGACACGGCGGCCATTCAAAAGGCGGTGGATGCCTGTGTTGCGCAAGGTGGCGGACAAGTGCTGTTGCCGGGCGGAAAAACGTTTCTATCCGGAGCGGTCACGCTGGGAAGCGGCGTGGATTTCCATCTGGCGCGCAGCGCGGTCTTGAAGGGGAGCGCACGCTGGCAGGATTACGGCCCGGCGGGGGCGTTGCTGTTTGCGAAGGATGCGACCGGCGTTTCCATTTCCGGCGATGGTGTGCTTGATGGCAATGACAAGGCGGTGTGGCAGAAACTTGCCGATGAACAGGCGGGCGGCGACGTGAACAAACCGGGCTGGTGGCCGCAATCCTTCTGCGGGGTTTGGTGGCCTTTTGGCCGGAGCACCACCGACAAGACACTCGCCGCCGGACGGCCGATGGTAATCATCTTGATCGGGTGCCAGCAGGTGCGCATCCGGGACATCACCATCCGCAACGCGCCAAGCTGGACGGTTCATCCGGTGGGGTGCGAGGACCTGGTGATTGATTCCGTCAGCATCCTCAACGATTGGAACATGGCCAACAACGACGGCATTGATCTCGACCACTGCCGGAACGTGCGGGTCGCCAACTGCCACATTGACACGGCGGACGACGGCATCGTGCTCAAGAACACACCGAACTTCGCGAGCTATGGCCGTAGCGAAAACATCACCGTCACCGGCTGCACCATCGCTTCGCGCAGTTGCGCCCTGAAGCTCGACGAAGCCTACGCGCCGCCGGGAATCCGCAATGTGGTCTTCGACGCCTGCGTCATCCACCGCAGCAATCGCGGACTTTGCGTTCAAAGCCGCGACGAGGGCGACATTGAAAATGTTCTTTTCGCCAACATCACGGTTGAAACCCAATTGCAACCGGGCAAGTGGTGGGGCGCGGGCGAGCCGATTCATATCAGCAACCTTCCGCGCAACCCGGACACGAAACTGGGGCACGTCCGCCAGATCCGCTTCAGCAACATTCTCTGCCGGGGCGAGAATGGCGTTTACCTTCGCGGCTGCGAGGCCCAACCGATCGAGGACATCGTGTTTGACAACGTACGCGTGGAAGTGGGCAAGACCGGCGATGTGCCGGGAGGATTTTACGACGACCGGCCCAATGGCTTTTTGCCCGACGGAGAATTCATCGGTGTTTACACAAATACCATCGCCGGCTTCCACTGCGGGTTTGTGCGCGGTCTGACGCTGCGCAACACGCAACTCGTCTGGGGTGAACGTTTGGAAGATTATTACGGCCCGGCCCTGGCGTGTCAGCACGTTGAAGGATTGCAATTGGAGCATTTCACCGGCAAAGCGGCGCGGCCCGGCAAATCGCCGGACCAAATCATGGAATAGCAGGAGCGAAATGGCATTTTCAGTCATGAAAAAACGAACCATGCTCGTGCCATTGGTCGGCTTGTTGTGCGGCGGATGCAGTTCCATCAGGCCGGTGACACCCAATCCCTCGCCGGAAGCCGCGGCGCTTTTGAATTATGTCCAGAGTCTTTCCGGCCGGCACACGCTCACCGGCCAGCATAACTATCCGAACACGAAGGACGCTTCCACTCAATGGGCGGCCAAAGCATGCGGGAAGGTGCCGGCCATTTTCGGCCAGGATTTCGGCTTCGCCAGGCCCGGCGACAAGGACGCGGCGGCCGCCCGACCTGAGATTATCGCGGAGGTCAAGCAGCAGTACGAGAAAGGCTCCATCATCACCCTGTGCTGGCACGCCGTGCCGCCCACTGCGGATGAGCCGGTCACGTTCCGGCCGAAGCCGGGAGCGGCAACGAACCAGCTCGCCAGCGTACAGGGCCAGCTCACGGATGAACAGTGGAACGACGTGATCACGCCCGGAACCGAATTATACAATCACTGGTGCGCCCAAGTGGACGTCATTGCCGGTTATCTCAAACAGCTTCAGGCGGCGCACATTCCGGTGTTGTGGCGGCCCTACCACGAAATGAACGGCGAATGGTTCTGGTGGGGCGGCCGGCGGGGAGCGCGCGGCACAACGGTGCTTTACCGCCAGTTGTTCGACCGGCTGGTGAATTATCACCACCTGAACAATCTGGT
Source organism: Limisphaerales bacterium (assembly GCA_003134375.1). Taxonomy (GTDB): domain Bacteria; phylum Verrucomicrobiota; class Verrucomicrobiia; order Limisphaerales; family UBA11358; genus UBA11358. The sequence goes on along the minus strand of PLAY01000156.1, from coordinate 1,038 downwards.
CTGGATCTGGAGCGTGGACCGGCCCAGCACTCCGGAAAGGCAATTCGCCGATTACTTTCCCGGCCGGGATTATTTCGACGTCGCGGCGTTGGATGTTTATCGGAACGACTTTCAAAAGTCCTATTACAACGGCCTGCGCAAGCTGGCGGCGGGCAAGCCGGTTGCCCTGGCCGAGGTGGGACCGGCGCCAGCGCCGGCAGTCCTGAAGCAGCAGCCGCAATGGACCTGGTGGATGCTCTGGGCGGTTGGCGGAAGAGGGATGGCGGTAACCAATGGCTCGGTGAAAGCCCTGGTCAACGATCCGCGCTCGTTAAGCCGGGACGACCCGGAATACGTCGAGGGCATCGCCCCCATCCGCGCCGCGTCCGGGCTGGCGCCGTTGCCCCCGGCAACCCGGCCTGCGCAAAATTGATCGGCGGGGGTGCGGCTGCCACAGGCGCGCCAAAATTGCCGGGTGACCAAGGACGAAATCGTATTGGCGATGTTTAAAACATTTCCGGCCAGCCAGTTCGTCGAGACTGGAGTCCACGTGAACAAAACCGGCGAATTCTGGATGATGTAGGGCGTGCCCGGCTGACCCTGGAGTTGCAGGACGAATTGTCCCGGTTGCGGCAGGAGTGCGGACAGTTGAGACCGTCTCAAAACTGTAGCAGCGGACGTGAGTCCGCTCTAATCTCATGCAAAATCCGGGAAAAGTGAGCCGACTCACGTCAACTGCTGCGATGAGAGGATGTTTTGATGCCATTTCTTTATGACAACCGGAACAAACCTCGGTAGGGCGGGCAGTCCTCTGCCCGCCGCTCGAACGAACGCGAGCCACGGCGCGCACGGAGTGACGCGCCCTACCTTCACCGCTGCCGCTTTTCCCAGCAGCCTGGCAACTTGTGCCCATATTAGAGAATTTCCAGTTATTACGTAGCGCAGGCTTTCCAGTCCCGCATTGCGGGATTCAGGCGACTTTCCAGTCGCCTCTTTCGTGAGGATGAAACACGGGACAAGAATGTCCCGCAAACCCGCAGACAAGAATGTCTGCGCTAC
>PLAY01000108.1 GCA_003134375.1 Limisphaerales bacterium | reverse complement strand
ATTGATTGCAAGTTAGTATAAGTCAAACTGTCCAATTCCTGAACTAAGACACCGGCGACAGCCGGCTTTGTTTGCTAAAGAAATTGGAAAACAGGCACTGTGGCCACAGAGCTTACGCAAACCTCTGACCGTTTCAACCCCGAAGCCCGCGTTGACACCCGGCAACGCCGCTCCTACTTTCGCGTGGCATGTTCGAACTCGTTTCACCTTATCAACCCGCCGGGGACCAGCCGCAGGCGATTGCGAAGCTGACCGCCGGGCTGTTGTCGGGCGCGAGGCATCAAGTGCTGCTCGGCGTCACGGGGTCGGGCAAGACGTTCACCGTCGCCAACGTCATCAGGAACGTGGACAGACCGACGCTCGTCATTTCGCACAACAAGACGCTCGCCGCCCAGCTTTACGCCGAATTCAAAAGTTTTTTTCCGAAGAATGCCGTCGAATACTTCGTCAGCTACTTCGACTATTACCAGCCGGAAGCCTACATCCCGCGCACCGACACGTTCATTGAGAAGGATTCGAGCCGGAACGAGGAAATCGAGCGCCTGCGGCTTTCCGCGATGAGTTCGCTGTTCTCGCGCCGGGACGTGATCGTGGTCGCCAGCGTGTCGTGCATTTACGGCATCGGCAGCAAGGAGGATTACACGGCCATGGTCATCCCGGTTCGCACGGGGATGGAATTATCGCGCGAACAATTCCTCACGCGCCTCGTGGAACTGCTCTACGACCGGAACGACATCGAGTTCACCCGCGGCCAGTTCCGCGTGCGCGGCGACACCGTGGAACTTCGTCCCGCCGGGCGCGAAGACGGGCTGCGCGTGGAATTTTTTGGCGAGGAAATCGAGCGCCTCACCCGCTTCGAGCCGCTGACCGGAAACAAAATTGAAACGCTCGACGCCGTCACCATTTTCCCGGCCAAACAATTCGTCACCACCGGCGACAAGATGAAACGCGCCATCCTCGCCATCCGCGAGGAACTCGGCGAACGCATCGCCTGGTTCGAAAAAAACGGCAAGCTGCTCGAAGCCCAGCGCATCAAGCAACGGACGGAATATGACCTGGAAATGATGGAGGAAATGGGCGTTTGCTCCGGCATTGAAAATTATTCGCGCCACATCGCCGGCCGTGCGCCCGGCTCGCAGCCCTGCACGTTGTTTGATTTCTTCCCGCCGGATTATCTGCTCGTGATTGATGAATCGCACGCCACGGTGCCGCAAATCGGCGCGATGTTCGAGGGCGACCGCTCGCGCAAAACGGTCCTGGTGGATCACGGCTTCCGATTACCGAGCGCGCTGGACAACCGGCCCATGAATTTTCTGGAATTCCAGTCCATGCAGGGCCAGACGATTTACGCCAGCGCGACCCCCGCGCCGCGGGAAATCGAGTGGGCACACCAAGCCTGTAGTCGTGGACGTCAGTCCGCGCCATCTGAACTTTCGGCGGATCAGCGCCGACTCACGTCGGCGGCTACAGAAAAAGATGGCGTCGTCGAACTCGTCGTGCGTCCCACCGGGCTCATTGATCCGAAGGTCACGCTCAAGCCGCTCAAGGGCCAGATTGACGATCTGATCGAGGAATGCCGCAAGCGTGCTGACACGAAGGAACGCGTGCTCGTGACCACGCTCACCAAGCGCACCGCCGAGGAGCTGACCGATTATCTGCGCGACATCGGCGTGAACGTCCGCTACCTCCACAGCGAGATTGACGCCATCGAACGCGTCGAGATTTTGCGCGCGCTGCGCAAGGGCGAATTCGACGTGCTGGTCGGCATCAACCTGCTGCGCGAAGGGCTGGATCTGCCGGAAGTTTCGCTCGTGGCGATTCTCGACGCCGACAAGGAAGGTTTTCTGCGCAGCGAAACGAGTTTGATTCAAACCGCCGGTCGCGCCGCGCGCCACCTTAATGGCGAAGTGATCCTCTACGCCGACGTGATGACCAACAGCATCAAAAGATTTCTGGCGGTCACCGAATACCGCCGCCAGAAGCAGATCGAGTACAACCGCGAGCACCACATCACGCCGCGCAGCGTCAGCCGGGCTGTCGAGGAAAGCCTCGCCACCTACGAATCGAAGCGTGCGGAAGCCGGCGCCGTTTTGCGTGACGCGAAGATGGATGTTGATATCACGGAAACCATCCAGGAACTCGAAGAGGAAATGCTTGCCGCTGCGAACGAGCTTAAATTCGAGAAGGCCGCGCTGTTGCGGGACCAGATCAAGGAACTCCAGCGGATGATTGATGGCGGCCGGCCGGCCGGCGAGGCGAAACCGCCAACGGCCAGTTATCGGAAAAAGGCACGACCAGGCCGGGCATGAGCGCATTATTTCAGCCTGACCCAAAAACCGCCGGATAGATGAAAATTGGCCGGCATGTTCTTTGCTGTCAGATACACGTTTAACACCGGCGCGGCCACCGACGACAATAAAGACAAAGCCGTTCCGGGTGGAAAAGAAACAGCTTTATCATGATTACTCCAGGTTTTTTGGCCGGTGCAGGTACGGTAAATGCGGAGAATGCGCTCCAGTCATTGATTCCTTCGGGATCCACCGTTTCTCAAGTCCTTATTTATTTCGGCGCTCTTTTCCTGGTGGCGCTGGCGGTTTTCGCCTGGGCGGTTTTTCGCACGCAACTCCGCCGGCGGCATTCGCATCATTATCGTCCGAAGCCGGCGTCAAAACACCAGCGGCAATCCGAGCATCTCCAGCGCAATCCAACACTGGCGGAAGCCGGCGGCCTGCCGCCGATTCGCGCCGAAAAACAGCCTCCATCCCCGGCCTGATTTGGAGCGCATGATTGACCGAACGACAAACCCAAGCCGGTTGGCTATCGGAAAGCGGACCAACGGCGGGTGTGAAAAAAAAACATGCAATAATCCGGCAAAATCCCGGCTGGCCGCTTGACCCGCCATAAACCAGGTGGGAAATTGCAATCGCTTCTTATGTTGGGAACAGGCGATCCAAATCAAACTATTGCCGGGCTGGGCGTGGCATTTTTACTCCTTGCCGGATTATGGCGGTTTGTCGGCTGGGTTCGTGAGGCCCCTCAAAAACCGGATCCTTGGGACGCCGAGTTCGAACGAAGGTTGGAGGCCCCGGAGACTCTGGAGGTTTGCTGTCTTTGTTCAACCCCACAAGGACCAGGAGCGTGGTTCTGCAAGCACTGTGGAAGTGCGGTGGGCCCCTATAACAATTTGATGCCTTATGTTCACATCTTCTCTGAAGGTGAGGTGTTTAGAAATGGTGTCACCGGCCGATTTCGAAACCGGCCGTTTATTTTTATTGGTTACGTCCTGATTACACTGGGGATCAATCCCATCTTCGCGCCGATTTACTGGTTCTTTCTTTTGTTCAATCTGAAACATCCGCAGAACGAACAGGAGTCCGCTGAAGACCAGGACGTTCAACAATGAATCTTCCGCCTGCACTTTGACACGCGGGCAAATTGAGCCAGGCGATTTGGCGGCGGCATGAAGGGCGACCGTGATTTATCGGAAAGCCAAAGGCTCACACGGAAGAATTTCGCGGCCGGAACCGTTCGTTTTGGATCAAGAAACCGCGCTGCTGATTCCGAATCGTGAGCCGGCCAGGGCCGTTTCATGCCACAGGCTGATGAGTTCACTCAGGCTTTGCAGCCACGGCAGCACCCGATTTTCCAGTGCGTTGGAGAGCGGAATTGGGTCTTCCGAATGGCAGGCTTCGTTCACGTCCCTGATAATGGCGGCGATTTGTTCCAGCTGCCACTTGCGGAGTTGGGTGAGCGATGTGCGATTATCGAATGGTTCGCATGTGTTTTCCGGCAACAGGCTCAAGGTAATCACCGGCTCTTTGAGAACCGAGGCCAGATTCCACCAGACTTCGTGCGCCACCCGGCCATCGTTGATGAGGACCAGCGTCAGGGCGGTTTCAACACACTCCCGGGCGAGATCGGTTTGTTGAAACGCTTTCTTGAGCAGCAGGAGAGAAGTCTCTTCCAAAGCGATTGTCCCGGCTTCGACGCGGCAAAAAATTCTTTGATTGAGCAACGGCAGGGCAAGGTTTGCCGGCTGCCCATCAACGCTTAGGGAATACAGAATGCGATGTCTTTCCAGGGCGAGCGTTTCGAGATGACAGCGAATGGCATTAAGGGAGCGGTGCCCAGACGGCAGTCCCACCGGCAGACCATCGAGTATTACTTCAATCTCATCACGAGTTTCAAGGGCATCGAATGAGTTTTTGCGCATATTAACATGAAAAGCCGCAAACTCTGTGCCCCCGAACGAAGCTGTTCCTGAAAGTTATTCACAATCGGTTCACATGAAATTCACAAAACGCTTCCGGAAAAATGATCCGGCCGGAAACACCATCAGACGAACCGGAGCCGGCAGAAAAACACAGGACTTGAAACCGCTTGTCTTACTTGGCCGGATTTGCGCCCTTGACGATCAGATGAATGGAATAAAGTGATTTGCTCGCGGTGATGAAGAGCGTTTGATGATCCTTGCCGCCAAAGCTGACGTTGGCCGTCCAGGGTTCGGGCACATCAATGTGTTCGATTTGTTTGCCGGTTTTGTCGAAGACCGTCACGCCATGGCCGGTGATGTAAATATTACCCTTTTCGTCAATCGTCATGCCATCGGAACCCTTCGAGCAATACAGTGCTTTGTTCGTAAGCGAACCGTCAGGCTGGATGTCATAGGCGTAGGTGCGGTCCGCGCCGATGTCGGCGACGAAAAGTTTTTTGCCATCCGGCGTGCCGGTGATGCCATTGGGCTTTTTAAGATCATTGGTGACCCGCGCCAGTTTTTTGCCGTCCGGTGAAAGGGAATATACCTGCTCGCTGTCCAGCGCCATCGTATTGTGATCCCACCACGTGCGTTTGTAAAACGGATCAGTGATATACATGGCACCATCCGGCGCAACCCACACGTCGTTCGGACCGTTGAGATATTTGCCCTGATAATCTTTGATGAGCACGGTCACTTTTTTGTCGGGCGTGATCGCCCACAACTCGTTCTTCTCGTCAGCGCAGGCGATCAAGTTGCCTTTGGCATCGAAATACATGCCGTTGGCGCGTCCGGTGGGGTGCATGAACGTGGACAGCTTGCCGTCCACGCTCCATTCCAGGATGCGATCGTTCGGCTGGTCGGTAAAAAAGACGTTGCCATTGATGTCGCACGTCGGACCTTCGGTGAATTGGAAATCTCCGGCCAGCTTTTCGAGTTTCGCACCAGGCGCGATGACGCTGCCGGCGGACGCGAAAGGCGATAAGGCAATGGTGAAACCGGCCAGGAAGGCGAGCGGAAACCGAAACCTGTTCATAATGATACGGACAGATTGCAACGGTTGTTCCCGCGAGTCCACCAAAAACGTTTCTTGTTATTCGACGCGGGCTGGCGCAATTTTAAGCACGCTGATTTTTATCGTGCGAATATGCAGCTTGGAACAAAACGATCTGTACGTTTTTTGGAAGTTTGGCTCATCAACACCCTTGCGGTGCTGGTAGCTTACTACATCGTGCCGGGCATCCACTTCAGCCGTTGGAGCGATTTGTTGATCGCCTCCGCGCTGTTGGGGACTCTGAACGCGTTCATCCGGCCCATCCTGATGTTCTTCGCGCTGCCGCTGCTGATTTTCACGCTCGGTCTGTTCACGTTCGTCATCAACGCATTGCTGCTTTATGGCATCGGTTGGCTGATGGGACTGTGGGGACTGCAATTCACGGTGGACACGTTCTGGGCGGCGTTCTTCGGCGCCTTCATCATCAGCACCGTGTCGGTCACGCTGAACATTTTGACCGGCACCGGCAGCACGCGCATCACCTTTTCGCACCGCCCGCCGCCGCCCCCAAAATCCGATGATGACGACGGCCCGGTCATTGACGTTTGAAATTCATGCCGGCGTTCGATAAGCCGCGCGCAATGTGCTGATGCCGCGGGCGCGAAATTCCCGCTCGAAATCCGTGAGCAGTTCCGCCAGTTCAGGCGGCGTTTCGATTCGCTGAAACTCCTTGCTCGCGCCAAACACTCCCGTCATTTGCGCAAAGTAATCTTCATCGTCGGTTCGCAAATAAACCTCGCCCCCCGGAACGAGTGCAGCCAGAGCCAGTCGCGGAAACGATTCATTGATGAGCCGATTTTTGCGGTGCCTTTTCTTCGGCCACGGATCGGGAAAATAAATGTGCAACGCGGATGCCAGGCCCGGTGGCAGCAGGTATTGCAAAAAATAAGACGATTCGATCCGTACGCCGCGCAAATTTGTCAGCCCGGCCCGACGACCCTTTCGATCCAGCTTGCGGAGGCGGCCGAGCAACCGCTCAATACCAATGAAATTCCGGTCCGGATGCCGCCGGGCGTAATCGGCGAGGAATGAAGCATCGCCGCAGCCGAGCTCAACTTCCAACGGCTGCGATTGGGGAAAAAGTCCCGCCAAGTCGAGCGGTTCGACAATGGAACGCAATTCCACGACCAGATTTTCCGGTATGCTGGTTTGAGTTTTCAAATCGGAAATCGGCAATCGTAATTTGAAAGATGGTCGGGGCGGTGAGATTCGAACTCACGACCTCTTGTACCCGAAACAAGCGCGCTAGCCAGGCTACGCTACGCCCCGACATCAGAGCAAAACAGTTTGTCTGTCCGCGGCGTGAAAAGCAATGCGGAATTTTAAAACAGCGCATTATTGCTTGCAACATAACTTTTTCCTGTGTATTTTTTCCTGAATTGCAGAGTTCAGAACTGAACTGTAACCCATGAAAACCAAATGCTTGTCCGGTCAAGCTAAAACCATGTTTTGCCCGAATGGCCCGGCGTCGTCAGGGACAACTTATGCGATCCTCCGGTTCGTGTTTTTGACTGGTTTGTGCGCGGGCCTCGCCGGTTGCGCGGTGCCGGAAACCTCCATCGTATCGAAACCGGCAGGCGCCACGGTGGCGATTAATGGGGTCACCGTGGGCACAACGCCGATACACCGCCAGTTCGACTTCAAACGAACCCCCACTTTCACCGTGGTCGCTTCCAAAACAGGTTATCTGAACGAAGAACTGATCCTGACCAGGGAATCGACCGGTATCCAAGACGACCAGTTGAACATCGTCCTGGCCGAAGACGAAGCCTACAAGGTCACCACCATGTCCGATGCGGGCAACAACTGGCTGCGGGTGCCGGTGGATCCTTCCCTGCCACCGGATGTGGTCTGGCAAAAAATCGTGGATTCCGTGACGAGCGGTTATCCGAGTCTGGAGATGGTTGACGCCGCTTCGGGTTATATGCGGAGCGTCTATTCGATCCGGCGGTTCAAAGGCCCCAACGGGGACATTCAGGTGCGAACCCGCTTTATTTGTTCCATCTCCTCAAAAACCCCGCTGGTATATAAAATGAAAATCGAGTCCGAAATGTTTGTCCCCCACCAGAATTGGGTTCCCTACGACCGCGTCTTCAAGGAAGACGCCCAATTGATCGAGGAAATTCAAAGCCGCCTGGCCGTCAAATAACTCCTTCCATTCCATCCTTACAACCGATAAACCAATAACAAAATGAAATTCAAATACTTGTCCATCGCACTGTGTGCAATATCTCTGGCACTTCTAACCGGATGCTCATCCGAAGGTGAATTCAGGCAATCTACGGGAACCTCCGTGGCCCTGGCTGGAAACAACTACAAGCTCATCAAAGAGGGAGTTACAGGAACAAGTTCAGGTTTCAAACTTCTGGGCATCATTCCGATCACCAGCCCCACACACGCCGGCGCCAAGGCGTCATTGTATAAGTCGATTGGCATTCCTTTAACCGGCAAGTCCATAGCCCTTGCCAATGAGACCGAAGACCGGACGAGATTATATCTGATTTTATTCTCCATCCCAAGGATTACCGTGACGGCCGATGTGGTTGAGTTCATTGATATGCCCGGCGGCGCAAATGGGGCACCAAAGTAATTAATCCGCAATGGTCAATGGTGGTGGTGCCCGTCAGGCGACGGGCATGCCCCGCCTCAAATCGCCAATAGCAGTTTCTTGATTTCCTTCAATCGCGCCTTGAACCCATCCGGTTCAACCATTGTTTAAACGCGACTCTGTATTGCGCCACGGTGCGGTTGCTCTCCGGGTTTTTCACCAGCATCGCCATGTTGGCAGCGCGCCTGCAAATTCGTTGCGATTCTGCGCACCCAAGTCGCCGGGGGTCTGCGGGTCGAGGGCGGTATGGTTTCCCGCGATGATGAGAGCGGGATTGTCACACTTCAAATGCAGCCGCCGTTTCTGCGCGGTGAAGACCAGGTTGTTTTTTTGACGTGGCCATTGTTTTAGGAGGCACTTGTCTGGGACTTCGGAGAATGATACGGTTCCGACGGAATCAGCGGTGGGCAGAGGCCGACTCTCAGGAAAATCATTTTTTGCAACACGCTGTGAGAAGTCGCGAATGAAGAAGAAAATAGCCATTATTGGGGCGAGCTATCTACAGTTGCCCCTGGTCTTAAAAGCCAAAGAGATGGGCCTGGAAACCATCTGCTTTGCCTGGATGGAGGCGGATGACGTTTGAGTGCGAACTGAAGCTGTTGTGATGATTGTTTAACTGTGTGTAATGATGCAGTGAGAAAAACGTGCGGTTCCGTCCGCACTAGCCTATCGGCATCGGCGCGACTGGTAACGGTCGGGTCGAAAGCTGCCGAGACAACATAC
>PLAY01000150.1 GCA_003134375.1 Limisphaerales bacterium | reverse complement strand
ACGGATAAGCTCTTAATCAAAACGCCTCGCCCTCTGTTGATAATCAACGAAAGCGTGTCGCGGCCAGTTATTCCAAGTTCGACCTCGGGTTTGCATGCGTGTAGGCAATGGCGAGCGGTTAGGATGCCGGAACGCTTTCCTTTTTTGACAAGCACTCCACTTCCAAGCGGACGAAATTCTTCAGCTTTTTTATTTCTTACGCGCCCCAAAGCAACCGAGTAACAGCTAAAATACCGCATCAAAACTTCATTGAAGCTTTCCGGCAGATCGGCCAACGTTGTGTATTCAACGAGCATCAGCTATTTTTTATTCCTCTGCACCTTGGCGGCGACTTTCAGGCGCAGGGCATTGAGCCGGATGAAGCCGGTGGCGTCGTCCTGGTTGTAGGCCTTCGTGGGGTCGGCTTCCATGGTGGCGATGTGCGGGTTGTAGAGGCTCACCGGGCTCTTGCGGCCGGCGACCATGATGTTGCCCTTGTACAGCTTCACCCGCACGGTGCCGGTTACGTTTTTCTGGCTCTCGGTCACGAGCGCCTGCAACGCATACCGTTCCGGCGCGAACCAGTAGCCGTAATATACCAGCTCCGCGTAACGCGGAATCAGCGAGTCCCGCAGGTGCATGACTTCCCGGTCCATGGCGAGGCTTTCCATCTGCCGGTGCGCAAAATGCAGGATGGCGCCGCCGGGCGTTTCATACACGCCCCGCGATTTCATGCCCACGTACCGGTTCTCCACCATGTCCACGCGCCCGACGCCGTGTTTGCCGCCAATTTTATTCAGCGTCTTCATCACGCCGAGCGGATTCAACTTCTTTCCATTCACCGCCACGCAATTGCCCTTCACGAAATCAAGCAGGACGAATTCCGGTTTATTCGGCGCGTCTTCGGGAAATACCGACAGCGTGGTGAACGAGCCGCGAAACTTTTTGTCGCTGGCATCCATCCACGGGTCTTCAAGAATGCCCGCTTCGTAGGAAATGTGCAGCAGGTTCCGGTCGCTCGAAAACGGTTTTTTCGCGCTGGCCTGCACGGGGATTTTTCTCCGCTGGCAATACGCAATCATCTCCCGCCGTCCGGGAAACTGGCTGCGATACCGCGCGTCCCGCCACGGGGCGATGACCTGGAGGTCCGGCGCGAGCGCGGCGGCGGTGAGTTCGAACCGCACCTGGTCGTTGCCCTTGCCGGTGGCGCCGTGGGCGATGGCGTCGGCCTTTTCCTTTTTGGCAATTTCCACCATGCGCTTGGCGATGAGCGGCCGGGCGATGCTGGTGCCGAGGAAATACTGGCCCTCGTAAATCGCGCCCGCCTGGAGCATCGGGTAGATGAAGTCGCGGGCGAATTCCTCCTGCAAATCGTCAATGTAGATTTTGGACGCCCCGGTCCGTCTGGCCTTGGCCTCGAGGCCGCGCAATTCCTCCTCCTGGCCGATGTTGGCGCAGAAGGCGATCATCTCGGCGTCGTAGGTTTCCTTGATCCACGAAAGTAGCACCGAGGTGTCGAGGCCGCCCGAATAGGCTAAAACGATTTTCATGTTCTCTGATTAAACCGCCAAGACGCCAGGAACGCAAAGGGGAAATCACGCCCGGCAGCAATCAATTTGAGCCTACTGCCGTCTGTTGCAGTCGCGCGATGTCCAGAAGTGCCAGGGGGTCGCTGAGCGTGCTGCCGGTTGTAAAATAAGTTGTGGTTGGACGCGCACTCTGCCATTTCCAGTATTCCCCGTGCCCGTCGGCGAACGTGAGCGTCACACCGTTCTGGTGCGACCATGCCGGAATGTTCAGCCAGTTGTTGATCGTGGCTGAGTAAAGAAAATGTCCGTCGTCAATCGTTGAATCGTCTTCTTCCAGAAACGTGAGCGACCGGGACGGACTCCTGATTTGACTCATTCTGTACACCGGCAGGACGCCCCAATCCGTGTCCGTCTGCGGCCCGCCCATGAAACAACTCAAGGAATAGGTGCGTAAAACCTGGATGTCCATGCCCAAAACCAGGCTGTGATCGGCTGGACACCGGTAGGGTTGGATATTTTTCACATACGGGTAAATTGAGCCGTCGGTGATGGTCGTGGGGTTCGTGTCCAAATCAGCATTGCCGGTGACCCACGAGTTGGACGGGCTTTCAGCCACGGTTGCCGAACGAAAATCCGAGTCATTCAGCGCCAGAACGTCGCTCTTATCGTCTGCGTACATTTGCCAGGCCAATGCAAGCTGCTTTTGATTGTTCAAGCAACTGACCCGCTGGGCTCTCTCCTTTGCCTTCGACAGGGCGGGCAGCAACAGCGCCGCCAGAATCCCGATGATGGTGATGGCGACCAGCAATTCGATCAAAGTAAATCCCCGCCGGGCATTCAGTTCTGACCCGCTTCCGTCGCTGCCAGCACATTTCATAATTTTTTGGCAGTTGGTTGCCTCGGTTGAAATTTCACTGCCCATCCACCAGCGCCACCCGGATTTTCTGGCTGAATTGCGATGTCATGGCCTGTGCCCGGGTTGTGACTTTCAGCGACAGATTCTGTTCGTGGTTCGCTTCCACGGTCATGCCGAGCGTCGGATCATACCAGAATTCGCCCGAAACTTTCCCCTTCTTGATTTCAACCAGCATGCCGGATGCGTTTGAAGCGCTTTTAGTCGCAATGTCACCCTCGACTTCAACGTGCGCGCATTTGCGGCCGCCATGCTGCTCCCAATTCTTAAAAGTATATTCCAGGTCCAACGTCAAAACGCCGATACGGCTGGACATGTCTTTTTTCTGACGCCAATGATCGCCAATAGCCACCTCGTGATCCGGCATGGCATCGGCAAATGAACCGTATTGCTTGAGCGTATCCTCGCTGAACATTTCGTTGAACATGGCTTGTTCCTGTGGCTGTCCGGTCGCGGCAATGCGATTCCTCAATTCGTCCACGCCTTCCACTTTTTCAACTTTCCCATTCGCATCGGTAACATATTGAACCCGCGCGTCAAACATTGCGCGCAGCATCGGCGCGACCGGATTGAGGGCGTCTTGCGCCGGACTTTGTGCGGAATCGAAACTCATCACGCTGCGGTCGCCTTGAAAGACATTCAGCGTTTCGCTCTCAAATTTCAGTTCCAGTTGACAACCGCCATTATCAAGCTTCTTGAGCGCTGAAAAGTCAATGTCCTGAGCCAGCTTCACTTCCTGTATGACGGGCTGCGGGTGACCGGGCACATCCGTTTTGGTGGTTAGATCCATTTCGAGGTGCATGGGATATTCCTTGCCGACCGTCCATTTGATTTTCATTTCCAGCGGACGGTCATTGGTTTCCTGCCCCACGGGCGCCCGGTGCTCTTTGATTTCTTTGACGGCGATTGTGGTTGTTCCGGCGGTAAGCAACACCACCGTGCTGGTAACAATCGCTGTTTTCGCCTTTGTCCATGCCATAAGTTTCAATACTCCTTTTACCAGGGTCAAGGTTGAGGCTGCCACCGCCGACCCTTTCGCGGCGGTTGCAGTCACGGAAATTGCCAGTCCAACGGGCGCAGCGTGAACGGAATTGGCCGAAACCGCTCCCGCGATCAGCGTCGCGGACAGGACGATTCCGCGTTTGGAGAAAAATTTCCGCAGTTTCTCCAAGGCGCGGTTCACGCGCATTTTTGCCGCATCTTCGCTCGCGCCCAGAGCCGATCCCACTTCACCCAAACTTTTGTTCTCGAAAAACCGGAGCACGATGGCGTTCCGGTCCTTTTCCCCCAGGCCCGTCATCGCCGCGTCGAGGAGCGGCGCGATTTGGGGCCAGACATCGGGTTCCGGTTCATTCAAGAGCGATTGCATGTAAGCCTCCTGTTCGCGGTGTTGGCGGCGGATTTCCGCCCGTAAAAAGTTCGCCGCGGTCAGCCGCGCGGTTTGATACAGCCAGCCGGAAAGAATGGTTCGCGGGGACAAACTCCGCGCCTTTCTCGCCAGAATGATGAAAACCGCCTGCGTGATTTCCTCGGCGGCGTGCGGGTTGCCGGCACTGCGCAGCGCGGTGGAATACACCAGATTCACGTGGCGCGTCACGAGCGTGGCGAACGCCGCCTCGGAATTGTCCCGCGCGTATTGCGCCAGCAATTCAATGTCATCCAGTTCCGGCATCTACTTGTAAATGTCCGCCCGGGCGAAAAGGGAACAGAAAAAAATAAAATTTCACTTCGGAGGAGCGAGTTACACGAGCCCCCATTTTCAGGAGCATTCCATGAGTCAGGGACTCGTGGAACTCGCCCCTCCGATACTTTTGAGACAGTCTCGGCAACGCCGCCCTGCCGTTATATTTTTATTTTCCTCGCCGCGAAGCCCAGCGGCTCAACATGCACCAGCACGTCGCTGACCGCGGGCAGGGTTTCACGGATTTTGTCCTTCACGTCGTGGGCGATTTTATGCGAGTGGAGCACGGTCATCTGCGGGTCCACCTCCACGTGCATGTCCACGAAATACTGGTAGCCGACCTTGCGAACGATGCATTTTTCCACGCTGCCCACGCCGGGTGTGTCCCTTGCAATCCGGCGGATCTGGTCAATCACCTCCGGCCCGGGCGCGGTGTCCATGAGTTCGTTGAGCGCCGGGCGGAGCAGATGCCAGCCGTTCCAGGCGATGATCCCCGCCGCCGCAATCGCCGCCACGTCATCCGCCGCCTCGAAACCCTTGCCGCCGATGAGCGCCACACTGATGCCGATGCCGGCGGCCACGGATGTAATGGCGTCGCTGCGATGATGCCAGGCATCAGTCTTTACGGCGGAACTGTCCACTGCCTTGCCTTCGCGCGAAACAAACCGGAACAAAATTTCTTTTACCACCACCACCACGACCAGCACGATGAGTGTGAATGGCCTTGGCGACAGGTGCGGTTGCATGATTTCGCCAAACGCCGTGAGGACGATCCACAGCGCCGCCCCCAGCAACATCGCGGCGACGATGGCGGAGGCAATGGGTTCGGCCTTGCCGTGGCCATAGGGATGGTCCTCATCCGCCGGCACCGCGGCCACGACCAGTCCGCGCCACACGATAAGTGAACTAAAAATGTCGGCGAAGGATTCGACGGCATCCGCGACGAGCGCGTGCGAATGGCCGGCGAGGCCCGCGGCGAGTTTCGTGCCCGACAGCACGACATTGACGGCCATGCCGGCAAAGGTGGCGCGCAAGCCGCGTTGGAGGCGATTCAGTGGCACAGGCGGGATTAAATCACGGCGGTGAGGAATGGGAAATGGGAAACTGAGGCGGGCCGAATGAAACGGAAAACGTGAAACGTAATGCGTGATACGTGAGGGGAAAGAACATTTCGTCACGCCTCATGCTTCCCGCTTCACGTAATCATGTGGCAGAACATCGCATCGCGAAGCTTAGGCTCGAACCATGTGCTTTTCGGCGGCATGATGCCGCCAGCGTCGGCGATGGCCATCAGGTCCTCGATGCCCGTGGGAAACATCGAGAACGCGCAGGCATATTCGCCGCTGTTCACCAGCTTTTCCAGTTCCGCCGGGCCGCGAATGCCGCCGACATAATTGATTCGCTTGCTCGTGCGCGGGTCGTCAATGCCAAACACCGGTGACAGGATGTGTTCATGCAACAGCGATACATCGAGCGAATCAACCGAGTTGCGCGGGGCGGTGAGTTTTATGCGGATGCCCAGGGTGTACCATTTGCCCTGCAAATAAAGGCCGATCTCGTGTTTGCCCGCGGGCTGGGCCTTCCCGTTCGGGTCAATGGCAAAAACGGCGCCGATAATTTCCAGTAACTGCTCCGGCGTCCAGTTGTTCAAATCCTTCACCACGCGGTTGTAGGGCAGTATTTGCAACTGGTTGTGCGGAAAAATCACGGCGAGAAATTGTCCGCTCTGGCCCGCGCCATGGCGCGACCGGAAAATCCGCGCCGCCGCCGCGCAGCGATGATGGCCATCGGCAATATAGAGAAACGGGATGGTTGAGAATTGTGTCTCGACGAATTTGATCTTGTCCTCATCGGAGATCACCCAGGCCGTGTGCCGCACACCATCCCGGGCGGTAAAATCCACGTCTGACTTTTTGAAAGCAATCTTCTTCGCGATAAATTTGTCGAGTTCGGCGTTGGCGCGATAGGTCAAAAAAACCGGGCCGGTCTGCGCATTCAGGGCTTCGATGTGCCGGGTGCGGTCATCTTCCTTGTCCGGTCGCGTCAGTTCGTGTTTTTTGATGGCCCCGCTCAAATATTCCTCGCAACTCGCCGCGGCGACGAGGCCCACCTGCGTATGTTTGCCCATGATCTGCCGGTAAAGATAAAAACACGGTTGCGCATCCTGCTTCAGCGCGCCGTCTTGGATGAGCTTCTGAAAATTTTCCGCGCCCTTCGCATAGACTTCCGGCGCATAAGGGTCCGTGCCCGGCGGCAAATCAATTTCCGGTTTGCTGACGTGCAAAAAACTGAGCGGGTTGCCGGCGGCGATTGCACGCGCTTCGTCCGACGACATCACGTCGTAGGGCAATTCGCAGATGCGCGCGGCAAGTTTAGGTTCCGGTCGCAGCGCGGCGAAAGGTTTGATCGCTGCCATAACCGCACGAACATACGGCCAAAGCAGGCCAAAGGCACGCCGAATTCGCCGAATTTGTTCTTGCAACAGGGCGATTGGCTGCTATCTTCTGCGTTCCTTGAATTGACGAGATTGTTATGGCACGCATTTGTGAACTGACCGGCAAACGCCCGATGAAGGGCAGCATCATCTGGCGGAGTGGCAAGCCCAAGAAACAGGGCGGCATTGGCACGCACATCACCGCCATCACCAAGCGCCGGTTCTTCCCGAACTTGCAGCGCGTGAAAGCCCTCCTGCCCAGCGGCGAAGTGCGTTACATCCGCGTCTCGGCCGCCGCCATTAAAAAAGGCCTCGTCACCAAGGCGCCCAAACGGAATTGGACGAAGCCGGAAGCGGTCAAAGCCTGATTTGCCCCGAAGAACGCCGCCTTTTTGAACCCGGCGGGAACTTGCCGTGCGCGCGGGAGGTGAGTCAACGAAGACATCACGGTCATGCGGTTCCTTTCATCATTGAAACTGGTTCGTGCCGCGCTGGCGGCGTTGCTGCTGGTCCCCTTTTCTATGAATGCTGACGGCGCGCTTTCCAACCAATTCCTCGTCTATTTCGGCACCTACACTGGAGCCAAAAGCCAGGGCATCTACGTTTCCCGTTTTGACGCCGCGTCGGGAAAATTGAGCGCGCCCGTGCTCGCGGCCAAATCCATCAATCCCGCGTATCTTGCGGTTGACCCCGGTCACCGCTTTCTTTTTGCCGTAAACGAAACCGATCACTTTAATGGCCAGGCCGGCGGCGCGGTGGCGGCCTTCAGGCTGGACGCGCCCACAGGCACATTGGCGTTCCTGAACCAGCAGCCCTCCGGAGGCACAAGCCCCTGCCACATCGCCGCGGATGCCACCGGCAAATATGTACTCGTGGCGAATTACCGCAGCGGCAGCGTGGCGGTCTTCCCGGTGCAAACCAACGGTTTGATTGGCCCGCCGACGGCGGTGATCCAACATCATGGGTCCAGCGTCAACCCGCAACGGCAGGCCGGGCCCCACGCCCATTGCACCGCTATGGACGCCGCAAATCATCGGGTGTTCGCCTGTGACCTCGGGTTGGACAAGGTGATGATTTACCGGCTCAACGAAACCAACGGCGCACTCACGGCGGACGAAAATCCGTGGGTCGAACTGAAGCCCGGTTCCGGACCGCGCCATATCGTCTTTAGCCCCGACGGACGGCATGCTTACGTCATCAACGAATTGGGTTCCACCCTGACGGCTTTCACTTACGATCCGAAACACGGCACGTTGAAGGAGATTCAAACTGTTTCCACGCTGCCTGAAGATTTTCACGGAAAGAGCGCGTGCGCCGAGGTGGCCGTCCATCCTTCCGGTAAATTTGTTTACGGCTCAAACCGGGGTGACGACAGCATAGCCGTGTTCGCCGTGGAGGAGCAAAGCGGCCGGCTTGACTTTATTGAACGTCAATCAACCCGTGGCAAAATCCCGCGCTGTTTTGCCATTGATCCAACCGGCCAATATCTGATTGCCGCCAACCAGGATTCCGACAGCATCGTGGTCTTCCGCATCAACGCCCAAACCGGCCAGTTGACCTGGACCGGGCAAACCGTCGAAGTCGGAAAGCCGGTGTGCGTCGTTTTTGTTCCGCTGGAGACAGCGCCCTGACGCCAGGGTAAGCGCAACTGCCGGTCGCCACCGAAAATTTGAAAATTGAAGATGGAGAATGGCGCGGAAGCGCCGTCCGCTTTCGATATTACTGGCTGTTTTGCGGATGCTGTTGAACCACCCAGTGCATCGCGTCAACTTCCCCGTAAATTATCTTGCGTTCGGCGTAGCTGGCCATTTCTTCTTCGGTCAAGCCCGGATAAGCTGCCTCAAAATTTTGCGTCAATTCCCTGATGGCCGCCTTCCATTCTTTGATCTGCTGCAGCGCCTGGACCGGAGTCTGGCCATCAAGAAAATCGTAGCTGGTGTTTTGATCCAAACCCGACAGCGCCAGCGCTTCGGAGGAGTTCCCAACAAGCTGGTTAATGATTAGCTTCCCATTCTCACCGCTGCGAATTTGGTCTGCAAAAGCCAATCCCATTTGGGCAAGATTTTCGACAGAAATGCTGTCGCCGATGGCCACTTGCTGTTTTTCCAAATCCGCCACGCTCCACGCCAGCTGCTTCAGGGTTCCATCTTCCGTCAACACATCGGTCATCGAGTGTGAAAACGCAAGCTGCTCGGATTCCAGCGGGGTTTTCCCGGCGAACCGGTTCAATTCCTCGCCGTCCAAAAGAGCCTCCGTCGAATAAGTGCCAAACTGCGATTTGCCCGATGCCGCCAAAAGCTCGTTGATAGCGTCGTTGGTCTGGCCGTTTTTCAAGTAATCCTGCGCGGATAAATAATTCGCCAGGGAGTTGCTCGGCGACGACGCCTCGAACAGGTCCAGCCATTTCCGCCGGTCGTCGGGAAATGCGTTGCGCGCCAGGATCGTCCACTGCACCTGCGGGTCGTTGGGGAAATTCGTCGCCACCTCGTTAAGATAATTTGTGTCCTCCAGCGCCCGGAACGCCGCCAGCAAACTCGCCGCATCGCGATGATGTTTGGCGAGCCATTCCTCAACTTTTCCTCGCGGGATTTTCGGTTGGCCGGCCAGGTCGCGTTCGGGATCGGTTTCCTTCACGGAACTGGAAATGACCGGCGGTGAATAGTGATATTGAAAATCGGACTTGGAAATCCGGGGCGGTGCCTCAACCGGATGACGCGTCCCCGGATTGAGGAAATGCCACAAAGCTCCAGCCATGACCGCCAGCAGTGCCAACGTTGCGAGCAGCCTGCCAAGCCAACGATTTTGCATAATTCAATTGTATTTGACCCGGTCAACGGCAACATGTCACGGGAAAACACGACCAAGGACTGATCGCGAAAATGGAGAATGGCGGTCAAACGCCGTACTCTGTTTTTGCCATCCTCAATCCTCCATCTTCCACCCTCGTTTGATTACTTTCCCTTAAACCGGTGCATCTGCGCGCTCTTGAGTTCGCGGTCGGATTCGCGCTTTTTCAAATCCTCGCGCCGGTCGAATTCCCTTTTGCCCTTGCCGACGCCCAGCGCGACCTTCACTTTCCCGTTCTTCCAGAAAAACGCCAGCGGCACGAGCGCGTGGCCTTTCACCGACGCCAGTTCAAACAGCTTCCGGATTTCCGACCGGTGCAGAAGCAGTTTGCGCGGGGCCTTGGGCTGGTGATTTTGGAGATTGCCGTGCGAGTATTCGTCGATGTGTGCGTTGTAAAGCCAGACCTCGTCCTTTTCCAGGCGCGCAAAGGCGTCGGCGATCTGCCCCTTGCCGGCGCGCAGCGATTTGACCTCCGTGCCGTGCAACACGATGCCCGCCTCGAACGTTTCGAGGATGTGATAATCGCGCCGGGCTTTGTGATTGGTCACGATGTCGGCCATGGACCACAGGTTACGCGGACGGCGTGGAATAAAAAAGCCGGAAGAATTTTCTTCCGGCGGGACAAAGTTTGTTTGAAAAGCGACTAGCGCTTCTTGCGCTTCTTGGGTTGCGGCCGGACCAACTCGACCGGTTCCGGCATTTCCCAGCCGATTTTGTCCTCCAGCAGTTCGCGCAGCGCGATGTCGGCTGCCCCAAGGTTCCCCACGTCACTGATGAGCGGACGGCTCAGACCGCCGCCCCCGGAATTCAACTGGCGCACCCGGCGGGAAATGAGGTTCACCAGGACATTCGGGTTGCCGACCTTTTCGGCGGCTCTTTTGCAAAGTTCAGCGTTCACAATTTGTTTTGATAAACAGAGCCGGGAATTCTAATCAAGCCGGGCGTGAATGCAATAAGAATAATCAGAGCTGTCGCGTAGGGTGTGCATCTTGACAGTTCC
>PLAY01000031.1 GCA_003134375.1 Limisphaerales bacterium | reverse complement strand
GCTGAATCGTTCCGGCTTAGGCTTCTCTACAACACGGGCATGCGCGCCCAAGAGCTGGTGAACCTGGATGTCAACCACGTCCGATTCAGCCGCCCCTACCATGTGCGCATCCTCGGCAAAGGCCGCAAAGAGCGAACCTGCCCGCTGTGGACGGAAACGGTTCAAGCCATCAAAAGCTACCTGGCTGCGCGCCTTGTCCGCCTCGATGAAGCCGTCCCCCTTTTCGTCAACGGGGAGGGAAATCGGCTCTCGCGTTTCGGTCTGCGCCACATCATCGCCCATCGAGTTGCCGAGGCCGCAAACGTGTGCCCGTCGCTATTCACCCGGAAAGTGACTCCACACACTTGGCGTCACACTACGGCGATGCACCTGCTCCAGTCGAATGTCGATCTCAACATGATCCGCTCCTGGCTGGGCCACGCCTCCATCGAAACGACCAACACCTACGTCGAGATTGATCTGGAAATGAAACGTCAAACGCTCCACTCGGCGGAAAAACTGATCCCAACGCGAGGAAACCGCGGGCGCTCCTGGCAGAAAAGCCCCGACATCCTTTCTTGGTTATCGGGGCTTTGATTATGTGCAGCGGCGGGAACGAGACACGCTGCATTCATCGCGTGGTTCCGGTGTCAAACCAATCCCAGTTCACATAAACCGGCGCTGCACATAACATAACCACCCGAGCGGCGACCCGACGCCGAGCGAGGCCGACATCAAGGTCACACGGGATTTGATCCGGGCTGGACAGCTCATCAAGATCGAAGTGGTGGACCACGTCATTCTTGGCCGCGCAACGGTGGACCGACCGAAGGATTTTTCATCGTTACGGGAACTTGGGTATTTTTTCCAGTGACCCATGCATCACAAGGCGGTTCCCTTTTCAGGGAATCGCTTTTTTGACACCCAGCGCCTACACCCCCTGCATTATCTCCTTATGCCTCTGAATGTCCCCATAAAAATCTTTGTAATTCACAATCAGTTCTTCCCCTGCCTTTATATCCCTCGTTGCAGTCGTAATGTCATCTGTCCGCTCATCGCAATTCGGTTGATCTGAATGGTTGAAAAATCTGGCGTCGTCTGAACAAAGCAAATATTTGCCATATTTTTTATCAAGGTATGCGTAATTGTAAAATTGCTCCCGTGTAGGAACGGATAATTTTTTGATTTCTTCTTCCGCCATCAGAAGATCAAAGCCGGGCATAAATTTCCACACCATCGTTCCTTTGGGGATGAATTGGTCAGCGAACAACCCGATGCCGGAACTTGTGCTTGGAGCAATTTTTGTTCTTACCAAAAGCATTTTTGTGGTGTTTATGGGTAAAAAGATAGACCCGCAAAAAGCATAATACCACAATCCGATTTTGAAGAACATTGCCGCTTCGCGGCTCATAGAATCCGGCTTCGCCGTATGCACGGGTTATTCCCCCCGCCGTCCCATCGCATCGTTCGCCGCCGCCCTCTTTCCATTATACCGTCCGGTCAATGGGCAAGCCATTGACTGCGGACGGTGCGTCAAGAGTGCGGGACGGCTCCCGAGGGCCGCCACGCACAAAGGTCGAAGCTTTATCAGCCAACTTCAAACTTCCATGTCGTCATACATCGAACAGTTCGAGTCGGAGCTTCTAAGCAAGCTCAACGGGAACGAAGACGAGGGTGCAATCGTTCGCTGGGTTTCCGAGAAGGTCTTGGAGAGCTACAGGAACGGCATCACCGCAGGCCAGAAAGCTGGAATTGCGTCACGAGGAACGCCCCCATGAGATTCGACTTGTCCGCCCCCAGTTTTCCTTTGGACACGTCCGCGATGAAAATGCGGCCGTTGTCCATCATGAAGCGGGCGTCAATCCGGCTCCGCACCTGTCCCAGGATGTTTCTCACGTGCGGCGACATGAGCAGTTGGCCGACCTTGTTCTGGATCGGGGCAACCGCTTCGTGCAGGAACTTTTTGTCATAGTTTTCAAATTCATTCACCCAAAACGACCGCACCATCGGGTCTTTGATCTGCCGCACCACCCACGCCCGATACCGGCCATCGGAAAGCATCCGCTGGACGCCGAGCAAGCTCACGTTGTCGCAGTCCAGTAGGGCAGCGACGGCGGCGTACAGGATGTATTCCAAGCGCGGTCCCCAAAAGTCCGGCCAGATGGCTTTGAACGCGCTCACGATGCCGGAAGCGACCAAGTGCCGTTCTTCGGGCGGGGTGGAGCCAAGCAGATTGAAACCGACAGGGAATTCAGTGTCCGCCGGGTTGAAATACGCCACATCCTCGATGCGATTGCTGGGAATATGGTCGAGAATGTCATTCGCCAGGTCGCCGTGCGGGTCTATGACGCCGACGCCGTGACCGGCGGCTATGTCTTGAAGAATCAGATTGCGGAGCAACGTCGTCTTGCCCGTGCCGCTTTTCCCGATTGCGTAGAGGTGATGCCGGCGGTCGCGCGGGGACAAAACAAAGGGGGTTTCCCGCCCCCATTCTTCCCGAACCCCTAAAACAATATGCCAGTGATCCATATTTCCAATCGAGCCTCTACTCCACAATAAGAATACTCTCGCCGGGCCTTGAGTTCGGCGGGAGTATCTTTTGGCGACATGCGTTTCTTTACGAGCCGCCAAGGTAATAAAGGCTCGACCGGAAACGAATCGAAAGATTCGTCCAGTGAAGGCACATTATATCATCCGACAAATGCTTTTTGAAAACTGTGGATTACTTTTTTCGAGCTCGACTCGTGAACGCTTTCGCCCACGGCTTCAATCCTCCACCAGTCTCGCAGTTTAATTTCGTCCATCACTCGCACGCGTCCTCATTGCTTTGTGGTGAACGCGTGAGATGGAAAAACACAGCGCAAAAAAATCGCTCATCACAGATGAGCGAGAAGATTTTTCACAGAAAAATCCGAACCCGTCCGCGTGTGTACCCGTTGTTCGCGTGAGCGATGAGGGAGGTTTTGGGCGAGCACGGCCTCTTGGCCGCGCGCAGCCCGTCAGCCGCGTGAGCGGCAAAACCGACCGAAGTCGGGGGTGGAACAAAATCGCAAACAGCGATAAAACCATTGCGGGCAAAGGTCGGTTTCAAATCAGCACCCCTCCCCATGTGGGGAAGGGTGTGGGGATACCCTAAATGTCTGTCGCGGGGCGAGCAAAAC
>PLAY01000013.1 GCA_003134375.1 Limisphaerales bacterium | reverse complement strand
TTTACGGATAAGCTCTTAGTCCTTGGCCGGCCAAGGCAACGCCACTTGGCGAAGCGAGTCAAGATCCGCTTTGGCGTAAATGAACGTGGTGTCGATGTAACGATGGCCCAGCACATCGGCGATGGCCTTGATAGGCGAGTCATGGGCCAGCGCACGGATCGCCCAGGAGTGGCGGAGGGTACCCGTTGTAACCCGTCTGGCACGGGCGCGTTCACGCTCCCGCGCCAACCCGTTTAACCCGTCCTAAATTGTGTTAAACTGGTTAAAAGGACACCTGTCCTTTAACGGTATAAACCCGTCCGCGTGTGTACCCGTTGTTCGCGTGAGCGATGAGGGAGGTTTTGGGCGAGCACGGCCTCTTGGCCGCGCGCAGCCCGTCAGCCGCGTGAGCGGCAAAACCGACCGAAGTCGGGGGTGGAACAAAATCGCAAACAGCGATAAAACCATTGCGGGCAAAGGTCGGTTTCAAATCAGCACCCCTCCCCATGTGGGGAAGGGTGTGGGGATACCCTAAATGTCTTGATTTTCTTCAAGGACAGTTCGAGTTTGTGTCAGAAAAGACCAGTCTTCGCTTGAAGCGCAGCGCAGAGCGAAGACTGCCGCGCCGCAGCACGAAGTGTGCAGGCGGGCATCACACAGCAATGATAAACGCGCTTCGAGCTACGACCCGGCAAGCCAGCGCCGGTTTATGGGCCGCACTTATTTGTTTGAATGTTTCAGATGCGGTTACCGCGCCCGGGTCTCCGGCGGCGCGGATGCCGGCGAACATTTCGCCGTTCAAACCATCGTCTGCGCCGACTGCAAGGAACTCTACGCCGCCGTGACAGAATTCAAGGCGATGGCATCTCCCGCGGCCGGTGGTAGCAACAAAACCGCGCCCGGGTTCGCCGCAGTGTTAAACCGTCTACCGCCACGTGGCGCGCGACCCCGGCTGAAATTCAAGCCAGCCTGTCCAGCTTCACTCTTGCATCGTGTCCGGGTCTGGAACCGTCCAGATAAATGTCCGAAATGTGGAATGTTTATGGAGCAAAATGGCCTCCCGTTCCGCCTGTGGGATTAATCTGGGTGTGATTTGATCCAACCGCCCGGCAAAGCGGGCAGATCCGGTTTGGAGTTCCGCGTTTACGCGGCCGGACAAATATCACCGCCAGACCGCCTGAAGGCGGAACTCCGAACGAGGCAGCGCCAAGGTTGGGCGATAATCCCTGTTTACGGCACAATGACGCGCAATCGCTCACGCTCGACTGAAAACGTCGCGGGCAAATGACCCACCCATTCTCCGTCCAGTTCAAACGCCGTCCGGGGTTCGCCCGCCAGGTCAAATTTGGCCGCTTGGATGAATTGTGCGATGCTCGCCGGCGGCTTCCGGCTCGTGAGCAGACCCGGCACGCAGCGCATCAGCGTCCACCAATTCAGGCGCGACAGGATGCAGATGTCCAAAAACCCGTCGCGCAAATCGGCCTGCGGAAAGGCGGGGACCGGCCCGCCGTAAAAACGTCCGTTGCCCACCAGCACAAATTCGCCGGTGACGCTTTGGCCGCCGGTGCGCACGGTGATTTTCGGTTGCCGCTCGCGCAGGGCTTTCAATCCAGCAATGACGTACGCCAAGGGACCGATCTTTTTCTTGTGCGACCAGTCCACTAGTTCAATGGCGCGCGCGTCAAAACCCGCGCCGGCCAGCTGGGCAAAATAACACTGCCGGCGGATGCCGTTCTCCGAAAATTCCACGCGCGGAAGGTCAATGCGCTTTTCCCGGCCGCGTTGCAAAACTTCCCAAGCTTGTTCGATGCGAAGGGGCAGGGCTAGTTCGCGTGCAAAAACATTCACCGTGCCGAGCGGCAGAACGCCGAGGCATGTGCGCGCAAAACCATCCGGCGCGTCACCGAGGCCGTTGAGCACCTCGTTCACCGTGCCGTCGCCGCCGGCGGCGACAATCAAATCGAAACCCTCGCCCACAGCTTCCGCCGCGAGCCGGCGCGCGTCACCGGGCGCAGTGGTGGCCTTCAACGCGGACAGCCCGCCGATTTCATCCAGATGACGTCGAAAGTGTCGGGCTTTGTTGCCGCGGGCCGCCGGGTTAAAAATCACACAGATGCGCACGCTCCGAATGATTTGTGGCGACCGGGCGGTTAGTCGAGGAGAAAACAAGGCGTTTGCTTGCATTCGCCGGGCTTTTCGCCGAAAATAGGCCTATGAATGACGTGGCGAATTGGAAAGTTCCCAAGTGGATTTTTTTAATCAGCGACGTGCTGCTGCTCGCGCTCGCGTATTTTATCGTCTGGAAATCGCCGCACCCAATTGGCAAATGGGAAATCATCGCCTGTTTTGCCTCCGCCGCGCTCGGCACTATGATCGGCACCCTGCCGTTCATTCTCGATTATCGTGCGATGGGCAACGCCCTGGAGGTCAATGCGCTTGGCGCGGTCGCCGAAAAAATTCAAAATTTGGAAAAGCTCGCCGCGCAAATTTCTTCCGCCACAAACCAGTGGGCGGGCGTTCAGGAAACTGTTCAGGGCAACTCTGACAAAACGGTCGCCGTCACGAAGGAAATCGCCGACCGGATGGCCGAGGAGATCCGGCTGTTCAGCGAGTTCATGAAAAAAATGAACGACAGCGAGAAGGCCACGCTCCGGTTGGAAGTTGAGAAGATGCGCCGCGGCGAACTCGAATGGTTGCAGGTGCTGGTGAACATCCTCGACCATGTCTTCGCGCTGCACACGGCCGCCATGCGCTCCGGCGACGTGAAATTTGCCGCCCCCATCACGACTTTCCAGAATGCCTGCCGCGACACCGCGCGCCGCCTTGGCCTCATGCCGTTTGCCGCCGAACCCGACAAGCCATTCGACGCCGAACGCCACCAGGTCGCGGGCAGCAAGGAAATGCCGCCGGCCGGCGCGGTCGTCGCCGAAACCGTTGGTTCGGGTTACACGTTTCAGGGCCGGCTTCTGCGCCCTGCGCTTGTGCGTCTGCGCGACGGGAATGCGCCGGCGGAAACGCAGCCCCCAAAACCCGCTTCCGCCGCGCCACCCGTGCCGGAAAAAGCCGGGGACGGGTTCTCGCTCGAATCGCCGGAGTGAATTCGCGATTGGGGAGGGGCGGCATGTGGCCGCCCCCATTCAAAGTTCAACCGTTGTTCTCGCCGCCAAAAAGTGCAGCCAGCGCGTGGTGACCGGTCGCGAATAAATTTTCTCCAGTGCGATGGCGTACAATTTCAGTTGCGGCGTGTAGGCTTTGATCCGGTCCGGCAGTTCATCCTTTCGGATTTCATCCGTCTTGAAATCCACCAGCCAGATTTCCTCCGGCAGCAGCACGACCAAATCCGCCACGCCCTGCACCACGACAAATTCGGCTTCCAATCCCGGCTCTGATTTCGCTCCGGTGATGGCCGCCAGTTCCGCCGGGCTGAAACGCGCTGTGAAGGCCAGTTCGCGCCGAACGTTGGTTGCCTGCGTGCGGATTTTCCGGCCCGGCTCCGAACTCCAAAACGCCGCAATATCTTCCAGATTCAGTGCTGCGCGTTCGTCTGCCGACAAAACCTTTTCCCGTTCCAACCGTCCGGCTTCCAATTCGAGCGCCACTACGTCGGTCGCATTTTCCAGCGCGACATGCTGAAGAAATTTGTGGTGCGCCGTGCCCGTCTTCGCCGCGCTCAATTTCGGATTTTCGGCTGATGGGGCGAGCAGCCTGTCCCGCCCTGCGGTGATCTTCGCGAACCGTTTTGCCGAAAACGGAAGCCGGAAAACCTGTTCCGCTTCGTCATCCAGTTCCTCCTCCGCCTGGCGTCGCAAAGCGGTCACCGACGACTTGGCCGGGCGCTGCGTCGCGGCGGCGAATGGATATTTCCACGACAGCATCGCGCGCAGCCTTTCCGCCGTCGCGGCGTCAAGCTTGGCGGAGGCGGAAGGAGTCTCTGGCTGAACTTTGGTTTGAGCCTCGTTACCTCGGCTGCTACAAATTGAATCATCGCGAAGCTCCGCGTCAGCCGCGATGCGCCAGCGCAAATGCGGCAGTTCGCCCGCCAGCGCACTTTGAACTTTGGACTGTTCATCGCGCCGCAGCTTTGCGAAGGCGGATGGACTTTGGACTCGTTGGACTTGATCATGCGCAAACCACAAGCCCAGCCAGTCCGCGTAACTTTTCGCGGCGACGATGGCTTGTGTCGTGATTGCCGCCGGCTGGTTCCAAAGCGCTTCCCATTTCTTTTGCGTGATGGCGCCGGTCAAAATCAGCGTGTCCTGCGCCCGGGTCGTGGCGACGTACAGCAGCCGCAATTCCTCGCCCCATTGCTCGCGGCGCTGATGCTGTTGCGCGAGCCAGTGCGGCAGGCTCGGATATCGCCGGCCCGTGCGCGGCGGCTTGACACGCGGACAAAGGCCGAACGCTTCGTCAAAAATAATTTCCCCGCGCAGGTCCTGCGTGTTGAACGGTTTGGCAAGGTCGGCGACGGCCACGATGGGAAATTCCAGACCCTTGCTCTGGTGAATGCTCATCAACCGGACGGCGTTCTCCTCCGCGATGGCTGCGACGTCCGGTTCCACTCCCGCTCCGCGTTGCGCCTCGATGAATTTCAAAAACCGGAACAATCCCTGCCGCTGAAACTGGTCAAACTTTTGCACGAGACCCAGAAAGCGTTCGACGTTGGCGCGCCGCTGCGCCCCGCGCGGGCGCGCGAGCAGCCACTCGGCATAATGCGTTTCGGCCAGCACGCTTTCCAGGCATTGCGACAGCGACGCCTGCCGTGCCAGTTGCCGCCAGCGCAGGAACCGCTTTAGAAAATTGTCCACCTTGGAAAAGGTTGTCGCCACGGTTTCATGACCTGTCACTTGACACCCGGCACTCGACACGTCGCGCCAGCGGTTGAGCGCCGTCCAAAAATGCACGCCTTTCGCCGCCAGCCGAATTTGCGCCAGTTCGTCGAGGGACAAACCAACGAGCGGCGAACGCAGGACGGCGATGGCCGGCACGTCCTGCAAAGGATTGTCCAGCAGTTCCAGCAGGGTTAGCAGATCCAGGATTTCAGTGCTGTCGTAAAATCCGCCGCGCTCGACCACCAGCGGCACGCCCGCGCGCCCAAATTCCTTCGCGTAAATTTCCGCCTTGCCCGACGGCGAACGCAGCAACACCGCCATGTCGCGCCACCCGGCAGGACGAAAGAGTTTTTCCCCCGCATCCCATATTTTGTATTTTTCGGCTTCAAGCTGTTTCAACCGCAGCGCGAGCAGCCGGGCTTCCCTTTCCGTCTCCTGCAAATCCGCCAGATCGTCATCACCGGACTCATCGCCTCCGCCCGCGTCGTCGCGGCCTTTTTTGAAAAGCAAATGCAGTTCCGCCCGCGGCGACGAATCGCCGGCGGCGCTGAGTGCCGCGCGGTCTTTGGGCTTGCCGAATTGCAATCGCGCCTCGGCGTCATAACCCACGCCGCCGATTTCCGGGCGCATGAGCGGCTCAAAGACGGAATTGACAAAGTTAAGCAGGCCTTCGCGGCTGCGGAAATTTTCGGCGAGATGAATGGTCTGGCCGTTCTGGCCGCGCCAGCTTTGGGCGTAGTCGCGAAAAATTTTCGGGTCGGCCAGGCGAAAACGATAGATGCTCTGCTTCACGTCGCCGACGAGAAAACGGTTTGCCCGGTGGAGCGAGCGTCCTCGCGAGCCGTCAGTGGATTCCAACTTACCCATTTTCGGCGGCTCGCCGGGAGTCTCGCCCCACCCATCTTCGCGGCTCAGCGCCTGGATGATTTTGTCCTGGGCGGCGTTGATGTCCTGATATTCGTCCACGAAAACGAAGCGGATTTTCGCACGCCAGCGCTCGGCAGTTGCCGTTGGCTGGTTTGCGGCAAAATCCCAGAGCAACATCAACGCGAACTGCTCCAGATCGTGAAAATCCAGGACGCAGGCGTCGCGTTTGCGCGCGGCGAACCGGCCGGCAAAATTTTGGGTCAACCGCAGCAACGCGCTCATGTGGCCGCGCACCCAGTCCCAATCTTCCGCCAGCGGATCGCGGCCATCCTTCACCGGCGCGAGCGAATGCAAGAAGGCCGTGTCGGCAAAGAATTTCTCCAATGGTTTGCGAAGCGCGGTCTTGCGTTTGGCCGGCCAGTTGCCATCGGCGGAAATGATTTGTCCCAAAATTTCAGCAGCGGTTTCGCGGGAAAATTTTTTCGGCAATCGCCGGAGAATGCCCGCCAATTCACCGGCTTTTTCATTATTGCTTGGAGCGCCGGCCTCCGGCACGGCACGAAGTTCATCCCGCTTGGAACGAGCCGTACCGGAGGCCGGCGCTCCCAGACTTTCCAGAAATGGCAGCCATTCGTCGCGCCAGGCTCGAATGCCGTCGAGCAGCCATTTGCGCCATTCGTCTGGCGTAGGGGCTGCAAAATGTTCGATTTGCCGTGCGAGCCAGCCGTCGGCGTCGGGCCGGCTTTGCGCGTAATGATGCAGGCGCAAAACCAACTGGCGAATCGCCTGGTCGCGTCCGCTGCCGTAAATTTGAATCAGTTTCTGGATCGCTTCGGCCAGTTCGTTTTGCCCGGCATAGTGCTCCTGCAATTCTTCATCGAGGGTTTCGTCAGCGAGCAGGCGCGCCTCGCCTTCGTCGAGCACGGCCAGTTGCGGGTCGAGGCCGAGTTCGTGGAAATGTTCGCGCACCAGCTTGAGGCAAAAGCTGTGGAGCGTGCCGATGTGCGCGGTGTCGAACAGCGCGATTTGTTCCGTCCAGCGCGGTTCGTCCGGCGCGGCGCGAAGTTTTTCCTCGAGCTGCTCGCGCAGCCGGCGGCGCATTTCGGCGGCGGCGGCCTCGGTGAAGGTGACCACGAGAATTTCCTCGAGCGAAGCGGGCGGCTGTTCCTCGCACAGGCAATGCAGACAACGCTCGATTAGCGTGTGCGTTTTGCCCGTGCCCGCGCCGGCCATGACCAGCACGTTGCCGCGCGCGGTGACCGCCTGCCGTTGGGACGGCGTCAGGCGATCATCGTTTTTTGGGAGCGACGGTTTCATGCTACGCTTGCGGTTAAAGTGGCACAGGCGTCTCGCCTGTGAAATCCAAAACACAGGCCGGAGGCCTGTGCCACATCCCGAAGCGACTTGCCGCGGCGAAGTGAAACACGAAGACGAGAGCGAAGGCGGAAAGAACACGAATGGGGCTACAGGAGAAATCAAGACTTGCAGCCTACCTCAAATTAGGCGGCATGTGCGATTCCTCCGTGAGCTACTCGTTAAGGCGCTTAGCCTCCCAGTTTCTCGTGCGGGTTTGCCCCATCCACTCCATTGTAAATGTTCCTTTGATGGTATCGCCGCTGATTGTGCCCTGGTAGCTGTAGGTGGCGTT
This sequence comes from Limisphaerales bacterium, assembly GCA_003134375.1. Classification (GTDB taxonomy): domain Bacteria; phylum Verrucomicrobiota; class Verrucomicrobiia; order Limisphaerales; family UBA11358; genus UBA11358. The sequence goes on along the minus strand of PLAY01000013.1, from coordinate 1,373 downwards.
TGGCCCGTTCCCCGCCGCAGGAGGATGGGTGAAATTGAAAGAAAGCTCGCTTCCATGGAGTTTCGCTTCGGTGATGGGCAATTCTGCGACATGCGCCTTGCCGTTGACAGTGGGACTGCTGTTGTAGCTGAGCGTGCCAGTCAGCGTGCCGCCGTTGAGCGTGAGTTTCAGGGTCTGCGCTGCGGGGTGCGCCTGGGTGTTGGTGCTGGATATGGTTACTTTCCATGTGCCGGTGGGATTGACGACTGACTCCTCGGCGTTGACGGTTGAGTTGGTGACGGCCAGGAACAATAGTGCGGTTGTTAAACAGATGCATCGCTGTAGTTTCATAGTTCTTTTCTGGTTAATGTTGAACCTTCACGCAACTCTTCAGACAGGCCTGCAATCAAGTCGTCACGCCCAAATGTCGCCTAGAGCTGTTTAATCAAAACTGTAGCCGCTATTTCGCAAGAAAACGCCTGAAAACAAATGGAAATTGATTTTTTCGCGTGGCTACGAAGTGACTGAAAACGCTCTAATTAACAATGGACGGCTTGTTTTGCCGCCCATCCCGTTTCAGGTTTTGACCTTGCGCCGGGCAAAAGGGTTTGTCCAGAAAAAGGTGCCGTGATTTTTCGTGTGTTTCGTTTGGTTCGCGGTTAAACCATTTTGCATGAGCGAATCCATGCGCCTCAAAGATCAGCCCGCCAGTGAACGTCCGCGCGAACGGCTCGCGGCAAAGGGCGCAAACGCTTTGAGCAAGTCCGAGTTGATTGCCATCCTGCTGCGGACGGGATTGAAAGGCACCAATGTGGTCGAGGTCGGACGGCAGTTGTTGAAAAAATACGACGGCTCGCTGCGGACCCTGGCGACGCTGACCGTGGATGACCTGCGAAAAATCAAGGGCATCGGGCGCGACAAGGCGGTGACGCTGATGGCGGCCTTTGAGCTGGCCAAACGCATGGCGGAGGAATTACAGGACGAATCGCCCGTGCTGGACAACCCGGCAAACGTCGTCGCCCTGCTGCGCGCAAAAAATCTGGTGAAGAACGTGGAAACCCTCCAGGTGTTGCTGCTGAACACGCGCCGCCGGCTGATCCGGGTCGAGCCGGTCACCGATGGGACGATTGACACGCTGCTCGTGCATCCCCGCGAGGTTTTCAAAGCCGCCATCGCGGCCAGCGCCGCCGCCGTGGTGCTCGCGCACAATCATCCGAGCGGCGACCCGACGCCGAGCGAGGCCGACATCAAGGTGACGCGCGATTTGATCCGCGCCGGGCAGCTTTTGAAGATTGAAGTGCTCGACCACGTCATCATCGGCCGCGCGACGCCGGAGCGGTCGAAGGATTACGCGTCGCTGCGCGAGCTGGGATATTTTCTGTAGCACTTGATAA
>PLAY01000153.1 GCA_003134375.1 Limisphaerales bacterium | reverse complement strand
CCTTATCTAAGGGCCATTCATGTCAGTCCTCACTATTGACACAAAGTGAAAGAGGCAGTCCTAAAAAATTGACTTTTTGAGTCCGACAGCAGACTGGTCTTGCCCCGATTTGATGGACTGCCGGCTTAAGCCCCGGTGAATGCCGGCAGCGACAGGCTGAACCGCGAGCCTTTGCCGGGGTCGCTTTGCACGTGAATCATGCCGTGATGTTCCAGCGCGATGCGCTGGCTGATGGCCAGCCCCAGCCCCGTACCATTTTTTTTGGTCGTGAAAAACGGCTCGAACAAACGCCCCAGATATTCCGGCGCGATGCCCACACCGTTATCTTGAATGTTGATCCGCAATTGCCGCGCACTGCGTTCGTCCTGCACCGTTTCCGTTTTGACAGTCAACACCCCGTTCGTGCCCATCGCTTCCAGCGCGTTGAGCAGAAGATTCATGAACACCTGCTGCAATTGCGTGTCGTCGCCGCGCACGGTGTCCGGCTCGGCCTGGTAATGACGCTGCAGTGTAATCAATTTTCCATTGACCTGATGCTGCATCAGGCGCAGCGAATGATCGAGCACGTCGTGGACGCGGACGGTCGTGAACGCCGCGCGGTTCGGCGCGGCAAACCGCAGCATCTGCGTCACAATCGCGTTGATGCGCTCCAGTTCACGCCCGACGACCCCAGTGAGTTCCGTGTCCTGGCCTTTCTGCGCCAGCAGGTCAACAAACGTTTTGATGGCCACCATGCCGTTTTTGATTTCATGCGCCATGCTCGCCGAAAGCGTGCCGAGGCTGGCCAGCCGGTCGAGCCGCCGGAGGTTCTGCTCAAAAACCGGCGTGGAAGTCAGGCTGTTCAAAACGACGACAATTTCCACCGGCTCGCCCGTTTTCACGGGCAAAATGCTCGCGCGCAAGGCCGTGGCCTGGCCCAGGGGAATTTCGCGGTTTAAAATCGGCTTGCCGCTCCGGGCGGTTTCCTGAATCAGTTTGATCAGCGGCGCGGGCAACGAACTCAACGGCGCGTTCAGCAACTTCGCCGCGTCCCGGTGCAGATGCGCGGCCGCTTCGGCGGTGCAGGCGACGATGCGTTTATGCGCGCCCACCACGATGACGCCGCAGGCGAAACATTCCTGAAGCAGACTCAGGGGGTTTCCACCCAAAAGTCCACCACCCCCCTTGCTGCCCAGTTTGTCCGATGACATTGAAATTTTCCGGTCGTTCGGTTGCTAAATCCTACCGCCGCCACTGATTGGAAACGTTTCCAACGCACCCCGGCAAATCGTAAGCCGGCTTTTGGTGTCGTGTCAGCAAAAATCAGCGTGCACAAAAATCAGCGTGCCAGGACCGAACGCAATTTGGAGGCGTGTTGCCGAAAAGAACGGACTCTGAAACGGAGCGCGGCTTCTGGGAGCGCTGGCGTCCCGCCGGCGAGTGGGCCGTCGCCAGACAACAAGCCGGCGGGACGCCGGCGCTCCCAGGAAGAAAAGATGGGCGGCACAGCAACACCTCCGGACCAAGCCGGTTTGTTTTGCGTCTGGCGTTTGGATGGCGGACGGCTATGCTGCTTTCGCCGATGAAAAAAACTTTCGACAGCATTGAATCCGTCGTCGCCGACGTCCGCAAAGGCAAAATGGTCATCGTCGTGGATGATGCCGACCGCGAGAATGAGGGTGATTTGATCATGATCGGGCAATTCGTGACGCCCGCGGCGGTCAATTTTATGGCGAGATTCGGGCGCGGCCTCATTTGCGTGCCGGCGGCCGCCGAACGGCTCCAGCAGTTGGGCATTGACCGCATGGTGCAGCAGAACCGCGAGAGCTTCCGCACGGATTTCCACGTGAGCGTGGACGCCGCGCGCGGCATCACCACCGGCATCAGCGCGGCGGACCGGGCGCGCACCATCAAAATCCTGGCCGAACCCAAATCGGCGCCGGAAGACCTCGTGCAGCCGGGCCACGTGTTTCCGCTCCGCGCGCGTCCGGGCGGCGTGCTCCAGCGCGCCGGCCACACCGAGGCGGCGGTGGACTTGGCCACACTCGCGGCCTGCCGGCCCGTCGGCATCCTTTGCGAAATCATGAACGACGACGGCACGATGGCGCGCCTGCCACAGTTGCTGAGATTCGCCAAAAAACATCGCCTGAAAATCTGCACCATCGCCGACCTGATTGAATACCGGCGCACGCGGGAGAAACTGGTCGAACGCGTCGAGACCGTGAAACTGCCGACCGACTACGGCGATTTCGATTTGTATTTGTATCGCTCGAAACTGGACGACCAGCATCACCTCGCGCTGGTGCATGGCAACGTGGCCGGACGGGGGAAAGTTCTCGTGCGCGTCCACAGCGAATGCCTGACCGGCGATGTGTTCGGCTCGCGCCGCTGCGATTGCGGTTCGCAACTGCACCAAGCCATGCGGCAGGTGGCCGCGGCCGGACGCGGCGTGATTGTTTATATGCGGCAGGAAGGCCGCGGCATCGGCCTCGCGCCGAAAATCAAGGCCTACAAACTGCAGGAGCAGGGCTACGACACCGTTGAGGCGAATGAAAAGCTCGGCTTCGAAATGGACCTGCGCGAATATGGAATCGGCGCGCAAATCCTCGTGGACCTGGGGCTGAAAAACATCCGGCTGCTGACGAACAACCCCAAAAAAATCGTCGGGCTGGAGGGTTACGGCTTGAAAATTGTCGAGCAGGTGCCGATTCGCGTGAAACCCAATCCACACAATGAACGGTATCTGAAGGCGAAACGGGAGAAGATGGGGCATCTTTTGTAATTCACGATTTTTGATTTGCGATTTACGCGGAGGTGCGTTTCTGCCGCCGCTCCTCCGGCGCTGGCTGCCACGCTCCGCGACTTGATCGGAGACACGCGAACTTCAGTTTTATTTTTCACTTTGACGTTGCCGCGACCGGCGTTCCATTGTTATAACAAAAACAAATAATGTGGATTGAAATAACTGCGACAGGTTGAACATTATGGCAAGTAACAAAAGAAAGTAGAACTTTTATGCGCTCAACACTCCCATACAAACAACAGGTTGTTCTGGCCGGCGCATTGGCGCTGGTTGCCGTATGCCTCAGCGCGGTTCTGGCGCACGCCGAACCGGAAAAGAAAACGGACCAAAAGACACCACCAAAGAAACTCACCGGCGCCGAGTTGTACGCCATCAATTGCGCGCGCTGCCACCCGGAACGCTACGCCACCGAATTTACGGCGGCCCAATGGAAGACCATCATGCTGCACATGCGGGTGCGGGCCAATCTCCCCGCGGCGCAGGCAAAGGAGATCTTGAAGTATCTCCAGGAAGACAGCGGAAACTGAATCAATCCCCCCCCAAGGATTTATCATGAAAATATCTTCCTTAATTTTAGGAGCGGCAGCGGCGGGTTGCGTGCTGGGCGTGGCCCTGACTCCGCGCGCAGCGGCGGTGATCAGCGATGAAGATTTCAATGCGTTGAGAAGCATGGTCACCAACCAGGACCAGCGGCTTGGCCAGTTGGAAAAATTGCACGAACAAGACCAGCAAACGCACCAACAGGACCAGCAGACCATCCAACAGTTGGAGCAGCGGCTGGGCGAAACGCAAACACTGGCCACCAACGCGGCGCAGAAAGCTGACGCGGCGGCCAGGATTCAGCCAATTCATCCGATCCCCAGCGGCGTCATGAGCGCGTTGCACAACTTCACGATGGCGGGCGACGCCGAGGTGCAATTTGGAAAGGCCCAAGGGTCGCACAGCACCTTTGCGCTGGCTGACTTCGCGCCGATCTTCTTGTTCCGGGCGAACGACAACGTGCTGTTCGAAGCCGGGTTCGATGTCACGTTGCAGAACAACACGGACCAGAATGGCAACCGGGCCGCCGGCAGTTCAACGGCGGTGGACCTGAGTTTTGCCCAATTGGATTATCTCTACAACGATTACGTGACCCTGGTGGCCGGTGATATGTTGCTGCCGCTGGGCACCTATTCCGAGCGGTCGGCCGGATGGCTCAACAAGATACCGGACGATCCGCTGGTGCGCGATCTTCTGCCGGGCAGCGGCGTGGGCATCCAGTTGCGGGGAGCCGTGCCGGTGGGACAATCCGGGCAGATGATCACTTACTCCGTTTATGGCGCCAACGGACCGTCGTCCAGTTCCACCAACGGCACCGCCAACGCCGGCGAACTCGACCTCGGCGGCAACGTGGGTGACACGCCGAACTGGCATGCCAATCCCAGCGCGGGTGGCCGCATCGGCTGGTTTTATCCATGGAAAGCTCATTATGATATCGAGCTTGGCGTTTCGGGCCAGTCGGGTGAATGGAGCGATTTGGGGAACCGGTTGTGGTCGGCGGCGGTCCTTGATGCCGCCATCCATATCAGTCCTTACTTTGAAGTGAAAGGCGAGTATATCAATACTTGGGCGCAAACCGATGATGCTGGCACCATTCATCCGGATGGCGGGTGGGTTCAGGCGGGTTACAAACTGGCGGGGCTGAATTGGGATCTGCCCGTCGTGAACGATATTGAACTGGTCAGCCGCTACGATGCGATGAACGACGGTCAGGGAACAAAAACTGACCGTGTCACGGCCGGTTTTGTTTATTACCTCACGAACACATTGCTGTTCGAAGGTGACTATGAATGGCTGCACAGCCGCGGTCCTGCGGCACTGCCGTCCAATGAGTTGGTAATCCAGCTTTCCTATGGATTCTAAACGAAGTAAAATGCCACTTATGCGAATGAACAATAAATTGGGTGTGTTCCTTCTGGGCCTGACCGCGCTGGCTCTGTTGGGGGCAGGCATGGCGCGCGCCGAAGATCAACTCGACGCGGAAACCAAGGCGCGCATCGACAAATATGAGCAAGGGCCGGCCACAATTGATGTCTCCAAATATCCGCAGGGCATTCAGGACAACTACGGAACCTTCAGCCAGAAATGCGCGCAATGCCATAAATTGAGCCGCCCCGTCAATTGTGACTACGCGCTGCCCGACGAGTGGTCGCGCTACGTCAAGCGGATGATGCACAAGCCCGGTTCTGGCATTGACAGCGCCGATGGCAAGAAAATCTACGAGTTCCTCACCTACGACTCCAGTGTCCGCAAAAAGGCAATGCTCGATGACAAACTCGCCAAGTTGAGTGCCGACGACAAGGCGGCTGCCGTGGCCAAGATCAAGGAAGTTCACGACAAGTACGACAACAAATAATTCGTCTCGAAACGGGAACCCACTATAATGCCGTGGGTGACGTTCCGATGAGTGACGAATTGAAATCCAACCTTTCCCAACCGTCCGATGCCGGGCCGACGGCAGCGCGTTCGACCATGCCCATTTGGATCATCGTGCTGACCCTCCTGCTGTTGTTTTTCGGCGCGGTGTATTTCGATCATCACAGCGGCTGGTTCGACAAGCAGGTTTACGCGCCATACACGTCCGCCGACCAATTGGCCTTGTATCAGCCCAAATCCGGTGCCGCCGCAGCGCAGGCGCGTGGCCGGCCGGCTTATGAAGCCGCCTGCGGTGTCTGTCACGGCAGCGACGGCCTTGGCAAACTTGGCCAGGCGCCGCCGTTGGCCGGCTCCGAATGGGTCGCCAAAGACGTCGCGTCACTCGCGCGCATTCCGCTGGCCGGGCTGAACGGTCCGGTTCAGGTCGCCGGCAAGGATTGGAATCTTTCCATGGCGCCCATGGGTGCGGGAATGTCCGACGCCGATCTTGCCGCCGTGCTGACCTACATTCGTGAGTCGTGGGGGAACAAATATGGCGCCGTTTCCACCGACGAGGCGAAGACTGCACGGGCGGCCATCAACGGCAATGCTCCCTCGGCAGCGGATCTGGCCAGGATGACCCCGGGTGAACGCGGCCATGCCGTTTACCAAAAATTCGGCTGCGCCCAATGTCACGGTCCGGATGCCAAGGGCGGTGTGCCCAATCCAAACGCCAAAACCGCGGAACAAATTCCCAGCCTCATTTACGTGGCCGACGGCTACACCAAGGATGAATTGATCAATTTCATCAAAAGAGGCGAACGCGACATTCCCCGGATGAACCCCGCCGGCCCGGAGCCCCCGCACTTCATGCCCCAATGGGGTCCCATCATCACGGATTCCGAATTGGACGACCTGGCCGCCTATCTCCTGAGCTTGAAACCCAAGGGGGAAAACCTGGGCTTTTAGCTGATGGACTTCGGTTTTGACAGGCGGCATCACCCATCTGTACCGGGCGGGTGACGGTTACAAATTATTCGTGTTCATCCGCATGCATTCGTGGTTAAATCCTCCGCGATGCTTCGCAAGATACAGCCAAAAAAAAATCAGTCGCACGGCGGCTCGTTCGCCATTGTCGCGTCCCGCTACAATGCGCGTTACGTGGATGCGATGTTGCGGGCGGCCAAGGCGGAGTTGTGGCGCGCCGATGTTTCAAGCATCCAAATCATTCGCGTGCCGGGCGCGTATGAAATTCCCGTCGTGGCCAAACGGCTGGCGCGGACTTCGCCTGGTTTGTCCGCCATCATCTGTCTCGGCGTGATTTTGCGCGGCCAGACGGTTCACGCCGCGCACATCGGCGAAGCCGTGAACCACGCGTTGATGCAAATCCAGCTCGCGCACGAAGTTCCCGTCATTCACGAAGTGCTGCTTTTGGAAAATGAAGCGCAAGCCAGCGCCCGCTGCCTCGACCCGAAGCACAATCGCGGCACCGAAGCGGCGCAGACCGCGCTGGCGATGGCGCGCGTTTTGAAAAGCTTGCAGAGCTGAAAACACCCCAATCAAACGCCGGGCGATGCCATACTTAACGATCTTGATGATAGTGGCATGCGCGATTTTCTTTCATCGCGCGGCCGAATTCGAGAATGAATCCAGTCTGGTGTGGACTGGTTTGTCGGTGGTGATTTCCGTGATGACTTTTTTCGCACTCCATTGGGACTGGCTGGGTTGCCTGCTCGGCCAGGCCGGACTTTTCCTTGGCATTGCAATTTTTCGGACGCTGCGCAGTAAATCCTGAAAAAGTCTTGCAAACGACTTGCCATGCCTGTTCGCAGGCATTATAATTCTTTATGTAAGTTTTTATTATGAAATTAAATCATGGAGTAAAAAGGGCGGTTGCGCTTCTGGCCGTTGGACTTTTCAGCGCCGGGCAAATCGCCTGCGGGGCGGACATCGTTGGCGTCATCACGCTCAAAGGCACGCCGCCGCCGGAAAAGGAAATCACGCCGCTCATGGAAAACCCGGATTGCGCCAAAATGCACACCACCACACCCACGACGCATTTTTACGTGGTCGGTCCGAACCACGAACTGGCCGACGTGGCCGTTTCCCTGAAGGGCGTCACCGGCAAATCCACCGGCGCCAGCCAGCCGCCCGCCGTGCTCGACCAGAAAGGCTGCCTCTACACGCCGCAGATCCTGGCGATCCAGACGGGCCAGAAGCTCATCGTCAAAAATTCCGATCCCTGCCTGCACAATGTCCACGCGACGCCAACCGTGCCGGGCAACCCTGAGTCCAATCAGGGGCAGGGTCCCGGGGCCGCGGATTTGACCTACACCTACACGCAGCCGGAAATGTTTCTTCGTTTCAAGTGCGATGTGCATCCGTGGATGTTTGCGTGGGTGAGCGTGTTTGACAGCCCTTACTTCTGCGTCAGCGGTCCGGACGGCAAATTCGTCATCAAAAACGTGCCGCCCGGCAAATACACCGTGGAAGCCGCGCACCGCAAACTGGGCACTCAAACGCAGGACGTGGAAGTGAAGGACGGCGATGTAACCGCGAATTTTACCTTCGCCGTCAAATGAACCTTTTTCAAAACCCCGTAGCGGNNCTCTGCCGAGACGCCGCTACGCAGGAAGAGCATCGAAAGGAACGTAAATAATTTTGCAATCCGGGCGCGGTTCCGGCACAACGTGTCTCAGGAGATCAAATAGCTATGAAGGCAAACACTGTATCCAAATCGAATCCCTGGTTGTACTGGTTTGCCGTGCTGACGGCGCTGGCGACGCTGGCGTTGATTGGCATCGGCGGCCTGGTGACCAGCCACGAGGCCGGCATGTCGGTGCCCGACTGGCCGACGACCTACGGCTACAACATGTTTCTGTTCCCGATCAATAAATGGCTGGGCGGGATTTTTTACGAGCATTCCCACCGGCTGCTCGCCTCGCTCGTCGGCCTGATGACGACGATTCTTGCCATCTGGCTCTGGCTCAAGGATTCGCGCCCGTGGATGCACTGGCTCGGCGTGGCCGCGTTTCTCCTCGTTGTGGCGCAGGGCGTGCTCGGCGGCCTGCGCGTGACGATGCACATGGATTCGCTGGGCATTTATCACGCGACCATCGCGCAACTGTTTTTCGTTCTGACCTGCGCGATTGCGCTGTTCACCAGCCGGTGGTGGATGAAATTGGAGCGCCGGCCTCCGGCACGGCGTGAAGAAAATTCGGCGGACAAACAGGCCGTGCCGGAGGCCGGCGCTCCGCTGCGCGGACTCGTCCTGTTCACCACCATTTTAATTTTCATCCAACTGATCATTGCCGCCGCCATGCGGCATCAGCACGCCGGACTGGCGATTTCCGATTTCCCGCTCGCCCACGGCAAGCTGTGGCCGGACACGAGCGCCGAAGCCGTTGCGCGCTACAACGCACAGCGCGTTTCCATCAACGCCGAGAATCCCATCACCGCGTTCCAGATCGAATTGCAAATGGCGCATCGCATCGTCGCGCTGGCGATTTTGATTTTGACGGCAATGTGTGCCTGGCAAGCGCGAGGGATTGGAGCGCCGGGCACCGCCCCGGCTCGAATGGGCAACAACTCGGAACCCGCCGAGACGGTGCCCGGCGCTCCGATATATCAACGCCTTTCACTGTTCTGGCTGGCGCTGATTGTTATTCAGGTCGGGCTGGGCGCGGCGACGATTTGGACAAACAAGGCTGCCGACGTGGCGACGGCGCACGTGCTGGTCGGGGCGTTGGCGCTGGCGGTGGGCGCACTGTGGTGCGCGATTGCCTTTCGGGAATCGGTAGCGGCGGTATGTGACCGTCGAACGGAAGACCGGCGCTTGCCGAATCCTGCGGCCATTGGCGCGCAACCGGCCATGACCGGAAATAAATAAGATGAGAGCTTCGGCGGAAATTTTAAGCGCAACTCCGGCACGTTCAGCCGGGGCGATTCTGGCCGACCTGGTCAAGGCGCGGCTGACCACGCTCGTGCTGCTGACCACGTTCGTCGGATTTTACATGGGTGAACGCGGCCCGCTGGATTTCGCGCTGATGTTTCACACGCTGGCGGGGACGGCACTGGTCGCGGCGGGCGCGGCGGCTCTGAATCAATTGCTCGAACGCGAATACGACGCCAAAATGCGCCGCACCCAAAATCGTCCGCTGCCGGCCGGTCATCTGGAACCGGCGACGGTGATGATTTTTGGCGGCGTGTGCGCGACGGCGGGTTTGGTTTACCTCGCGCTGGCGGTGAACCTGCTCACAAGCGTCATCGGCGCGGTCACGCTCATCAGTTACCTGTTCATTTACACCCCGCTGAAGCGCTTGACCTGGCTGAACACGGCCGTCGGCGCGGTGCCGGGGGCGTTGCCGCCGTTGATGGGTTGGACGGCCGCGCGCGGCGAACTGACCGGCGAAGGCTGGGCGCTGTTTGCCATCCTGGCGCTGTGGCAAATGCCGCACTTCATGTCCATCGCGTGGATTTACCGCGACGAATACGCGAAGGCCGGTTTCAAAATGCTGCCGGTGGTTGACCCGGATGGCTGCCGCACGGGAGAACAGGCCGTAAGCCACGCGCTGGCGTTGCTGTTCGTGAGCCTGTGCCCGTTCGTTTTCAAAATCGCCGGAGTATTTTATCTCGCCGGCGCGCTGGTTTTGGGCGCGGGTTATTTGTGGTTCGCATTCCAGTTTTTGCGGCAACTCCGCTTTGCGCGGGCGGAATTGACCCTGGTGCACGCGCGGCAATTGTTTCTGGCGTCCATCATTTATCTGCCGCTGCTGCTGGCGGTGATGGTTTTGGACAAGGTGAAATAAAAAATGACGAATGCCAAAATCCGAATGATGAAAGAATTCCCAATGACTCAATTCCGAAACCGGCCAGTGCAGATACGACATCATTCGGTATTTGGATATCGTCATTCTTCCCCGAAAGCTTTCGGGGTTAGGGCTTCGTTCCCGCGTTGCGGGATCATTTTCCAGAGGTGAGTACATATTTGAACAAATTCCCGCCGCATCGTGATGATGATCGTGCTCACGAGCACAGTCATCACGACCCCGGCTTCTGGCGCACCTACATTTTTTCGACCGACCACAAGGTCATCGGCATCCAATACGGTCTGGGGGCGCTTTCCTTCATGCTGTTCGGATTTTTCCTGATGCTGCTGATGCGCTGGCAGATGGCGCATCCGGGCGAGCCGGTCCCGGTCGTCGGCTGGCTGCTGGAAAAAACCCTCGGCCAGGTCGCCGCCAGGGGCGCGCTGTCCGCCGACCTTTACAATTCCTTCGGCGCGATGCACGGGACGATCATGGTGTTTTTGGGAGTCGTGCCGCTGGCGTTCGCGGCTTTCGGCAATTACGTCGTGCCGCTGATGATTGGCGCGCCGGACATGGCTTTTCCCCGCGTGAACATGGCGAGCTACCAGTGCTACGTGCTCGGCGGCATCGTGATGCTGGTCAGCTTTTTCATTCCCGGCGGCGCGGCGCAGGCGGGCTGGACCTCCTATTCGCCGCTGGCGACGTCCATTCCCACGGACGGACAGATCTTCTGGATCATCGGCATGGCGCTGATCATCACGTCGTCGCTGCTCAGCGCGGTGAATTTCATCGCCACCATAATTCAATTGCGCGCGCCGGGCATGACGTGGATGCGGCTGCCGTTTTTTGTCTGGGCGCAGTTCGTGACGGGGTTCCTGCTGCTGCTGGCGTTTCCACCGCTGGAAGCCGCGGCCATCATGCAATTGATGGACAAGGTGGCGCACACGAGTTTTTTCCTGCCGACGGGACTGGCGATTGGCGGGCAACTGGCCAACGCCAGCGGCGGCGGCAGCCCGCTGCTCTGGCAGCATTTGTTCTGGTTCCTCGGCCACCCGGAAGTGTATGTGCTGATTCTGCCGGCGATGGGCATCGTCTGCGAAATCATCGCCAACAACACGCGCAAACCCATCTGGGGCTACAAATCGCTGGTCTATTCGGCGCTGGTGGTCGGGTTCCTGTCGTTCCTCGTCTGGGCGCACCACATGTATCTCACCGGCATGGGCCAGAAAATTGCCACGTTCTTTCAGGCGACCACGATGATTATTTCGATTCCGTCGGTGATCATTCTGACGTGCCTGTTGATTTCATTGTGGGGCGGTTCGATCCGGTTCAACACGCCGATGCTGTTCGCGCTGGGTTTTCTGCCGATGTTCGGCATGGGCGGCCTGACCGGCCTGCCGCTGGGACTGGCGCCAAGCGACATTCATCTGCACGACACGTATTACGTCATCGCGCACTTCCACTACGTCGTCGCGCCGGGAACGATTTTTGCGTTGTTCGCGGGGATATATTATTGGTTCCCGAAAATGACCGGGCGGAAGATGAACGAATTCTGGGGCCGGGTGCATTTCTGGTGTTCGTTCGTTTTCATGAACATCGTTTTCCTGCCGATGTTCGCGCAGGGCATGAAGGGGATGCTGCGGCGCATGGCCGACGGCGGCGCGAACTATTCCGCCGCGCGTGTGCCCGGGGCGATTGACACACTGCCCAACTCTATCATGGCGCTGCATACGTGGATTCTCTGGGCTGCGATGGCGCTGGGGCTGGCGCAAATTCCGTTCATCATCAATCTGTTCTGGAGCATCCGGCACGGCGAGAAGGTGAAGAGCGACAATCCGTGGCAATCCACCACGCTCGAATGGCAAACGCCCACCCCGCCGCCGCACGGGAATTTTGCCACGCCCCCGCGGATTTACCGCGGTCCCTACGAATACAGTGTGCCCGGCCACGCCACCGATTTTTTCCCGCAAAACGAGCCGCCGGATTTTGTCGCAACTCCGGAGGTTTCAACCGCGCACTGATATTTCATGGACATTCCCTACACCGTTCAGCCCCGGCCGGACACCGGCGTTTACAACGCCAAGATGGGCATCTGGCTGTTTCTCGCGTCGGAAGTGATGCTGTTCGGCGGATTGTTTTCCGCCTACGTGCTGCTGCGTGTCGGCGCCGACGCATGGCCGCACGGCTGGCTGAACATTCCCCTGGGCACCGCCAACACGTTCGTGCTCATCACCTCCAGCATCACCACCGTGCTGGCCTGGGTGTCCCTGAAGAACAACCAGTTCAGCCGCTTCAAACTGTTTCACGCCATCACGCTGGTGTGCGCGCTGTGTTTCCTTGGAATCAAGTCCTTTGAGTATCGCGACAAGTTCATGCACTATGAAATCACGCTGGCCAACGGCAAATTCGCCGACGGTCATCTGATTGGAAAATCCAGGGACTTTGACCTCGCCAAAAAGACCGGCAGCGTGACCCTTCACGGCTACGAGGTGGACCAGGAGGTGGACCTGATGGATTTGCACCGGCCCGAAGCCCGGCACATCCAGCGCGAGGAAATCACCATCCCCGCCGTGGAAATCAAGAAGATGGGAAACTACGGCCCGTGGCATAACACCTACACGGCGATCTATTTCACGCTGACCGGTCTGCACGCGCTCCACGTCATCGGCGGCGCGCTCGTCATCGGCTTCCTTTGGGGCCCGGGCAGCCGGATGTGGAAGACCGACCCGGAACGCTTCACCAACCGCGTCGAGGTTTCTGGCCTGTTCTGGCACTTTGTAGATTTAATTTGGATTTTCCTGTTTCCTGTCTTATATTTGCTTTGATAATGAATAACAGTATGACAATGAATGATGGTCGGTCCCCTGAGCCGGTGCATTCCGTGCGCGGGTATTTGTTTGTCTATTTTGCGCTGCTGGCGGGCACCGGCCTGACCGTCTGGGCGTCGTTCATTCCGTTTGGCAGCCGTGAAATCAACATTGGCATTGCGCTGTTGATTGCCGGGGTGAAGGCGTTTCTGGTGGCCGGTTATTTCATGCACCTGATTTCCGAGCGCAAAATGATCTGCAACGTGATGGGCTTCACGGCGTTCTTCTTCCTCAGCCTGATGTTTTTGACCCTTTACGCGATGCACGATTTTCCACCGACGACCGTAACGCATTGATTATGTCGCTCAAAGCCTTCCATCTGGTTTTCATCACCGCCGCGATTCTGCTCTCGTTCGGATTCGGCATCTGGCTGGCAAAAAACTTTTTTTCCACCGGTGGTACTGGGAACCTGGTTTCTGCCCTGCTCTCGTTCGGCGCGGGCATCGGATTGATTGTCTATGAGTGTTATTTCCTGAAGAAAACGAAGGATGTGGGATATTTATGAAACTAGGCGCGCTTAAAACGGGAATCTGTTTTGTGGATATTTTTAGTTGGATGAGTGTTTACGCTCGCCCTCACCCCGGCCCTCTCCCCCGGGGAGAGGGAGAGCATCGTCACGGGGTTGGACAATTTCTCAATCCTCATCGCAGTCACCGACCTCGTGTCATTGGCCGTGAGACGCACGATAACACGGCACAATGCATGGTTCAAAACGCGGCGAATAATTCTCCCTCTCCTGGGGGAGAGGGCTGGGGTGAGGGCGGACGTCATTCTTGGTTCCAAGGTCAGACCCTGTCACCAACTGCAAAACTGATGGCACTTTTGCTGTTCGCGCTGTCATTCTCCCCAACATCGCTCTTGGCCTGCGCGGCGTGTACCGGCAGAACCGATTCGCCGCTGGCGGTGGCCATGAACTGGGGCATATTCACGCTGCTCGGCGTCGTGCTGACGGTGTTGAGCGGGGTGCTGGTTTTCTTCGTCCATGTCATCCGCAAGGAAGAAAAAGCGACCAGCGAAACGCCACCTGAAAATCCGCCCAAAACATGAAAGAATGGTTCGGTGAAAAGATTCTCGGCCTGCCGCAGCTCGCGTCCTCGAACGGACGCGGCGTGGATGACCTGATCATTTACGTCCACTGGCTGATGCTGGCGTTGTTCATTGGCTGGACCATTTATTTTCTGTACGCCATCCGCCGGTTTCGCAGCTCGCGCCATCCCAAGGCCGATTATCACGGTGTCCGCGGTCACACCTCGAATTACCTGGAAGTCGGCGTCGCCCTCGTCGAGGCGGTACTGTTGATTTTCGTGGCCGTGCCGATCTGGGCGCGCAACGTGAGCCAATTGCCATCGCCCGGCGAATCCACCGTCATCCAGGTGGTCGCGCAGCAGTTTGCTTGGAACGTCCGCTATGCCGGCCCTGACGGCGTGTTTGGCAGGCAGGACATGAAGTTCGTCGCGTCGGACAATGTGTTCGGCGTTGACCCGGCCGATGCCAGCGGCAAGGACGACATACAACTGCTCAACGAAATTCACGTGCCCGTCAACAAACCGGTCATCATTTACCTCAGTTCGAAGGACGTGGTTCACTCGCTGAAAATCATCGCCATGCGGGTTTGTCAGGACGCGATACCGGGCCTGCGCGTGCCGGTCTGGTTCACGCCCACCAGGATTGGCCGTTACCAGATCAACTGCGCCCAGCTTTGCGGCAACGGCCATTCCGCCATGTCCGGCGGTTTTCTCACCGTCGAAAGCCCGGCGGATTTCGATAAATGGCTGAAGTCCAAGAGCGGCGCGGCCACGAGCTTTGAATAACCTGCTTTGGATTTAATAAGGAATCCATGAAGCCAAGAACCGGCTTCTCTCCTGCATTCCTGGTTTCCGTATTCAATAACCCCTGCAAACCGATGTCGGGAAACCGATGGTCGCCACCGTGCTGCCCAATTGCGCTGTCCGGCTCCCCAAGGAGAAGGAGAATCGTTCGCTGTCCCCTTGAAAATGCGCACGACGGGATTTGCCGGACGCTCATCCGCAAAACAGAATCGGGCAGCAGCTATTTCCTCTCCTGGGGGAGAGGATGTAAGGTGCGGGCGGGCGTAAAGACACAAATCACATTTGCCCCGGTCGTCCATCCCAAAATGTCCCAAGGCATTTCGATGTGGATGCTGTGCCCGCGCCCTTGGCTTGCGGCGGCATTTTTTTGAGCGTATCATTTCATCAACCGGCATGGCTGACACTCCTCAACAACTGCCCCGAACACTTTGGGTCGGCATCGTGCTGCTCCTCGTCGTGCTTTGCATGGCGTATGCGCTTTCGCTCATGGAATTGAATCGAGCTCATCAACGCGCGTTGCCCGTGCTCAACCCGGTTGCCGACTTCACGCTCATGAATCAGGACGGCCGGGCAACGACGCTCGCCGATTTGAGCAACCGCGTCTGGATCGCCGACATCATTTTTACGCGCTGCGCCGGATCGTGCCCCCTCATGACGGCGCAAATGAAGTCGCTCCAGGATGCCCTGCCGCAAACGAGCCAGGCCAGACTCGTGACACTGACGACCGACCCTGATTTTGACACGCCGCCGGTGATGAAAAAATACGGCGAACGTTTTGGCGCGGATTTCAACCGCTGGATGTTTTTGACCGGCTCCAAGGCTGAAATCGCCGGTCTGGCGGGTGACAGCCTGAAATTAAGCGCCGTCCCGGTGAAACCGGAAGAGCGCAAGAACGCCGCCGACCTGTTCATTCATAGCACGATTTTTGTTATTGTGGACAAGCACGCGCGGC
Organism: Limisphaerales bacterium; assembly: GCA_003134375.1. Lineage (GTDB taxonomy): Bacteria > Verrucomicrobiota > Verrucomicrobiia > Limisphaerales > UBA11358 > UBA11358. The sequence goes on along the minus strand of PLAY01000153.1, from coordinate 10,704 downwards.
TGCGCGGAATTTTTGAAACCGAGGGCGACGGCGTGAATTGGACGAATGTTCAGCCGCGCCTCATCACCACCGTGCGCCAACTCGAACGCGAGAAATGACCGTCCACGATTTGCCCGCCGTCAACGCTTCGCTCAACGGCCTCAGCGCGATTTTTCTGACCGCCGGTTATATTTTCATCCGGCGCAAAAACCAGACCGCACACCGCAACTGCATGTTGGCGGCGTTTTGCACCTCCATCGTTTTTCTGGGCTGCTACCTCACCTATCACCTCAGCGTTCAGACCGTCACCCACTTCCGGAATCCCGCCTGGTTCCGCCCGGTTTACCTGGTGATTCTGCTCACGCACACCGTGCTGGCCATCGTCATTGTGCCGCTGATTTTGGTGACGCTGTACCGCGCATGGCGGCAACGCTTTGACCTGCACAAAAAAATCGCCCGCTGGACGTGGCCATTGTGGATGTATGTCTCCGTGACCGGCGTGGTGGTTTATCTGCTGCTCTACCGGATTTTTCCTCAAAAATAGAATCGCATGACATCCGCCGCCAAAGTTCTGGTTCATGCCAGCCAGTTTCCGGAAAAAGTCCGGCGCGATTTGCTCGAATCGTTGCGCGCGCGGCAGGTGAACCACAAGTTCCACTACGACAGCGTCAAACAAACCCAAAAGTGGCTCGCACTGCACCAAGCGTATTCGCCCACGCGCAATGACGCGGATTGCCGGGCCATATACGAAAAAGGTTTCAAGGCTGCGGCCGCGCAAATCAAGGCGAAGAGCGTACACGTCATCGGCCTCGGCTGCGGCGGCGGACAAAAAGACACGCGCCTGCTGAAGTTGTTGAAAGCTCGCGGCCGGGAAATCTTTTACACGCCATGCGACGTCAGCACCGCGATGGTCTTGACCGCCTGCCGGACCGCGCTGGCCGTCGTGCCGGAGAAAAACTGTTTCCCACTGGTTTGCGATTTGGCCACCGCAGACGATTTGCCCGCCACTCTTGCCTCACGTTTCACGTCTCACGTTTCACGTCTCATCACTTTTTTCGGCATGATTCCCAATTTCGAGCCGCAAATCATCCTGCCAAGACTCGCGTCACTGGTTCGACCGAAGGATTTTCTGCTGTTCAGCGCGAACCTGACACCCGGGGACAATTACGCCGCCGGCATGGAAAAAATCCTGCCGCAATACGACAATCCGCTCACGCGCGACTGGCTGATAACCTTCCTGCTCGATCTCGGCGTGGAACGCAACGACGGCAAACTGCATTTCAAAATTGAAACTTGTAGGAGCCGACGTGCTTGTCTCGCCGTAGCCGGGCGAAGGCGGAAGGAGGCTCAAACTTTCCGGTCAATTTCTGCGAGGAAAAATCAGAGACTCCTCACGTCGTCTCCTACGATGGAGGGGGTCGAATTGAAACGCATCGCAGCTGGCTTTCATTTCACGCGTTCACGTCGGATTGAAGTGGACAACGAGATATTTGCCTTTCACGCCGGCGAAACCATCCGGCTTTTCTTTTCGTATCGCTACACGCCGGAGCGCGTCCGCAAGGTTCTTGCCCGTTTCGGCCTGGAAGTCTGCGAGCAATGGGTAGCCAGTTCGGAGGAGGAGGGCGTATTTCTATGCCGCAAGTTGTAGCGCAGACTGGTCCCGCCGTGCGGGACTGTGCCGCCGATTGGCAATCGGCAGGCATTCATCATACCAAGAACAGACAGCGGGCTGCCAGCCCGCGACACGGCAGACTGCCAGTCTGCGCTACAATGTTTTCATCGTATCCAGCACAGCCTTGATGCGCGGGACTTCGTGCGTGCGGAACAAATTGGTTTTGCCCAGCGCGGCCAAGACGGCAAAAAACGGCTCGGCACAGCGCACCTCGTCGCGGAAATATTCGAAGGCGTGTGGCAGGGCGTGGCAGATTGGAAATCCCAGCGTCCGCAACCGGAACGTGTTCAGGAAGATGTTCATCTGATGCCGCACGCGCACCGCGCTGTCCTGCAGGTTGCGATAATAGAAGCCGAGGCCCGGATCGAGGATGATTTTTTCCACACCGTGGCGCTGCGCAAGTTCAACCTGCCGGGGAAAATATTCGCGCATCATTTCAATCGGATCGGCGCTTAAATCGAAATCACCGACTTCGCGGACGTTTTTGCCCTGCACGTAACAGATGATCACCGCTGCGTCATGCTCGGCGGCCACGCGATACAACTCATCAGTCCTGTCCGAGCCGGTAAGATTCAAAACGTTCGCACCTGCTTCAAGGCACGCGCGCGTGATGGCGGGGGAATACGTTTCAACCGAGACTAAAACACCCGCCTGTCGCAACCCTTTGATGACGGGAATCAGTTTGCTGTTTTGTGCCGCGTCATCCACGCGCACGGCGTGCGCCAGCGTGGATTCCGCGCCCACGTCCACAATGTCCGCGCCTTGCGCGGTCAAAACCTTGCCGCGCTGGACGGCGGCCTCCGCCGTCAGGCAGACGCTTTCGCGATACCACGAATCGGGGGAAAGGTTGATGACGCCCATGATGGCGGGCTGCGAATTGAAGGCGAACGGTTTGCCGCCGATGGAGAATTCCTTCACACGCGCGGACGCAGCGGCGCGATTTTTCTCAAGAAGTTCCGCAAGATGTTCCAGCTTCAGCATATCCGATGTGACGGGCGACAGGTGTCATGTGACAGGAAAACCATGCGCTGCTCGTGTCACCCGTCACCTGTCACTTGTCACAAACTGGTACGCCCGCCGCGATTCGAACGCGGGACCCTCTGCTTAGAAGGCAGATGCTCTATCCAACTGAGCTACGGGCGCAACCAAAGGGACATTAGTAGCTGGCCGGCGTCCGCGCAAGAGCGGTTGTCTGGCGATAAGGTGCGCTGCTGCGAGCGATTTTTACGAGTCGGCCACTCGCTCAGATTTTCCAGCAGGCGTGCGTCCGGTCCTCCAGGTTGGCCAGCAAATGATTAACATGTTGCCACTGGTCTTTGGTCAGGTCCGGTTCGCGCAGGGCCTTTTTCAGGGTCCATTTCGCGCGCCATTTATGATTCATTTGTTGGTGGAGTTTGGCCTTCAGCACGAGGGTTTCATAATGACTGTGGTCCTGCGCCAGCTTGGCTCTCGCGAGCCGCAAGGCGTCATGGTAGTTGCCTTGGCGTGCCGCCCGGCTGGCCGACCCGGGATTGGGAGCCGGCGATCCGTCCGTGCCGGGCGAATCGATCAGATGCAGACCCAACCGGGCGAGAATCAGGCAAATGGGGGGTGTCCATATCGCCGCGAGGAAAGTCGCCGGCAACAGATAACCCAGAAAGGCAAAGATGCTCTCATGGCGTTGGGCCAGCGCGACGCTTACCGGGACCCGCAAGGTCAGCAGCCCCAGATAGACCAGCACCATCGAAGCCCCGATTTTGAGCCAGCGGCGGGGACGAAGTTCCAACGGCAGGGTGATTAAAAACCCAATGATGATCGTAGCGGTTTCAATGGTCACAAAGTCCCTGGGTTGGGGTGTGTAAGTCTTGAAGAATTTTCTGCTGGTCAAAGGTTCGGGTGGGTGGACCACTGTCGGTTTTTCGACGCGTTCATCGGTGGCCGGCTCCGGAAGTTCGCCCAGGTCGCGAAGCTGTTCGGTCAACGTGCCCAGTCGCCGGTTGATTTCCGCCGACCTGGTTTCCAGTGCGAGCGTGGCCCGACCGTAGTCGCAAAGCTTCGGGTTCAGGTTCGTCGTCGCTGACACCAATGCCGTCCAACAGGCTTCGCGCAAAGCCAGCGTCTTGTCGTCGGTGATTTTTGCTGCGGCTGCCTCAAACCGTGTGCGATCCTTGAGATAAACCGGGTTGGTGAACAGGGAGCCGAACTTGTTGGTTTGGAGGTTCAACAAAGCGGCGGGTTTGTTGGTGACGCTCCAGTCCCCGGCGAGTTGGTCCACGTCCAGGTCGTACGCCGCCTGGAGGGCGAGAAAGTATTCCAGGCTGTGGTCGGCCTGGAGCACCAAGGGCGAGACCCGTTTCCAATAGCTGTTCCAAGCTTTGCCAACATCGGGATCGAGCCGGGCCGGGCCGACGCTCGCCGACCAGTCGCGTGCCAGCGCGGCGTTGGTGAGGATGGGAAATTTCCCGGGCAGTCCGGCCAACTGAAACTCAAGCGTGCTGCGTTCCATCCTCATTTCCGGCAGCCGGGCTTTGTCTGCAAACGTGCGGCGGACGGTGGCGGTGGCGCACGCCAGGTCCCGGCGTTTGATGATGCCGCTGTAAAAACCCGCGCCCACCAGGATCGCGGCCAGGACGAGCGCAAAAATGACGAACGACCACCTCCGTGGAGAGAACCAATGTCGAAGCCAATGCATATTGTCGGAACAACTTTCTTTTCCTGATTCAAAACCTGACGGACCGCTGATTTTCGAGACAAAGTATTTCGTAAAAACCACCGCCGTCAAAATCAAACCTTGTAATTTTACGCGCGGAATTGCAATTCGGGCAACCGGGAGGGGTTTGGGCGGTGCCTGGACACTGCAACGGAACGCCGCATTCATGCGGCAGCGGATCCGCGTGATTGAATGCCAGGCCGGATAAATCCGGCGTTCCTTCCGGGACGATGCAACTTTGATTATTGCGGTGTCCAGGTGCGCCCGAGGCATTCGCCGGCTGCAAAGTTTGATTGAAAAGGGCGGCGGCTTTCCACAAACTGGCGGCGTGAAACCGGGAAGATTCATCGTGCTCCTGCTGGCGGCGACGTTCTGGGCGGGTTGCCAGAAATCCGCCGACGTTGCACCGGCGCCGTCAATTGACGATTTACTGCCCAAACAGGCCCAACCGAAGTTGCCGACAATGAAAATTTATCTGGGCGCGGAAACGCTGGATGCCGAGCTGGCGCTCAACGACCGGCAGCGAATGACCGGCATGATGTTCCGCACCAACATCCAGGAAACCGACGCGATGTTGTTTGTTTTTCCCGGGCCGTTTCAGGCCAAATTCTGGATGAAAAATTGTCCCGAATCCATCTCCGCCGCCTACATCGGCCCTGACGGCGTCATCGCCGAAATCCATCACCTCGAAAAGAACGACACCAACTCCGTCGTGGCCGCAGCGGACAACATCCAATATGTTTTGGAAACCAAGGACGGCTGGTTCACGCGGCACAACATCAACCCCGGCACCGTCATCCGCTCCGGGAAAGGTTCGTTGTCGGAAACGTTTTTCTCAAAACCGTAGTTTCATTTTCAGGAGGAACAGGCCGGTAAAAGAGACGCACGAGAGACAACGTGGATAAAAGGGCTACGCTGGATTCGTGTTGGTTTTGCCTCCCAACCTTTCAAAGATTGCCTGTCATCTGACAGACCAGTAACGTTTCTGGCGTTTGATGGACACAGAATCACAATCAGTGAATTTGAAGAAATCTTGGATTCCGGCGCATCCGCACATCGTAATCGGTCTCATTTTGGTTGTGTGTCTGGGGCCGTTTATCAACAAGGCCATCCATGTGGATGATGCGCTCTTCGTTTGGGCGGGGGAATGGATTCAGCAGCATCCCACGGACTTTTTTGGTTCCGAAGTGAATATTTCGAACTCAACCATCCCCATGTGGAAGGCCACCTGCAATCCGCCGTTGATGTCGTATTTTCTGGCGGGGGTGGCCTCCTTGTTTGGCTGGAACGAAATCGTTCTGCACCTAGCCGGTCTGGCCGTCGCCTTCGCCGCCGCAGCAGGCATTTATTCCCTGGCGCGGATGTGGTGTGAGCGACCGCTGTTGGCGACGATGATCAGCATCATCACCCCGGTGTTTCTGGTGTCCAGCACGACCCTGATGTGCGACGTGCTGATGTTGACTCTCTGGGTGTGGGCGCTGGTGATTTGGGAGCGTGCGTTGGGAAGCGAGCAAAGCCGGTGGCAATTCGTCGGAGCTGGAGTTCTTGCAGGCTTGGCGATATTGACCAAATACAGCGCGGTGACCTTGCTGCCCCTATTGCCCGTTTTGAGCCTGCTTCGGACCCGCAAGTTTGGGGGATGGTGGTTGCTGGGATTGGCGGTGCCGTTGATGATGGTGGCGGGGTACGAGTGGATGACGGCCATGATGTATGGGAGAGGGCTGCTATTTGCCGCTGCATCCTTTGCGCAAACGCATCGGATTGTGTTTCCCGGCGGTTGGCTGGCGAAAGGGATCGTTGGTCTGGCTTTTGCGGGTGGCAGCCTGTTGCCATTGATGTTCTTTGCGCCGTGGCTGTGGCGGCGGCGGACGTTGTTGGTGATGGGGGTCATTATTTTCGGATTGTTGCTGGCGGTGTTTCGGCTGGGTGGCAACCTTGGGCTGTTCCTCCCTTGGAAAAATATCAAACTGTTGGACCACTGGAACTACCAGTTGCAGGTGATAATATTGACTGCGGGCGGGTTGCTGCTGGTGCTGTTGGTTGTGACCGAAGCGTGGCAGCGGCGGGACTTGGTAACTGTGACTCTGGCTCTCTGGATCATCAGCGGACTGTTCTTTGCGATCGTGCTGAACTGGACGATAAGTGCTCGGAGTTATCTTCCGATCGTTCCGGCGGTGGTAATTTTGCTGGTGCGCCGGATGGGGCGACAGCAACCTTTAATCAATAATGTTCGGTTGTTGGGGCCATTCACCTTGGTGGTGGTGATCACGGTGAACGTTGCGATGGCTGACCACCGGCTGGCTAATTCCGGGAGAACGGCGGCAGAACAAATCGTGGCAAAATACAAACCTACAGACCACCAATTGTGGTTTGAGGGAGGGTATGGGACGTTCCAATATTACATGGAAAAGCTCGGCGGCCAACGGATGGATCTCGAGCGGTCAATGTTGCTACCGGGAGATGTTATCGTCGTGTCCTGGTACAATGACGACTTTTTTACACTTCCGGCAGGGAGTGTGGGATGGGTCGGGTATTTGGAATCGCGGCCGCGTTGGTGGATGAATATCAAGGGGACCGAGGAGCACTGCGCGGCGGGATTCTATAGTGCGGGTTTGGGGCCTGTGCCCTTTGCCATCGGAGGACTTCCCAATCAACTTTACTATGTCGTAAAGGTTTTTTCCCGGGTGCAATACAAATCGCAACCCGTCAACCCACAAGAAGTACGGGCTGGTGATATGCCGAGCTTTTCCAGCTATTTGTCCTATTCCGAAGTGGACAATAAAACAACCTTCCGGATGGAATCAGAGGTCGCGCTGCACCTTCAACAAGCCAGCCAACTTAAAGGCGAGGGAAAGATTGCAGAAGCCATTCAACACTATCGCCAAGCCTTGGCTGTGGATTCCAACAACCCTGTGGTATTGAATAATCTGGCATGGATTCTGGCAACGGCCAACAAGCCAGAATTGCGTGATGGCCAGGAAGCGGTGAGACTTGCCACCAAGGCCGTTAAACTGACCGACTTTAGACGGCCAATCTTCATCGGAACGCTCGCTGCCGCATACGCTGAAGCCGGTCAGTTTTCGCAAGCATGCGAAATGGCCAATGTCGCATCCTATCTGAACCAGTTAACGGGCCCAACAGAAAAAGTCACCCAAAATGCCAAATGATTGGCTCTCTGCTCTTCCGGCCAGGCGGTTGAGTCAACACAGACTCACTGCCGCCAACTCCGGATGCCGGGAATGCCAACAGAAAAACAGGGCCATCTCACGTTCATCCGCCAAATCTCGATTGAATTCTTCTTCTTTGTTTCTTTATGTCTTGGTTGTTAATTTGAATTCATGACTTCACGAGCCACATCCAAAGCGCTTTTCTCCGAGGCATTGAAATATATTCCCGGCGGCGTGAACTCGCCCGTGCGCTCGTTCCGCGCCGTAGGCGGCCAGCCGTTCTTCGTCAACCGGGCCAAAGGCGCCCACGTTTGGGACGTGGACGGCAACGAGCTGATAGATTACGTCCTCACCTGGGGTCCGGCCATCCTCGGCCATGCGCATCCCAAAATCATTGCCGCCGTCAAGGCCGCCGCCAACCACGGTACGAGCTTCGGCATTCCGAATCCGTTTGAAGTCACGATGGCGAAACTCATCTGCGCACTGGTGCCCAGCGTACAGAAAGTGCGCCTGTGCAATTCGGGCACGGAAGCGTGCATGTCGGCAATTCGTCTGGCGCGCGGCTTTACGAAGCGCGACAAAATCATCAAGTTCGACGGGTGCTATCACGGCCACGTGGATTCGCTGCTCGTCAAGGCCGGTTCCGGCGCGCTCACGTTCGGGCATCCTGACAGCGCCGGAGTGCCGGCGGCGTTCACCCAGCACACCATCGTTCTGCCGTTCAACGACGCGGACGCCGTCAAGGCCGCGTTCGCCGCGAACAAAAATCAAATCGCCGGCATCATCGTCGAACCGGTGCCGGGCAATGCCGGATTGTATCTGCCGCAGCCGGGCTACCTGGAATTTTTAAGCGAAGTCACGAGGGCGAATGGCGCGTTGCTGATTTTCGACGAGGTGATGACCGGCTTCCGGCTCGCGCCCGGCGGCGCGCAGGAGCGATTCGGCATCACGCCGGATTTGACCACGCTCGGCAAAATCATCGGGGGCGGGCTGCCCGTCGGCGCGTTTGGCGGGCGGGCGGACATCATGGATTTGCTTGCGCCGCTGGGGCCGGTTTACCAGGCCGGCACATTGAGCGGCAATCCGCTGGCGCTGGCGGCGGGCATTGCGGCGCTTGAATTGCTGTCGGAAGGGCGAGCTCCGCAAGCTCCTGAAAAAAAATCCGAAATCAAGTCCGGGCGTCGTGGCCCTCCGCCCTCCGAAAAAGATGCCTATGCCCGGCTCGAAACACTGGGCGGGCAGCTCGAAGCCGGGATGAAGGAGGCCGCAAAATCGGCGGACGTACCCGTGACGTTCAATCGTTGCGGCTCAATGTTCTGTGCCTATTTCACCAGCCAGCCGGTCTGGAACCTCGCCGACGCGATGAAGAGTGACCGCGAGCGATTCAAGAAGTATTTCCACGGGATGCTGGCCGAAGGCATTTATCTGGCACCCTCGCAATTCGAGGCGGGTTTTATTTCCACGGCGCATACGGCAGCGGACATGGAAAAGACGGTCAGCGCGGCGACGAAAGTATTGCGCGGATTGTAACTTCTTGTTATGATGGGCGTCTGATAGGCAGTGAACTGCGTCATCATGGCGCGGCGAAATTGAAAAACAAACCACAACAAAGAATTATGAAAGCAAATAAAACAATGTTAATCGCGGCATTGGCCGTGGGCAGTTTGCTGGTATGGGGTCCGGCCTTGCGCGCGGGTGACACCAACACGCCGCCTACCACCCCGCCCGCAGGCGCTCCACCGGCCGGCCGGCCACCTGGCACCGGTATTGAGCGCGAAGCGGAACTACTCAACCTGACCGCCGACCAGAAAACGAAAGTGGAAGCCATCGAGAAGGCGGAAGGACAAAAAATGGTTGATTTGCACAACGACACCAGCCTGACGCCGAAAGACCGGCAAGCCAAACGCAAGGCCATCGCGGAAGAGCTTTCCCAGCAGATGAAAGCCGTCCTTACGCCGGAGCAATTTGACAAGTGGCAAAAAACATCTCTCATGGGAACACGCAGGCTCCATCCTGGGGGCCCGCCTCCGGGTAACGTAAAAGCCGGGAGCACGAATGCACCCGTTGCTCCGCCGAAACAATAACCTGCAGGGTGACATGGTTGATTTGATATCGGGACGGCCTCGCGCCGTCCCTTTTTGTTTTTGTGCGCACAGGCAGTGAGTGTTTTGCCGCGGCGATCTGTGACCCCGGGCAAACGGCGACGCTCACAATATGCCGCTGCAATTTGCAGATTCCATTTGAGCTAAGGCGCGCGGATGCGTATTGTAGGTTTGCCCTGCGCGAGTAGCTCAATTGGATAGAGCGTCGGCCTCCGGAGCCGAAGGTTGTGGGTTCGACCCCCGCCTCGCGTACCATCTTAAATTCGAGTTTGTCTTCAATAACACTGAATAAAATCAATCATTTTAGATGAATCCGCTTTTTTAATCGGTTGTTATCGGTCGTCTGAAATTGGATTGAATCACCGTTCAAACCAGAACAGAAACCAGAACAACGGCGGCCAGGCTGATGGGAATGGGGAAAAGACGGTCTGGCTTGGGGTTTGACGATTTTGGGGAAATCCACACGGTCAGACGGTCCAAAACGTGCCCAAGACCCATTCCCACGCAAACCGGCGTCCCTCAAACGGTGAACGTCAGAACGGATGACGACAGAAAATATCCACCCCCATTTTCTTAAAAGCGCCAGACAAAACCAACGCGCAGGTTGTAATCATAGGCGCGGGTTTGTCCCGAAACCCAATCTGGTGAAGTAAAACCGAATCCAATTCCAGCGAAGGTTTGCAGGTTGCTGGTGAAATTGTAATCCAATCCAAAGCCGGTGTAGCCAAACCATGTTTGGGTTGAGTCGGAGGTAACGATGGAATTCAAATACCAGTAAACATCGGCTTTGGAGCATAGACTTTTGTTGATGCTCATGGAATTGTCGAACCCTGCAAAAACAGTGCGATTATCATTCTCAGTCGCATAAAATTCCGAATCAAACTTGACAGAAAACCCGTATGGCAATCGCACCAGCAGTGCCACATCGCCGCCTCCCAGCACATCACCACCTTCCGTAGGAATTGAAAGATATGGCCGGATTGCCAGAGCCGTCGTCCCGCTGTCATTTCCCCAGAGATTGACTTTTACCCCGGTGGTGATGCGTTCAAAATCACTGTAAGAACCACCATAATAATAAGAGCTTATCCGTAAATA
>PLAY01000045.1:9379-10729 GCA_003134375.1 Limisphaerales bacterium | reverse complement strand
GACTTCCAGCGGGTCGTTCGTGACGAGAAAACTCGCAGAACCTGTGCGGGAGGAAACGGCAAATGAACGTGGATAAAACTGCGTGTGCATCCTCCGGCCAAGCGGCATCGTGGGACCAGATTGACTGGACTCACTGTGAACGCGGCGTCAGCAGACTGCAAGCGCGTATCGTCAAGGCCATTCAGGAAAAGCGTTGGGGCAAGGTGAAAGCCTTGCAACGGCTCTTGACCTGCTCGTTTTCCGGCAAAGCCTTGGCCGTGAAACGGGTGACGGACAATCAAGGCAAACATACGTCGGGGGTGGACGGAGCAATCTGGAGCACCCCGGCGTCGAAGCACAAAGCCATCGGCACACTGCGACGATGCGGTTATCAACCGCAACCGCTGCGGCGTGTCCACATTCCGAAGGCCAATGGCAAGTTTAGGCCGCTGGGTATTCCGACGATGCGAGACCGCGCCATGCAGGCGTTGCATCTGCTGGCGTTGTCGCCGGTCGCGGAAACGACGGCGGACAAAAACTCCTACGGCTTTCGTTCTGGCCGAGGCACGGCTGACGCCATCGGGCAAAGCTTCCTCATGCTGTCCCGCAAGGACAGTGCGACGTGGGTGCTGGAGGGCGACATTCGCGGATGTTTTGACAACATCAGTCACGAATGGCTGCTCACCCATGTTCCCACAGACAAGGAAGTGCTGCACAGATGGCTCAAGGCGGGCTTCATGGAAAATCGAACCCTGTTTCCCACCGAGGCGGGCACACCACAGGGCGGGATTATCTCGCCCACATTGGCCAACCTGACTTTGGACGGACTGGAACCACTCCTGAAACAACACTTCCCCCGGAAGTATGCGAACGGAAAAACCATCTGCCCAAAGATACACCTCATTCGCTATGCGGACGACTTCATCATCACCGGCACGACCAAGGACGTGCTGGAAAATGAAGTCAAGCCACTGGTCGAGCAGTTCCTGCGCGACCGGGGCTTGCAGTTCTCGCCAGAGAAAACCTGCGTCACGCACATCGAGCAAGGGTTCGACTTCCTCGGACAAAACCTCCGCAAGTTTGACGGCAAGCTGATTATCCAGCCTGCCCAGAAGAACACGCACGTTTTTCTGGACAAGGCGCGGAAGCTGATTCGCCAAAATCGCGGAACCAGCCAGAACGACTTGATACGTCAACTTAATCCGGTCATTCGTGGCTGGGTGAATTACCACCGTCACATTGTGGCGTGGCAGACGTTCAAGCGGGTGGAATGGGTTTTGTGGCAGGCACTCTGGCAATGGGCCAAGCGCAGACACCGGGGCAAGTCGCTCCACTGGATCGCCAGCAGATACTGGCATCGGCAGGGACGGC
>PLAY01000045.1:0-9310 GCA_003134375.1 Limisphaerales bacterium | reverse complement strand
ATGCCGCTTCCTTACCCGACCGATGTCCACCGTCACGACGCAATTGCCTTCGATGTAAAACACGGCGCGCAGGTCGCCTTCAATGTCCACCGCGTAAATCGTGCGGCCATAATGAGCCGAAAGCCGGTGAATTTTGTGGGTGCGCAACCGTGGATCAAATGGATTTTGCTTGAAAATGTTCCAAGCCCGCCGCGTCGAATCCTTCTGACGGGGATTCAAATCATAGAAGCTTGCCCAGAAACTTTCGGTGGGTTTGAACCGGTATTTCATTTCCGCCGTTTTCGGGACGGCGGCGGCGCGCCACTCAAAACCGTTTCCATGTCCACAAAACGCCCGGCTTCAGCGTCGGCCATCCCCTGCTTGAATGATTTTGGAATCCAAGAATCATCGTTTTCCACGACGAATTTGGCCACTTGCGCCCGTTCAGCTGGAGGCAATCCTTTGAATTCTGCGATGACTTCCTGCGCGCTCATGTTGTTAATTAACCACAAGAGTCCAGTTCGGGCAAGTCACAACCCGGTCCCGGTATCCGCCGCTTACGCTTTTAATTCGGAGGCGGTTCGGACAAAATGCCCGCGTGAACCAAGCCGGACCAGCCAGCCAGCGCACGCGACTGAAACTCACCGTTCACGGTGCGGTGCAGGGCGTCGGCTTCCGTCCATTCGTCTTCCGCCTCGCCACGGAACTCGGATTGGCCGGCTGGGTCAACAATTCCCCGCAGGGCGTCTTCATTGAAGTTGAAGGCCCGCGCGCGGCATTGGAAAAATTCCTGCTCCGGCTCGAAATCGAAAAGCCCCCGCGCAGTTTCATCCAGAGTCTCGAAGCTTCGTGGCTCGATTCCGTTGGCTATGCGGCATTTGATATTCGCCCCAGCGAAATTGGCGGCAACAAAACCGCGCTGGTGTTGCCGGACATCGCCACGTGCCCGGATTGCCTCCGCGAAATCTTCGATCCCAAAAACCGCCGCCACCGTTATCCGTTCACCAACTGCACCAACTGCGGCCCGCGCTTCAGCATCATCGAGTCCCTGCCCTACGACCGCGTGAACACCTCGATGAAGGCGTTCACGATGTGCCCGCAATGCCAGGCCGAATATGACGATCCGCGCGATCGCCGCTTCCACGCACAACCGAATGCGTGCCCGGTTTGCGGTCCACGGCTGGAATTGTGGCCGGGTAGCCGCGTTTGTGAAAACGCGGAAGGTCCGCGCTCTCACGAGCGCGGCTACGATGCTTTGCTCGCCGCCGTCCAGGCGATTCGTGAAGGGAAAATCGTCGCGGTCAAAGGGCTGGGCGGATTTCATTTAATGGCGGATGCGCGCAACGACAAAACGGTTCAACTTTTGCGCGAACGAAAGCAGCGCGAAGAAAAACCGTTCGCGCTCATGTTTCCATCGCTGGAGAGCATAAAAGCTGAATGTGAAGTTTCACCGCTGGAAGAACGACTGCTGCACTCGCCCGAAGCCCCGATTGTTTTGTTGAAGAGGCTGGTCCGCCCTCACCCCGGCCCTCTCCCCCAGGAGAGGGAGAATCATCCGCCGATTCCTCGCGAAAGCACGACTGCCGACAACTTGACCGATGTAGAACAAATTGGGATGCACGAATGCTGTTCCCTCTCCCCGGGGGAGAGGGGCAGGGTGAGGGCGAGCGTTAAACTAAATCATTCGTTGGTTGCCCCGTCCGTCGCACCTAATAACCCTTACCTCGGCGCGATGCTGCCCTACACGCCGTTGCATCACCTGCTGATGGCCGAGCTTGGGTTTCCCGTCATCGCCACGAGCGGCAACCTCAGCGACGAGCCGATTTGCACGGACGAGCGTGAAGCCTTGGAGCGGCTCGGCGGCATCGCCGATGTTTTCCTCGTCCACAACCGCCCCATCGTCCGGCACGTGGATGATTCGATTGTGCGCGTGATGCTGAACCGCGAACTGGTTTTGAGGCGGGCGAGAGGTTACGCGCCATTGCCAATTCAAATAAATACCCCTCTCCCGTCCTGCGGACACCCTCTCCCCGCCCGGCGGGGAGAGGGCCGGGGCGAGGGGAACGTTCTGGCGGTGGGGGCGCATCTGAAAAACGCCGTTGCCCTTTCGGTCGGCAACCAAGTTTTCATTAGCCAGCACATCGGTGATTTGGAAACCGAACAAGCGTACACCGCCTTCCGCCGCGTCATCGCTGATTTTGAAAAGCTTTACGACGCCCGGCCGCAAATCATTGCCGCTGATTTGCACCCGGATTATCTCTCAACAAAGTTTGCATTGGATCAGGTTCGGAGTTCCGGCTTTAGCCGGTCCGAGCCGCCTGAAGGCGGAACTCCAAGCGACAAACCACAACCCGCCGTGCCGGAGGCCGGCGCTCCGATTGTCATGCAAGTCCAGCATCACATCGCCCATGTTCTGTCGTGCATGGCGGAAAATGAAATTGCGCCGCCCGTACTCGGTGTTTCTTGGGACGGCACGGGTTACGGGACTGACGGAACGATCTGGGGCGGTGAATTTTTCCTCGTCACGGACGAAAGCATCGAACGCATCGCGCATTTGCGTCCGTTCCGGCTGCCCGGCGGCGACCAAGCGGTCAAGGAACCCCGCCGCACCGCGATTGGATTGCTTTATGAAATGTCTGGTGAATCAATCTTTTCCGGACAAAAAGTTCGCCGCGAGGGCGCGTGCGCTCCCCTCGCCGCTTTTTCGCCGGCGGAACTGACCGCGCTGAAAACCATGCTGGCGAAAAAACTGAATTCGCCGGTGACGACGAGCATGGGCCGGCTGTTTGATGCCGTCGCCTCGCTCATCAATCTCCGCCAGCAAATCCGGTTCGAGGGTCAGGCTGCGATGGAGCTGGAGTTTGCGCTGGACGGAATCGAGACGGACGAAGCCTACCGATTGCCGATTGAAAACGCTGAGGAGCGTTCGAAAGACTCATCACGCATCACGCATCACGCATCACGCATCCTAGACTGGTCGTTGATGGTGGGAGAAATCTTATCTGACGTGCGCAATGGTATTGTTCCCGGCATCATTTCCGCCAAATTCCACAACGCACTGGCGGAAGGCATCGTTGCGGTCGCCAAACATGCGGGCCAAAACCGGGTGGTGCTTTCCGGCGGCTGTTTTCAGAACCGTTATTTGACAGAACGAGCGGTGCGGCGTTTACAGGCTGAGGGTTTCCGACCGTACTGGCATCAGCGCGTGCCGCCCAACGATGGCGGGATTGCATTGGGACAAGTCGTTGCTGCCTTGCGGCAGAAGGAGTAGATTGAAAGACCATGTGTCTGGCCATTCCAGGAAAAATTGAAAGCATCAGCGGCGACGATCCGTTGTCGCGGATGGGCAAAATCAATTTCGGCGGCATTCTCAAGGAAGCCTGTCTTGCCTATGTGCCGGAGGCCAAGGTGGGCGATTATGTCATCGTCCACGTCGGCTTTGCCCTCAGCCGGGTGGACGAAGACGAGGCGCACAAGGTGTTCGAGTATTTGAAAGAGATGGAGGAGCTCGCCGAGTTGGGAGAGGGAAAGGCGGGACCATGAATCTTGGCGCGCCCACTTTTGTAGCGCAGACTGGCAGTCTGCTGTATCGCGGGTTGGCAACCCGCCCAACGCCCCGCTGCCGACTGCCAGTCGGCGATACGGCAGGCTGCCAGCCTGCGCTACCATGAAATACCTCGACGAATATCGTGATGGCGAACGCTCGCGGCAATTGGCGCGGGAGATTCAACGCGTCACGACCCGGCCGTGGAACATCATGGAAGTTTGCGGCGGCCAGACGCACGCCATCGTCAAATTCGGCATTGACGAATTGCTGCCCAAGCAAATCACGCTCATTCACGGGCCGGGCTGCCCGGTGTGCGTAACGCCGCTGGAAATGATAGACAAGGCAATCGAAATCGCGGCGCGGCCCGGCATCATTTTCACTTCGTTCGGCGACATGTTGCGCGTGCCGGGCAGCATAACGGATTTGCTCAGCGTCAAAGCCGGTGGCGGCGACGTGCGCATCGTTTATTCACCGCTTGATGCCTTGAAACTCGCGGAACAAAATCCGGACAAGGAAGTTGTTTTCTTTGGTGTCGGTTTTGAAACCACCGCGCCGGCAACGGCGATGGCGGTTTTTCAGGCTGCGCACAAGGGATTGAAAAATTTTTCCATGCTCATCTCACACGTGCTCGTGCCGCCAGCCATCGAGGCGTTGATGTCATCGCCGAACTGCCGGGTGCAGGGTTTTCTTGCCGCCGGCCATGTCTGCGCGGTGATGGGCTATGAGGAATACCCGCCCATCGCGGCGAAATATCACGTGCCGATTGTCGTCACCGGTTTCGAGCCGCTGGATATTTTTCAGGGTGTGCTGATGGTGGTGCAACAACTCGAATCCGGCCGCGCCGAGGTTGAAAATCAATACGTCCGCGCCGTACGCCGCGAAGGCAACCAGCCAGCGCAGGAGCTGATTCGCAAAGTTTTCAAGGTCGTGCCGCGCAAGTGGCGCGGCGTCGGGGAAATTCCGAAGAGCGGCCTCGGCTTGAACGACGCCTATGCCGCGTTCGACGCTGAAAAGAAATTCAACCTAGTTGATCATCATGTTGACGAACCTGCCGAATGTCTCAGCGGCCTGGTTTTGCAAGGACAAATCAAACCGCACGAATGCCCGGCCTTCGGCACGCGCTGCACCCCGGAACATCCGCTCGGCGTGACGATGGTGTCGAGCGAAGGCGCGTGCGCCGCTTACTACCGCTATCGGCGACAGCCGGTTGAGGCTGGAAAATGAATTATTTATGAGGAAACATCGAACATCGAACCTTGAACTTCCAACCCTGAATGCGGATTCGAAGTTCGATGTTCGATGTTGGATGTTCGAAGTTCGATGTTTTTCTTTCTGAGTTTTTTATGGAGTTCACCTCAAATTGCCCCATTCCCATCTCGCAATACCCGCACGTCCTGATGGCGCACGGCGGCGGCGGCAAGCTGATGCACCAGCTCATCGGCAAAATGTTCCTGACCGCATTTAACAACCCGCTGCTGGAAACGCAGCATGATTCGACAGTGGTCGAATGGCCCGGCGGGAAACTTGCGTTCACGACGGATTCCTATGTCGTGCGCCCGATTTTTTTCCCGGGCGGCGACATCGGCTCGATGGCCGTCCATGGCACGGTAAATGACCTCGCCATGAGCGGCGCGCGGCCGCTTTACCTCAGCAGCGCGTTCATCATCGAGGAAGGCCTGCCGATGGAAACGCTCTGGCGGGTCGTCAGCTCCATGAGCGATGCGGCCCGGCGTTGCGGCGTGCAAATCATCACCGGCGACACCAAGGTGGTGGACAAGGGCAAAGGCGACGGCCTGTTCATCAACACCGCCGGCATCGGCGTTATCGAGCATGAACAGAAAATCGCGCCGCAAAATGTGCGGCCCGGCGACGTTGTCCTGGTCAGCGGCGATTTGGGCCGGCACGGCATGGCGATCATGGCGGTGCGCGAAGGGCTGGCATTTGAGAGCCAGATTGAAAGTGACTCCGCGCCGGTGGCGGATCTGGTTTTGGAACTGCTGCGCGCCGGAATTGAAATCCACTGTCTGCGCGACCTGACGCGCGGCGGCCTGGCCAGCGCGCTCAATGAAATCGCCGAAGCCTCCGTGGTTAAAATCGAAATCGTTGAAAATTCCGTGCCGGTGCGTGAGGACGTTCACGCCGCGTGCGAGATGCTCGGGCTCGACCCGCTGCACGTTGCGTGCGAAGGACGCTTTGCCGCGTTCATCGCGGCGAAGGACGCGGAATGCGCCTTGCAAATCATGCGCGGTCATGTTGTGGGAACCGGATCAGCGGTCATCGGCCAGGTTGTCGAAAGTTCCGCCCCGTTGGTCACGCTGAAAAGCGCGATTGGCGCCAACCGGATCCTCGACATGCCGAGCGGTGAGCAGTTGCCCAGGATTTGTTGAACGGTGGCGGCGACGCTCCCGGTACTACCAGAGCAGGGTTTCAAATGAGGTGTGGGTGTGGGAAGTTTTGGAGTGCGGCGGCAAGCGGAGCGCGACGCCGCCTTGGTTGCCCCCAAAGCGCTGTCGCCGCTACGCTCTGCCAGCGCAGTCCAAAAGCTGGCACCAGTTTCACGCGGCTACTTCTCCGGGCATTTGATTTTGAAAGCACGCACCAGACTCTCCTTGTCGTCGAAGTGCTTTTTGTTACGCTGTGTGGAATGCGAAAATATCTTTTCAGTTTCTGGCTGGCCCTGGCTTTGCCGGCTGCCGGCGCGGAAATTGAAATTGATTTCGGCGACGTTGCGACCGGTCTGATGCCGACCAACTTCCACGCCGCACTGGCGGGGGGCGGCCGGTCCGGCGAATGGAAAATCATCATGGATGAAGTGCCGCCGCTGCTCGCACCGCTTTCGCCGCAGGCGCCGGTGGTCACACGCCGCGCCGTGGTCGCGCAAACCAGCACCGACCCCACGGACGAGCGGTTTCCGATGCTGATTTACGATGGCGAGACATTTAATGACTTCAACCTCACGACCGGGTTCAAAATCGTTGGCGGCACCGTCGAGCAGATGGCCGGTGTGGTTTTTCGCTTCCAAAACGAATCGAATTTTTATGTCGTCCGCGCCAGCGCGCTGAGGAAGAACGTGCGTTTTTACAAGGTCGTGAACGGCATCCGTTCCGACCCCATCGGTCCGGAAATGGACATTCCCACCAACACCTGGCACACACTGGCCGTGCAATGCCAGGGCAATCAAATCACCTGCTGGCTGGACGGCAAACTGGTGATGCCGACGTTGCACGACAATTCATTCGCCACCGGCAAAATCGGGTTTTGGACGAAGTCCGACGCAGCAAGTCATTTCGGAGACACCACCATCAGCTACACCCCGCTGGTGCCGATGGCACAGTCAGTTGTGCAAGACCTGCTGAAAAAACAGCCGCGCATTCTGGGGTTGCGACTTTATACGCTCGATACCAACGGCCAACCGCACGTCATTGCCAGCAAGCTGGAAAAGGAAATCGGCCAGCCCGGCACCGACGCGGAAAAAGCCGCCATTACCGACGGCAAGGTTTATTTTGGGCGCGGCAAAGGCACGGTGATGGTCACGATGCCATTGCGCGACCGGAATGGTGATCCCATGGCGGCGGTACGGGTGGAATTAAAATCATTTCTCGGAGAAACGCAGGACACCGCCCTCACCCGCGCCACGATGATCGTCAAAGATATCCAAGCGCAGGTCACGTCGAAGGAAGAATTGACGCAATGACCGGCGCGCTCAGGGTTTCGCGGGAGCGGCGGGCACTTCGTTGGGCGGCTTCACGACAGGCATATCGTTTGGTTTCACCCGGCGCGCGCCGCCAAGGACCGTAATGTTGCCGTCGTCATCGGTGTGCAAACGCGGGCGCGTGTTGAAATAATCGTAAATTTCCTGCCGCACGATGTCGCCGTCAGGATTGACCACCGAGTAAGTGAAGATACGCGCGCCGCTTTGATACATCAAGTGCAAATGGCTGAAGCGATCCACCAGCGCCTCCGGCTGGCTGAACGAAACCATCGGGCCAATCGCACGAACCTTGAAAATGTGCGTTTCGGATTCATCGCTCACCTGCACATACATCCGCAGTTGCGAACGCAGATAATTTGCCTCCTCCAAGGTGTATTTGCGGACTTCCGGCGCGCGATTCGTCACTCCGGCGGGCACGGGCAGACCAAACGATTGCGACCACAATTTCGCGCCGTCAATCACGTTAAAGGATTGAGGCGGGCTGGGGATGGCCGCGTTCCAATCCTTGATATGCACCGTGGCGGTGACGCGATAACCGCCCTGCCGCGTCAGCGCAAAATACGGCGCCAAATCCACACGCTTGGTGGCCACTTGCGACGAACCCAAATCAAATTCACCCTGCACCGGCACGTCGGCTTTTTTGACGACCACCGTACCGCCCGTTGATTCCACACTAAATGTCAGCCATTTCGGGTCTGCGCCCAAATGCAACGGCTGGCCGGAACGGTTCGTGATGCGCACCGCCACCGGCAGCGATTCACTGGGCAGAAATTGTTCCTGATCCAACACCACGTCCACGGTCACCTGCGCCGACGCGCTGAAAAATGTCAGCCACGACAGCCCGAGAATGGGCAATGAAAATTTCATTTGAACGCTGAACACTCTAAACTGCGACGGGCCGGTGGCAATCTTAAACCGCCGGCCCGTATTTCGGCTGTCCAGCCCGGGGTTATTTCAACGACCGCCGATAACCCCGCCGGCCTGCATTGTCCTTTCTTTGTGGGGCGCTACAATTGTTGTTTATTGCACCTGTACCCGGAAGAAGCATTGCGGCGACACGCTTATGCTGTTGGTCACGGAAACCATGGTGCCAGTCCCAGCCACAGGACCACCCACCGGCGCCCAAGTGGCACCGGTGAGGTTAACGGTGCACTCGAGTTGATAGGTCTGATTTGTAAACGTCTGCCAGCTGACGACGAATTGTTGCTTTCCGTTCACGCTGACGTTGGCCCCGGTCAATTGCGGGGACGCAATCACCTGCAGTATTCCATCCACATACTGAATCGTGTAGTTGGCGGCTGCCGCATCGCTGGCGGTGATAGGATAGTTGCCCACACCACACGTCGTCGTTGCCGTCGTATTCAAGACCACTGGTGACAATAGTACGCTGGCGTTCTCACCACCGACAAAGCCGTTGTAACTGGCCGTCAGCGGCGGATTGGACATCCCGTAAAGCTTGGTCTTGTTGTCAGCTGTCACCGTCAGGACGGCCTTGTTGATGACCAATGTGTTGGTGGCACTGCCCTGGTAATTGGCGTCATTGACCATCCCGATCACCGTGTAGCTGCCGGCATTGGTCGGCGCATTCGCCGATCCGTTGTAAGTCAGCGCCACCGTCAATCCGCTCGGAGTCGTGCCCGCCGTCGCCGCTTTGGCTGTGCCGTCGTAAGTCTGGCTCAGGTTGCCCAGCGTAACCGCGCCCGAGGCTTGGGCGATGACCAGCGTGCCGGTTGCGCTGCCCTGATAATTGGCGTCGCTGATCGTCCCAACCAACGTGTAGCTGCCGGCGCTGGTTGGAACCGTGGCCGAACCATTATACGTAAAGCTCACCGTCAAACCGGTCGGAGTCGTCGTCGCCGTCGCAGCTTTGGCCGCGCCGTCGTAAGTCTGGCTGAGGCTGCCGAGTGTGACTGCGGCCGAGGCCTTGTCAATCACCAGCGTGCTGGTTGCGCTGCCCTGATAATTGGCGTCATTGATAGTCCCAACCACCGTGTAGCTGCCAGCGGCAGTTGGAATCGTGGCCGAACCATTATACGTAAAGCTCACCGACAAACCGGTCGGAGTCGTCGACG
>PLAY01000144.1 GCA_003134375.1 Limisphaerales bacterium | reverse complement strand
ATCAAGCTGAACCAGATCGGGACTCTGACGGAAACGCTCGAATCCATCGAACTGGGCCGCCGCTACGGCTATACCTCGGTGATCAGCCACCGCAGCGGCGAGACCGAAGACACGTTCATCGCCGACATCGCGGTGGCCACCAACTGCGGCCAGATCAAGACCGGTTCGCTCAGCCGCACCGACCGTCTGGCAAAATACAACCAGCTCCTGCGCATCGAACAGTTGCTCGGCAAGAATGCGGTCTATGCCGGCACCAGCGCATTGCCAAAGGGGCGGTAATGCTTCGTAGCCGCGTTTGTGAAAACGCGGTCGTGGCAATCCGCCGATTCACATCGGCGGCTACAAAATTCAAAACCCGGAAGCCGGGCAACTGGCTTCCGGGTTTTCGTTTCCTCCCGGCCCTCGCGCAATGTTGCGCAGATCATTTTTGTTCGGGCGGCTCGAAGCGGTAGCCAATTTGCCGGATGGTGTGAATGAAAATGGGCCGGGCCGGGTCCGGCTCGATCTTGTTCCGCAGCGTGGTGACAAACCGGTCTATGCTGCGGCTGGTCACCACACAATCGTAGCCCCAGACGGCATTGAGAATTTCGTCGCGGGTCAGCGCCCGGCCCGGTTTCTTGACGAAGTATTCGAGCAGATTGAATTCTTTGGGTGACAACTCAATCTCCCGGCCCTTGCGGGTCAGGCGTCGGGCGGAGAGGTCGAGCCGAAAGTCGCCGAATTCGTAGGCGTCCTGGACCTCTTTTTTCGCGCGGCGCAGAAACGCGGCGGCGCGGGCGAGCAGCTCTTTGATGCTGAACGGTTTGGTGACGTAATCGTCGGCACCGAGGTTGAGGCCGAGCACGATGTCCGATTCCTCGCCTTTGGCGGTCAGCATGATGATCGGTGTGGCGAGTTTTTCCTCACGAATCAGCCGGCAGATCTCGTAGCCGTTGATCTTGGGCAGCATGATGTCGAGGAGGATCAGGTCGGGCTTGGAGTTCAGCGCGGCCTTCAGCCCTTTCTCGCCATCGGCGGCGGTGAGCACCTTGTAACCCTTGAACTCGAAGTTGTCCTTCAACCCGATCAACATCGTCGGGTCGTCTTCAATGATGAGCACGGTTTCCATGGTTCAAATCCTTTCAATCGCCATTTTTCCGGCCGACGGGCAGCCGGACGGTGAAGGCGCTTCCCCTGCCCGGTTTGCTTTCGACGGTGATTTTTCCCTTGTGGGCATCAACAATGAATTTGACGATGCTCAAACCCAGTCCGCAACCCTCGGCTTTTCGCGCCAGAGAACTGTCCACCTGGTAGAAGCGGTCAAAAATCTTCCGCAGATGCCTTCGGGCCAGGCCGATGCCATTGTCCGAAACCACAAAGCAGACAAACCCATCGTCGGGAAAAATTCGAAGCGATACCCGCTTGTCGTCGGTGGTGTATTTGCAGGCGTTGTCCAGGAGATTGACCAGGACGGTGACAATCGCGTCGTGGTCGGCCTGTATTTCCGGCAGGTCATCCGCGATGTCAACGGCCAGATGACAGTTGTGCGCGGCGAATTTTGTCTTGACCGACTCGATGGCATCGCTGGCGATCGCCGCGGGTTTGGTGTCAACGATGGTGAACGCCATTTTGTTTCGTTCCATCCGCGAAAAGGTCGGGAAATTTTCAATCATCCGGCTGAGGCGCTCATTTTCCTTCACCGTCAAACGCAGGTATTCCTTGGCTTGCGCCTCGTCCCGGACATTGCCTTCGAGCAGGGTGTCAACCAGGAGGCGCATCGAGGCCAGCGGCGTTTTGAGTTCGTGTGACACGGTGGCGATGAAGTCGTTTTTCATCCGGTTCAGCCGGATTTGTTTGCCAATCGCCTGCGTTGCGAAACCGCCCGCTATCAGGATGAGCACGATCACCAGGATGCCGGTCCAGACATACACGGCGATTTGCCTATTGGCTGCCTTCTCGAAAACGTCGCCGCCTATAAAGTACAATTCCACCTTCCAACCCGGGAAGGCGGCCGGCAGGTCTGCGGTGGTAAAGGATTTGCCTTCCGGCTGAGGAGTGCCGGCCGCAAAATTGCCGGCGGCATCCAGTATGCGATAAGCCGACTCGGAACCGGCGAACGCGTCGTGGTAGCCGGAAAGGGCCGGGGTGATTCCCGTCCCGGACAGCAGCACCAGCAGGGTTGACGATGGGCTCCGGTGGCGAAGGCCATAGACCGGCTTTGGATCGAGATCGGTTTCAAAAAATCCGTCAAACTGGCCCGTCAATGGTCGAAGCTTTTCCGCCGCGGCAATGGAAAGTTCTTCGGCGGCGGCGAGCTTTTCGAGTTTGTCCCGGGTTTTTGCGTCCTCGGCGGCATTGGAATTTCGCAGCGCTTCCAAAACCTTTTTCGCGATGAAAAGGTTTTGGTCGGCCGGCAGCAGGGCGCGGTCGCCGGCGGGATGGTAGAGATCGTTGCCCAGGGCGTTGACCGTCCGGTGGAGGATTTCCGAGTGCGACGGCGATGGGCCGGCTTGTTTGAGCAGGGACAGGAGCAACAGCCGGGCGTTCTCGACGGCGAGGCGCCAGGCGGCGTCTTCGCGATCTGGCGGCACGGCAAAGGCGGCCTTCTGGCATTCGTCTATCGCCTCCTCCGGCCGGCCGAGCCGGGACAAACAACGACTCCAGCCAACGATGGCCGTGACGGCCACGCGCGGGTCACTGTCGGTTGAGAGCTGGTGGTAGAGTTGCGCGGCCTCGGCGTATTGCTTCCGGGCGAACTCCTGCTGCCGCGCCTCCGCCAGCAGGCTGCCCGTCGGCGTGTCGCTGCCCGCGACATCAACCAATTGCGGATACACCGCAGAACCATCCACATCCCACACCACCACGCCCTGGCAATTCTCCTCCAGGACGAGCCGCCGGAAGAGCGCATACGGATTCGCAGCCGGCTTGATTTTGTCGAGGCTGGCGAGCCGGGCGGCGAAAAGGGACTCGGTTTTGGCGGAGGCGTCGATGAGTTTGTCCTGGTAAAGCGCCGTCAGCTTCTGCCGGACGACCAATCTTTCGTTGGCGATCACCCGGCTCATGAACCAGAGCAAACTCACCGTGGGCAGCACCACCGCCACCGCCAGCAACGCCAGCCACTGCAACTGACTTCGTCGGGTGGTGAAAGCAGCCATGACGCCTCAATCTTTGCTGCTCTACGGGCCGGCGGCAAGAGTCTTAGAACTTATCCGTAAATAGAGTTTCA
>PLAY01000078.1 GCA_003134375.1 Limisphaerales bacterium | reverse complement strand
AAGTCCGACAGGCTGCTAGACTCGGCGCATGGAACAGAAAAGCTTCCTTGCCCGCTGGCGGTCCAGTTTTTTGACGGGGCTGGCGGTTACTTTCCCCGCCCTGCTCACGCTGGCGGCGGTCAAATGGCTCGTGGGCACGATTTCCAGCGTGACGGACCTGCTGTTGTTTTTTCTGCCCAGGAAACTCACGCATGAAGGCCTCGTGTACGCCAATGACGGCATGGGACGGATGTTATGGTATTGGAGCCTGGTGGCGTTGGTGCTGGCCGTGGTTTTGATTTCAGTGGTGGGCGTGCTGGCGCGCTATTACATCGGCAAAAAAGTGATTGATTGGACCGACCGCGTGTTGATGCGGGTGCCGCTGTTGAACAAGTTTTACAGCGCCATCAAACAGGTCAACGATGCGTTTGCCGGAAACAAACATTCGTTCAAAACCGTCGTGCTCGTCCAGTTTCCGCGCGAAGGGATATATTCCGTCGGTTTCATCACCAGTGAACAGAACGACGAAGTGCAGGCGAAAACGAAGGAAAAGGTCGTTTGTGTCTTCGTGCCCACCACGCCCAATCCCACATCGGGCTTTTTGATCCTCGTCCCGGAAAACCAGGTCACCAAACTGGATATGTCCGTCACCGACGCCATCAAATACATCGTCAGCCTTGGTTCGATTTCGCAGGAATATCAGGCGCCACCCGTGGAAAAGCGAAAATTGAAGATGGAGGATGGAGAATAGCCCGCTGCGCTGAAACCACATGCCATCCGCCATCCTCCATCTTCCATCCTCGTTTTCGTTATGATTCAAAGCGCCACCGGCCTCATCCTGCGGACGCGACCACTCACGGAGACCAGCCTTATTGTCCATTGGCTCACTCCGGATTTCGGGCGCATTGCCACCGTTGCCAAAGGCGCGCGCCGGATCAAATCGCCGTTTCTCGGCAAATTGGATTTGTTTTACCTGGCGGATTTTTCGTTCAGCCGCAGCCGCCAATCCGATTTGCACACGCTCCGTGAAATCAGTTTGCGCGAGACCCACCGCGCGCTGCGACAGGACATCCAACGATTGAACCGGGCCGCCTACGCCGCGTCGTTGGTCGAGCAGACCACGGAAACCGGGACGCCTTTGCCCGGCATTTTTGAATTGATGAACGGTTTTCTGGGCTGCCTTTGCCGGCAACAATCCGCGCCGCAAATTGTGTTGGCCTTTGAACTCAAACTTCTGCATGAACTCGGCCTGAAACCGGATTTGGAGGAAACCAAACTGACGCCCGGCGCCAAACAAATCGTCCGCGCGCTGATGCAAAACGGCTGGGCTGCGTGTTCGCGTTTGAAGCTCACACCCGCGCAAGCCGGCGAATTGCGGCAGTTCCTTCATGGCTTCCTGATTTTTCATCTGGGGTGCCTGCCGAAGGGGCGCACAACGGCCCTGACGGAGGATTAGCCCGGCCTGCTGGAGGCGCCAGCCGGGAACAAAAGGGCTTTCCGAAACAATGTCCTAATGGCATGATTATTGCGCAATTTAGGAATCGGTTGAAATGATAAAAAAATATTTCAGATTCTCCACATTGCGAATGCAGTTGGTTGGCAGCGTGTTTTTGCTCATCACTCCGGCCTGGTTGGTGATGTATATTTTTGACCTGCCCATGAGCGGGTTTGTGGTGGGGGTACTGGCGCTGGCAGCATCGTGGTTTGGCGGGGAACACTTCATTTTGCACGAGGTGCGCGCCTTGTCCAGTGTGGCTCAGCGGATTGCCGAGGGTGATTTTAGCGCCCGCACCGGACTGAAACCCTCGGAAAACGAACTTGGTCAGCTCACAAAGGGTTTTGACCTGATGGCCGAATCGCTGGAGCAGCATGTCAAGAATCTTGAAACCGCGGAAAAAAACCTGCTGAATCGCACGTTCCAGCAAACCGTTGTCGCCGCGCTCGGACAATTTGCGCTGACCAACAGTGACCTGGAAGCGCTGCTGAATCAAACCGTCATGCTCGTGGCGCAAACACTGGGCGTGGAATACTCCGCCGTGTTCGAGCAATTGCCGGCCGGTCAATTGCGGCTGCAAGCCGGCGTTGGCTGGAAATCGGAGTACAACCGGCAGACCTCCCTGCCCGGAAATGAAGGTTCTCCTATCATCTCTGCTTTGAAATCCGGCGACCCCGTTGTTATCGCCGATCTGAAGGCCGAAACGCGCATCTCCGCGTCGCCGTTTCTGGCCGAACATGGTGTTGTGAGCGGTATCACCGTCGCTATTCCCACTCACGACCGGCCCTATGGAATGCTGGGCATTTACAGCACGCACGGGCGGAAATTCAATTCGGATGAAGTGCAATTTCTCATGGCCGCCGCCACCGCCGCAGGCCTGGCCGTCGAGCGCAAACGGGCCGATGCCGAGCTGCAAAAACTCGCCGCGTTCGTCCAGTTGAATCCAGACGCGGCGATGGAGCTGAACGAAAACGGGACCATCACCTATTTCAACGAGGCCGCGCAACAACTGGCCACCTCCGTGCAAAGAAATCGGCCCGGTGAAATATTGCCACCGGACATTGACCGCATCGTCCACGAATGCCTTGCCAGCGGACAAAGCAAGGTGCGCCAGGAAATCAAAATGGAGGGGCGCACGTTTTCGTGGTCGGTCCATCCCGTCTTGTCGAGCAACGTGGTGCATTGCTACATCGAAGACATCACCGAACGGCTGAGTTTGGGGGCGCAGTTGCGTCAGGCGCAAAAGATGGAATCCATCGGCCAGCTCGCCGCCGGTGTCGCGCATGACTTCAATAACATGCTCACGATCATTCAGGGGCATTCCAGTTCGCTGCTCTCCCGGCCGACGTTGCCGCCGGAGGTGGTTGACTCGGTTCAAGCCGTCTATTTTGCCGCCGAACGCGCCGCGGGTCTCACGCGCCAATTGCTCATGTTCAGCCGCAAGAATGTCATGCAGCCCGAGTTGCTCGATTTGCAGAAGGTGGTCGGTAACATGAGCAAGATGTTGGAGCATCTCCTCGGGGAAACCATCGCGCTTGAATTTCAGCCCGCGGTGGAAAATTCATTTGTTCATGGCGACGGGGGCATGATCGAACAGGTCGTGATGAACCTTTCCCTCAACGCCCGTGATGCCATGCCGCGCGGCGGCCGGCTGACCATCGGCGTCGAGACCGTGGACCTTGACGCCACTTTCATCGAAACCCATCCCCAGGCACACGCGGGACGTTTTGTTCGCTTGCGCGTCACGGACAACGGTATCGGCATGGATTCGGCCACGCTGGGCCGCATCTTCGAACCGTTTTTTACCACGAAAGACATCGGCAAGGGCACCGGCCTCGGCCTCGCGACCGCTTATGGCATTGTCAAACAGCACGAAGGCTGGCTCGAAGTGAACAGCGAACCCGGCAAAGGCAGCACCTTTGACGTGTTTCTTCCCGCCAGCGGCAAAGTGCCCGACTTTGCAGAAGAAAAAGCGGCCGCCGCCGCCCCTGTCGTCGGCGGCTCGGAAACCATTCTCATTGTTGAAGACGAACCGGTCCTGCGGAGCATGGCCCGGGACATCCTCGAAGAGTGCGGCTATCGGATTCTGGAAGCGTCATCCGGCAGGGAGGCGCTTGACGTATGGAATCAGCGAGCGAAGGAAATTGATTTGCTCCTGACCGACATGGTGATGCCCGATGGCATTTCCGGCACGGACCTCGCCGAAAAATTGCAGGCCAGCCAGCCCCGCCTGAAAATTGTCTTTACCAGCGGTTACACCGCCAATGAGGTCAACCAGGAAATGCTGAACCGGACCGGTGCAAGCTTTCTCTCAAAACCCTACACCCAGGCCGAACTCGCCAAAACCGTGCGCGATTGCCTCGACAAAAACAACAGCAGTGATGCGGCGGCTGTGGGTCATTGACGCGCATGGAAACCCGAGCGCAGGGAGATGCCACGATCGCCATTTTGAGCGACATCCATTACGCCGGTCCCGCCGAGCGCGCTCGTGGCGAAGATTATGAATTTCGCGCCATCGCCAATCCCCTGCTCCGCCCGGTCGCGCGCGCCTACCGGCATCTGATTTGGATGCGTCATCCGCTCGACCAAGGGCGGCAACTCGACCGTTTTCTGGCCGGAATCGGGCCGGTGGATTATGTCGTGGCCAACGGCGATTACCCATGCGACACCGCGTTTGTGGGCGTGAGCGACCCGGGATCGTTCCAAAGCGCCCAGGAATGTCTCGGCAAGCTCCGCGCGAAATTCGGCGACCGCGTCCGGTTCACCTTTGGCGACCACGAACTCGGGAAATTGACCCTGTTTGGCGGGAAAGGCGGGACGCGACTGGCAAGCTGGCATTGCGCCACACAGCAGCTTGGTCTGCAACCGTTCTGGAAACTGGCCATCGGGCGTTACCTGCTCCTGGGTGTGGCGTCACCCCTCATCGCCCTACCGGCAAACCAGGCGGACGTGCCGCCGGAGGAATGGCCGGAATGGCAGCCATTGCGCGAAGCACACTTGGTCGAAATCCGCGCCGCATTTGACGCGCTCCAGCCGGACCAACGCGTGCTGTTGTTCTGTCACGACCCCACGGCGCTGCCGTTTTTGTGGCGCGAGGAAGCGGTGCGCCGCCGCCTGCTGCAGGTGGAACAAACCATCATCGGGCATCTGCACACGCGGCTGATTTTATGGAAAAGCCGGGTATTGTCGGGAATTCCGCCCATCCGGTTTCTGGGCCGGAATGTCAGCCGTTTCAGTTCAGCGCTGCACGAAGCGCATCGCTGGTGGCCGTTCCGGGTGCGGCTCTGCCCGGCCTTGTCCGGCACTGAACTGTTGAACGACGGCGGTTATTACACGGTGAAAATTGATCCCATGGCAAATCAACCCGCCCGCTTCACATTTCACCCGCTGCCGAGGTGAGACAACCACCTGTTACGCCGGCATCGGCAAAGCCCCGAGCCACGATCACCAGCCGGAACTCAGATGGTCGAGAAATTCGTAGCGGTCCCGCTGCCGGTCTGGAGCCGAGCCAGAGCTGGGCCCGAAATGCATCACTGGGTAACTGTCCTGGCTGTTGTAGGCCGGCCATGGCGGCAGACCCGGACTGTTCGGATCGCCCCTCTTCGCGAAGTTGGTCCAGTAGGAAGCCATAAGTTCCGACACCTCGCGGTCCTCCGGCCGCCAAGGCAGATGCTTCGAGAAGAGCACTTGGAAGACGAACTCGATTTCAGAGGCATGCGGCGCCGTCGGCTCCGTGCCGTGCTTTGCGTTCGCTGGCAGCGGAAGAGCTTCATCGAACTCGTACCGGAACACCGGCGATTCGCCGGTGTTGAGCTGCATTTCAAGCCATTTCCAGGTGGAGTACGCAATGAACCGGTCCCCGGCGAAATCCTGCGCCGCCCGCTTTGCCTCGGCATCCGTGGCCGCCGGATAGAGTTTCAGAAACGTCTCCGAGTTGGTGCCGAACCGGACCTTGGCACGCTTGACATAGTTTTTGACGGTCGGCGCGTCGTGAGTGAAGTAGGACCGGGAACTTCCTTCGTCCTGGTTCCATCCAGCCAAAAGCGGCACATGGCTTTGCTCGCCGGCGGCGTAGATTGAAAGACAGTTTGTCGGCAAGAAATATCCATCAATATCCGGCCCGAAAGACTCCCATGGCTGCTTCAGCGCCGCCTTGAGGATTTTTTCGGCGGGCATGGCTCGCAGCGCTTCGAGGGAAGTTGTCCTTAGCGCGGACTTTGCGAATTTTGCGCCCGCTGCTTCGGCCTGGGCACGTGACCGTGTTGGCAGGGTGGTGCCAAAGAATGCACCGCTCTCGCCGATGGCACGATGAAACAGTCCTTTTGCCAAGGGCGACGCCATTAGCGCGCTAACCGAAAGCGAACCGGCTGATTCCCCGAAGATCGTGACGTTGTCGGGGTCGCCGCCGAACGTGGCGATGTTCTCCTTGATCCATTTTAGTGCGGCTACCTGGTCCAGCAGCCCGTAATTACCCGACGCATTGTGTCCCGATTCTTCGGTGAGATCAGGATGCGCGAAGAACCCAAACACCCCCAACCGGTAGTTGAGGCTGACCACCAGCACGCCCTTCTTCGACAGGTTCCCGGCGTCCTGGCGCGGCTCGGAAGAGGACCCCGCGACAAAGCCGCCACCGTGGATCCAGACCATCACCGGCAGCAGTTTGGCCTCCGGATGATTTTCCGGCATCCACAAGTTAAGATACAAGCAATCTTCGCTGGGCCCGTCGTCGTGGAAGACCATGTCATCGAAGATGCGTCCCTGCATGGCGCGCGGCCCGTAGTCAACGGCGCGGCGAACACCGGTCCAAGACGGGGCCGGCTGCGGCGCCTTCCAGCGCAACGGGCCGACCGGCGGCGCAGCATAAGGAATTCCCTTGAACGTGCGTACCTTGTCGTCGGGGCTGATCACGCCTTCCAGCACTCCATTCACAGTGCGCACCTGCACGGTGCGCAACTGCTGCGCGTGCACGGCATGCATTCCGAGCAGCAGCGCAAACCACATGGTCCATATCTGTCGATGAAGCTTCATAATGTCTCTTCTGATGTTTTGTTTGTCTCGTGACCTTGGTTGAACCTGATGTTTTCCAACTTCGTTTAGCTGCTGCATTCGGATTCAGACCAGAAAAAGATGAGTCAACAGCATTGTTTTTTGCCCACAATGAAATCGGAAGCATTCATGCCTTATCCCAACAATTTTATCACGGCATCCACCGCTTCGTCGGCTTTGACGGCTTGCAGCGCGCCAACGCGCGGTTTGAGTTCTACTTCGCCCTTCGCCAGGGATTTCTCGCCGATGCCCACGCGAATGGGAAAGCCCACCAGTTCGGAATCCTTGAATTTCACGCCGGGGCGTTCGTCACGGTCGTCCAAAATCACGTCCACGCCGCGCGCGGTCAGTTCCACGTAAATTTTCTCCGCCAGTTTCATCACCGCGCTTTCCGGCGCCACGCCCAGCGGCGTGATGCAAACGGTGTAGGGCGCGACGCTCAACGGCCAGATGATGCCGTCCTTGTCGTTGCACTGCTCGATGACCGCCTGCATGGTGCGGGTGACGCCGATGCCGTAGCAGCCCATGACGGCGGGCTTGCGGGTGCCGGCCTCGTCCAGAAAAGTTGCACCCAGCTTCTCGCTGTATTCCGTGCCGAGCTTGAAGACGTGGCCGACTTCGATGGCGCGGCGGATCTTCAGTGGCTTGCCGCATTTCGCGCAGGGTTCACCGGCGGTCACGGTCCGCAAATCGAACCACTCTGTCACCTTGATATCGCGTTCGATGGAGACGATCTTAAAATGGAAGCCGTCCTCATTCGCGCCGGTCGTCATGTCGTTGGCACCGCGCAACCGTTCGTCGGCGTAAATGGCAAGAGTGGCACAGGCTTCCAGCCTGTGTTCGGGGTTCACAGGCTGGAAGCCTGTGCCACCTTTCAAGGTCGCAGCTACGGCACCGAGCGAACCCGGTTTCGCGCCGAGCGTGGCCACGCATTCTTCCGGTGTGGCCGGCCGGAACACCGTTGTGCCGATGATGCCCGCAAGCTTGGCTTCGTTCAACTGGTCGTCGCCGCGAATCAAGATGATGACCGGCTTGCTGTCGGCCATGTAAACGAGTGTCTTAATCTGACGATTGGCCGGAACGCTGTAAGGCGCCTTGCTCAGCGCTTCGATGGTGACGATGCCGGGTGTGGCGAATTTTTCAATGGCCGCGCCGGCTTCACGCGCGGCAGTTTTGGGAATGCCGCTAGTGGCCTTCTCGATGTTCGCCGCGTAACCGCAGGCCTCGCAGTAAACCACCTCGTTCTCGCCGGTCTCCGCCGGGACCATGAACTCGTGCGAAAATTTTCCGCCGATGACGCCGGTGTCGGCCTCAACCGGAAACGCCTTCAGTCCGCACCGGGCGAAGATGCGCGCATAGGCGTCGTACATTTTTTTGTAGCTGGCCATCGCGCCGTCGTCCGTGGTGTCGAACGAATACGCGTCTTTCATAATGAATTCCTTCGCGCGCATGAGGCCAAAGCGCGGGCGGATTTCGTCCCGGAACTTCACGCTGATCTGATAAAAGTTTTTCGGCAACTGCCGGTAGGAATTGATTTCGTTGGCGGCGATGGTGGTGATGACCTCCTCGGCCGTGGGGCTGAGAACCCATTCGCGGTTGCCGCTGTCCTTCAATTTGAACAACACATTGCCGGCGGTTTCGTACCGGCCGGTTTGCTGCCAGATTTCCGGCGGCTGGAGGGCGGGCATGAGCAGTTCGAGCGCGCCGGCACGGTCCATTTCCTCGCGGATGATTTGCTCGACCTTGCGCAAGGCGCGCAAACCGAGCGGCAGGAAGGTATAGACGCCGCCGGCGAGCTTGCGGATGAGTCCGGCGCGGAGCAGGAGTTTGTGGGAAAGGATTTCCGCGTCAGCCGGAGCTTCACGGAGGGTCGGAATAAAGGCTTGGGACCAAAGCATAATTTGAAGTGCGAAGTTTGAAGTGCGAAGAGCGAGTTGTCGAATTTTTATTCGCGACCGCGTTTTTTTGATGCGACAAAAATCGCAACCAACTCATCCGCCTCCTGCGTTAACCGCTTCAGTTCGGGATGCTCATGCGTTGCCAGTTCGGCGAGACATTCCAGCCAAAACAAGGACTCATCAGCCTCTTCTTCCACGGTTCCAAGCTTGCTCAGAAAGTCAGCGCGTGATTTTGCCCGTTGAGTGGCGCGGTAATTTGCCGCCGTTGAAGTAGCTGAACGGATCAATTGCCGTTTGATGATCGCGAATTCGTCACCTCGCGGCAGCTTGCGCGAATAACGAATGACATCCATCGCGAACTTCTTGGTTCTCGATTTCAGGTCGTTCATAAGCCATGGTTTTCGAAAGCACCCCGCACTTCGCACTTCACACTTCTTACTTCACCTGGTTCACCAGCGGTGCCAGCCCTTGGATCCGCACTTCCAGCTTGTCACCGGATTGAATCGGGCCGATGCCGCCGGGCGTGCCGGTGAGGATCACGTCGCCGGGCAACAACGTCATGTTCGTGGAGATGAAACTGACCAGTTCGGCGGGTTTGAAGATGAGCTGCTTCGTGTTCGAATTTTGGCGCAACTGGCCGTTTTGGAAAAGCTGGATGGTTAATTCATTCGGATCAATTTTCGTTTCCACATACGGACCGAGCGGCGTGAACGTGTCGAACGATTTGCACCGCGCCCATTGGCTTTCGGAATTCTGGATGGTGCGGTCGCTGATGTCCTGCGCAGTGGTGTAGCCGAAAATATAGCGTGATGCCTGCGTAGGCGAGACGTTGCGGATTTTGCGTCCGATGACGATGGCCAGTTCAGCCTCGTAATCCGTGCGATGATCGCGAAAGGGAATTCCGATTTTCCCGCCGTCGGGAATCAGCGACGTGGTGGCTTTGAGCCAGAATAATGGCTCTTTCGGCAGTGCCTTGCCGATCTCACGCACGTGGTCGGCGTAATTGAGGCCGACGGCGATGATTTTGGACGGCACGACGGGAATCAACGTGTGGATGCCTTTGCGCGGAGTGGGCTTGCGGTCGAAGGACGGCGAGCCGAAAACATCGCCACGCAGCCGGAACCATTCGCCGTCCATGACTTTGGCGTAAAATATTTCCTCGCCCTTTTGAAATCGGCCAATGGCTGCCATCGGAATTTACGATTTTCGATTTTCGATTTTCGATTGACGATTTGTCCGTTGCCGGACGTTTACCCAATCGTAAATCGTAAATCATCAATCGTAAATGACATTGTTGCGATGGCGCCTCAGTTTTGTTACCTTGTCCCTGTGAGCCGCCTGACGAAACAGGAACAATTGGTTCTCTGTATTGTTCTGGGTTTGCTGCTGACCGGCTGGGCGGTCAAAACGTATCGAGCCGCCCATCCGGCCACGGCAGTGACCCAGGTGGCGGCGCCTTAAAATGCAAGAAATCAATTTTGACGAAGCGGTGGAGCAAATCCTGGCCAGGGATTCGCGCTATACCCGTGATGCCTATTTGTTTGTCCGCGAAGCGCTCGACTACACGCAGAGGCTCGCCGGGAAGGAAACCCGCGGACAAATCCGCCATGTCAGCGGCCAGGAATTGCTCGACGGCATCCGGCAGTTTGCGCTGAATCAATTTGGACCGATGGTGGTGACCGTGTTTGAAGAATGGGGCGTGCATAATTGCCGGGACTTCGGTGAAATCGTCTTCAATATGGTGGAAAGCAGCCTGCTCGCCAAAACCGAAAAAGACACGCGCGACGATTTTCAAAACGGCTACGATTTCACCAAAGCCTTCCGCAAACCGTTCTGGCCGGCGCAAAAGTCCAATTCGGAGACCAAGCCGATCGCCGAATAAACCGGTTTGGATCGTTTGTTATTCCCTCCATCCGGGCAAGGCGGGCGCATCCGGGCATCACCACCAAGACACGAGGCCGTTCCAACTGTGGAACGCCGGATTCATCCGACAGGCGGGCGAATTGAGTAGGAGGCTGCCGGATGAATCCGGCGTTCCGGTGACAGTGTCGGTTGCGTCCGGCAGGCTCCGGCTGAACGAATTGGATTGCCCAAAAAGGATTTCTGCATATTTTCCCTGTCTGATTTTGCCTTATGAGTGACACCACTTTTTCAACCAGAATTTCAGCGATGAAAATTCCGTCGCTGCCGCCCGGGGTCACGCTCACGACGCTCGACAACGGGCTGATGATCATTGTGCGCGAAGATCACAGCGCGCCGGTCGTGTCGGCCCAGGCGTGGTGCATGGCAGGCAGCATTCACGAAGGCAAATGGCTCGGCGCCGGCCTGTCGCACGTGCTCGAACACATGCTGTTCAAGGGCACGGCCACCCGTCCCGGCAGCCGCATTGACCAGGAAGTGCAGGAAGCCGGCGGCTACATGAACGCCTACACGAGCTTCGACCGCACGGTGTATCACATTGACGTCCCGGCCACGGGCGCGCGCACGGCGATTGATGTCCTGTGCGACATCATGCAGCACGCCACCCTGCCGGACGATGAACTGGCCAGGGAACTCGACGTGATCCGCCGCGAAATGGACATGGGCCAGGACGATCCCGGCCGCCGCGCCAGCCGCCGCCTGTTTGAAACCGCCTACACGCGCAGTCCGTATCGCTTCACCGTCATCGGGTACCCCGACATTTTCGGCGAGTTGAAACCAGACGACATCCGCGGTTACTACGCCGAAAAATACGCGCCGAACAATGTGTTTTACGTCGTCGCCGGCGACGTCAAGAACGACGAAGTGATCGCGCAAATCCGCACCGCCTACGAAAAAACCAAGGCCAAGGCGCTCCCATCAGTCGTGTTGCCGGAAGAACCGAAACAAACCGCGGCGCGTGAAATCGTCGAGGAAGCGCCCATTGAACTCGGTCATTTTCATTTTGCCTGGCACATTCCCGAAGTGCGGCATCCGGACATGCCGGCGCTCGACGTGCTCGCTGTTTTGCTGGGCTGCGGCCGCAGTTCGCGCCTCTACCAGCAGGTCCGCGAGAAGAAAGGCGTTGTGCACCACGTTGACGCGTGGACTTACAGCCCCGGCAATCCAGGCTTGTTCGGCATGAGCGCCATCGTGGACGCGGACAAATTCATCGCTGCGCGTGACGCGATGCTGGCCGAGGTTGAAAAAATGAAGACGTCGCCGGTGACCGCCGGTGAACTTGGCAAGGCGGTGAAACAATTCATTGCCGCCACGCTGGCCGCGCGCAAGACGATGGAAGGCCAGGCGCAAAACCTCGGCGGAAACTGGCTGGCGGCAAATGATTTGAATTTTTCCGAACGTTACCTCGCCGCCGTCAAGCGCGTCAGGCCCGACGACCTCCTGCGCGTCGCGCGTGAATATCTCACGGCGGAAAACCGCACTCTTTACACGCTGTTGCCTGATGGCACCGCGCCCAAAGTGGCCGCGGCCGTCGAAGAAAAAACCGAGCACGCGATCCGGAAATTTGAATTTCCGAACGGCCTCCGCCTGCTTGTGAAGGAAGATCATCGCCTGCCCTTTGTCGAATATCGCGCCATGTTCCGGGGCGGCGTGCTCGCCGAAACCAGGGAAAACAACGGCATCAGCCAGTTGACCAGCCGGATGCTGCTCAAAGGCACGTCGCATCGCAGCGCCCGGGACATTGCGACAGAAATCGAGACGGTCGGCGGCAGCATTGACAGCTACGGCGGCAATAACAGCTTTGGTGTCAACCTGGAAACCATGAGCAGCGATTTTGCGACCGGCCTCGATTTGCTCGCCGACGTTTTGCTGAACCCGGTTTTTCCCGCCGACGCGCTCGAACGCGAGCGGGAGGTGCAGATTGCCGACATTTGTGCAGACAAGGACAATCTGCTTAAGAGCGCCAGCCTGGCCATGCGCCGCGCGCTTTTTGGCGACATCGGCTACGGCTTGGATTCAACCGGCGGGGAAGAAGCCGTTGCCAAACTTAAGGTTGCCAGCTTGAAATCGTTTCACAAAAAGCTGGCCACGCCGAACAATTGCGTTCTCGCCATTTACGGCGACGTGCATCTGGCGGAGGTTAAATCCGCCGTCGAAAAACATTTCGGCCATTGGAAATCCGGCAATGCGGCGAACGAACTGATCCGCACTTCACCCGACACATCTCATCCTTTGTTGCAACGAGTTGAAGAAATCCGCGACAAAAAGCAGGCGGTGGTCGTCATCGGTTTTCCCGGCACGACGATGCACAACGAAGATCATTATGCGCTCGATTTGATTCAAGAATCGTGCAGCGACCTCGGTTCGCGGCTGTTTCTGCGGATTCGCGAGCAACTTGGCCTCGCCTACTACGTCGGCGCGCAACAGTTCGCCGGACTCAAGCCCGGCTACTTCGCCTTTTACGCCGGCACCGAGCCGTCGAAGGCCGCGCAGGTCGAACAGGAAATCCTCAAGGAAGCCGGCCTCCTGCGCACCGAGGGCCTGACCGCCGAGGAACTCAAACGCGCCAAGGCCAAACTCATTGGCCAGAAAAAGATCGCGCGGCAGGACCTCGGTCATCTGGCATCCACGACCACGCTCGATGAACTTTACGGCCTCGGCTACCGGCGCGCGGAACTCGACGACGCAAAATACGAGGCCGTGACGCTGGAACAAATCAAAGCCGCCGCGCAGAAATATCTCAAGCCGGACAAACTGGTCGTCGCGTTGGTAAAGCCGGAGAAAATTTAATTGGAGCGCCGGCCTCCGGCTCGGCTCGTCATTGTTCACTTCATTATTGCGCCATGCCGGGAACCGGCGCTCCAATCTTTTCACCATCACGCCGTGCCGGGAGCCGGTGCTCCGGCTGGAATCAACAACCGATGAAATTCATCCCGAAACCTGGCACTGCTGAAAGGCCACTCCTTGTCCACGCGACACAGCCTTGCCTTTACCGGATTGTTTTCGATGTAACGAGCAGCCTTCCGTTCCTGCTCCTCACCCCGCATGAACGTGTCCCAGTATTCCCGCTGCCATTGGAGCGCCGGCCTCCGGCCCGGCTCGTTACTGTTTGCTTTACCATCCCGCCGTGCTGGAAGCCGGCGCTCCGCAAGCAATTGGTTCGCCTGCGTTTGGACAAAGTGTTTCCAGCTTTGCACCATCTTCCATAGCGGCACCTGCCAGACATGAACCAGAACATGCACATGATTCGGCATCACACACCAGGCGAGCAGTTCGTAGCGTTCGTTATGAAAATGAAGCATCGCGTCTTCGGCAATTGTGGCGACGCGCGGATCGCGCAAATGACATTCGCCGATGCCACGATCAAGATACTCCTCCAGCTTCGTTCGCTTCTCGCGGTCATCTTCAATCTTCAGCAAATGTTCCCACTCGCCGCGACTTGAGGCTGGCATGGAATCGGCGAGGCGGAAGGTGACAAACTGAACCAGACCGGGATAATCGCAATGTGGCAGAAAACCGCGCTCATGCCAGCCGGGAAAGCCGAGGGCTTTTTCTTCATCTGTAAGCGGACGGAACGCTTTATTCTTTCCCTCAACAAGTTGACACAGATATTCGCGCTTGGTCCGCGGTGGAACAACCATGTTCAAATACATATCAAACCCCGGTTAAGGAAGCCAACCCATTGGAACGCCGGCCTCCGGCACGGCTCGTCATTGTTCACTTCATTATCGCGCCGTGCTGGAAGCCGGCGCTCCAATCTTTTCACCATTGCGCCGTGCCGGAGGCCGGCGCTCCGACCTATGCCCGCGCCATCAACTGCCGCAACATATAAGGCAAAATGCCGCCGTGCTGGTAGTAATCAATTTCAATTGGTGTATCAATCCGGCAACGCACCGGCACTTCTTTCACACCGCCGTCTTGGCGCGTGATTTTCAGCGTGAGGTCCTGCTGCGGCTTGAGGCTGGCGCCAAGGCCGACGATGTCGTAAGTCTCCGTGCCGTCAAGCTTGAGGCTCTGCGCCGTCGTGCCTTCCTTGAATTGCAGTGGCAGCACGTCCATGCCGACAAGATTGCTGCGATGAATGCGTTCAAAGCTTTGCGCCACGACGGCTTTCACGCCGAGCAGGTTCGTGCCTTTGGCCGCCCAGTCACGGGATGAACCGGTGCCATATTCCTGGCCGGCAATCACCACCAGCGGAACACCGGCAGCCCGATATTTCATGGCGGCGTCGTAAATGCTCATTTGATCGCCGAGGTGGGGATGTCCCGCCGAGCCGTCCGCGGACGCCGTCGGCGCGGCGTCCCTACCATAAAAAATGGTCACTCCGCCTTCAACTCCCGGCACCATGAGATTTTTGATGCGGACGTTGGCGAACGTGCCGCGGATCATCACGCGGTCATTGCCGCGCCGCGAGCCATAGCTGTTGAAGTCGGCGGGCTGAACGCCGTTCTCAATGAGATATTTTCCAGCCGGAGAGGTCTTCGGGATGGACCCGGCGGGTGAAATGTGATCGGTCGTCACGCTGTCGCCAAAAATGGCCAGCGCCCGCGCACCCTTGATTTCGGCGATGCCGCCGGGTTGCATGGAGAAGTTCGCGAAGAACGGCTGTTCCTGTATGTAAGTGGACCGGCGGTCCCAACCGTAAACATTGCCGGGGAACGAGGGGATTTCATTCCACTTGGGATTCTGCGCCGCAAAATCCTTGAACAGCCTGCGATAAGCTTCCGGCTGCAACGCGGTTTGCATGAGGTCGCGGATTTCACGCAGGCTGGGCCAGAGTTCGCGCAAATAAACCGGCCGGCCATGTTTGCCCATGCCGATCGGCTCGCGGCTAAGGTCAATGTCCACGCGCCCGGCCAGCGCAAAGGCGACGACGAGGGGCGGCGACATGAGGTAGTTCGCCTTGATGCTCTGGTGTACGCGCGCCTCGAAGTTGCGGTTGCCCGAAAGGACGGAGGCCGCGACGAGATTGTATTTGCTGATCGCGTCCTCGACCGCCGCGGCCAGCGGACCGGAGTTGCCGATGCACGTCGTGCAGCCGTACCCCACCAGGTTGAAACCGAGCTGGTCGAGATACATTTGCAGGCCGGTCCGGTCCAGGTAATCACTTACCACGCGCGAGCCGGGCGCAAGCGAGGTTTTGACGATGGGGTTCACCTTGAGACCGTGTTCCACCGCCTTCTTCGCCAGCAACCCGGCGGCCAGCATGACTCCGGGGTTCGACGTGTTCGTGCAACTGGTGATGGCCGCGATGAGCACGCTGCCGTGGCGAATTTCGGATTCCACCCCGCGAAATGCGGTGAGCGGCACCTGTTCCGAGGTGTGGGGTGCCGGATGCTGGTCGCGCATCTCGGATTCGCTGGGCTCCACGCCCAGCTTGCGGTGGCCGTAGTTGTGATTGATGGGCGGATGGGCCTCCCGCGCCGTGTTGACCCGCGCGGTTACATACAAGTCCTCATAATGCCTGCCAAATCCATTTTCCGCGACCGGCCTGGTGAACGCGCCAACAAAGCTTTCCTTCATCCCCGGCAGTTCGATGCGATCCTGCGGACGTTTGGGGCCGGCCACACTCGGCACCACTGTGCCAAGATTGAGTTCCAGTTCCCGCGAATAGACGATGTCGCCTTTCTTCGGCATGCCGAACAAGCCCTGCGCGCGGTAATAATTTTCGTAGGTCAGGCAAAGCTCCTCGCTGCGGCCGGTGGCGCGGAGATAATTCACGCACTCGGCATCAATCGGGAAGAAACCCATCGTCGCGCCGTATTCGGGCGCCATGTTCGCAATCGTCGCGCGATCCACGACCGGCAACGCCGCCGCGCCGGGACCGAAAAATTCGACGAACTTGCCGACGACCTTTGCCTTGCGGAGCATTTCGGTGACCGTGAGCGCGAGGTCGGTGGCAGTAACGCCCTCGCGCAACACGCCGGTGAGATGCACGCCGACGACGTCCGGCGTGAGGAAATAAACCGGCTGGCCAAGCATGCCGGCTTCAGCCTCGATGCCGCCGACACCCCAGCCTACGATGCCGAGGCCATTGATCATGGTGGTGTGCGAATCCGTGCCGACCAGGGTGTCCGGATAAAACAGTTGAGAGTCGTTGGTTGAGGGTTGAGCGAGCACGCCCTTGGCGAGATATTCCAAATTGACCTGGTGGACGATGCCGATGCCGGGCGGCACGACCTTGAACGTGTCGAACGCCTGCATGCCCCATTTGAGAAACTGGTAGCGCTCGCGATTGCGCCGGAATTCCATCTCCAGATTTTTCTGCAACGCATCCGCGCTGCCGGCGAAATCCACCTGCACCGAGTGGTCCACCACCAGATCCACCGGCACAAGCGGTTCGATGATTTTCGGGTTTTTGCCCAACCGTTGAACGGCGGAGCGCATCGCCGCCAAATCCACCAGCAGCGGCACGCCGGTGAAATCCTGCAGCACGATGCGCGCAACGATAAACGGAATTTCCTCCGTGCGGGTTTCGGTTGGCTTCCAATTCGCCAGCGCGCGCACGCTTTGTTCGCTGACCTTTTTGCCGTCGCAATTCCGGAGCACGGATTCGAGCACGAGCCGGATGGAGACGGGCAATTTTGAAACCGGCCCGACCCCGGCCTCTTCCAGCACGGGCAGGGAATAGAACGATCCCTGCCGGCCGCCGCCGAGGTCAAATTTCTGGAGCGTGTTGAATAAGTTGTGCATTCCGCTTATAAAAAATCACTTATGCGGATGTGAAAATGAAGCCTGCATGCGGTTGTGTCAAGCGAAGCGGAATGGTAGGGACAGCGCGCCGCGCTGTCCGGACGCCGCAGCGCGGCGTCCCTACCTGAAATTACTCCACCGCCGGCTCGGGATGCAGCAAATCGGTGATGCGGCGCTCGAGCCGTTCCAGGTTGAGCGGCTTGATGAAAAAATCCTCGGCATGCAACGCCACGGTGCGTTTGGTCACTTCGCTGGAAAGCGCGCTCATGAAAATGACCGGGGTCTTTTTGGTGGACGGCTGGCGGCGCAGAATTTTGCAAACGGACAGACCGTCGAGGTCGGGCAGCAGGATATCGAGCAGGATCAAATCCGGCTTGAACTGCCGCGCCTGGCTCAACGCCTGCACCCCGTTGTTGGCCACGATGAATTCGCAGCCCAGCCCGGCAAGGCGATATTGCACCAGCTCGATGAAATCGAGTTCGTCATCCACAATCAAAATACGCGGTACCATTTGGGACAACTTACCCGATCTTGTACCAGGTTCAACGACAGTCCGGTTAAGGTCGTGTTACGAAATGGAAACGAACGGTGGCGCAGATTGATAATCTGCTGTATCGCGGGTTGGCAACCCGCAGTTCTGTCATACGCGGTCCAGCGTTCGCCGATTGCCAATCGGCAGACACGGCAGACTGCCAGTCTGCGCCACACCCGCAACTGAGGCCGCTGAATTCCGCCAAAAATCTTGTTTGCTGCAGGCAGGTGTGGGATAAGTTCAGGCAACATGCCAACACGAAAAGGCTCCATCCGACTCTTCCAACTTTTCGGCATCACCGTCTATTTGCACTGGGCGTGGTTTTTGGCTGTCGCCTATTTCGTCCATGAGGCGAAGGGCTATTCGTCTCTGCTGTGGAGCGTGGCGGAATGTTTCTCGTTGTTCCTGATCGTGTTGATTCATGAGTTTGGACACCAACTGGCGTGCCGCTCCGTGGGTGGGAAAACGCATGACATTGTGTTGTGGGTGCTTGGCGGCGTGGCCTATGTGTCGCCGCCACAGCGTCCCGGCGCGACGTTGTGGAGCATCGCTGCCGGGCCGCTGGTGAATGTGATGCTGTTCCCACTGTTCGGGATTTTATTGGTCTTGGGAAAATCCGCCGGCTGGGAGGACGCGAATCCAAACGCCTACAATTTTGTCTTCATGCTTTTTTCCATCAACATCGTCCTGCTCGTTTTCAACATGCTGCCGATTTATCCGCTCGACGGCGGACAAATTTTACGTTCGCTGCTTTGGTTTGTATTCGGGCGCGCGAGAAGTTTGATGATTGCCAGCATCATTGGATTCATTGGCGTGGCGGCGTTAACCGGACTGGCCGTGTTGCAACAAAACCTCATGCTGGGCGGCATCTGCGTGCTCATTGTGATGAATTGCTGGGGCGGGTTGATGCAGGCGCGGGCGATGGCCCGCATCGCCAATGCGCCACGTCACGACGGATTTGTCTGCCCGGCCTGCAAACTCGCCCCGCCCCGCGGCGCCTTCTGGGGTTGCGGCAAATGCCGGACTGCCTTCGACACGTTTGAAA
This sequence comes from Limisphaerales bacterium, assembly GCA_003134375.1. Lineage (GTDB taxonomy): Bacteria > Verrucomicrobiota > Verrucomicrobiia > Limisphaerales > UBA11358 > UBA11358. The sequence goes on along the minus strand of PLAY01000078.1, from coordinate 8,239 downwards.
CGCGGGGCGTCTGTCCCAACTGCGGAACCCAATTTGCCGTGGCGTCCTGCCCGGAATGCGGCAGCCTGCGCCCCATGAGCGAATGGATGGCCTCCTCGAACGTTCCACCGAAACTGTAACCTCAGATTTCAACCCAGAGTGCGCAAAGTTCGCAGAGGAACGCAGAGAAATAATCCTCTGCGAATCTCCGCGTTTCTCTGCGTCCTCTGCGTTAAAAATTCAGGCCGCCCACCCGGGCAGCCTGAACAGATCGGGTTATGACGGGAAATTATTTCAACTTCGCCAGCGCCGCCTTGATGGCGTCAAAGTTTGGCAAATCCTTCGGCGTCGGCGTCTGTTCGCTGTATTGCACCACGCCTTTCTTATCAATCACGAACGCCGCGCGCGCCGCCGTGTCGCCCACACCGGCCAGCATCGGAAACACGACGTTGTAAGATTTGATCACTGTTTTGTTCAGATCGCTGGCGAGCGTGATGCCGATTTTTTCCTTTTGCGCCCAGGCTTCCTGCGCGAATGGGCTGTCCACGCTGATGCCAATGACGTCCGCGCCGAGGCCCTGGTAGGCGTTGAGCCCGGCGGTCAGATCGCACATTTCCTTGGTACAAACACTCGTGAACGCGAGCGGGAAGAACAAAACGACCGTGTTCTTTTTGCCAAAGTTGTTGCTGAGCTTCACGTCCACCAGGCCGGACGCCTGCTTGGACTTGAGGGTGAAGTCGGGAGCTATTGATCCGGTTGGAATTGACATAATCGTTTTTGGTTATCTGGTTGATTCCTTTTCGTTACGGACATTTTCAGGATTTGCCCGTCCATGTCAAACCAGGATTGCGCGTGCGGTCGCAGCATGACCTCCGATTATCTCAACCTGGATGGCAGGTTGAATACGTATGAATAAAGCCGGGACAAGTCGTCGCCGGTATGCCGGGCGCGAATGTCCCGGCCAAAGGAGAAGGTTACCTCCGAAGCAAAGTCATGCAGCACCAGACAGTAGGTGCTGTTGGCCATGATCCCCAACAACTCGCCGGTCCGGCTGAAAACCAGGTCCCCGCGCGAGGGATTGAATTTTCCGAACAGCCCCTTCAACAGGTTGCGGTCCAGTTTGACGTAGGCCGGCGTGTACAAATCAATCTGGAAGCTGCTTTGGCCGTAATAGTCCCCTTGCGCGCCAATCACCACCGCATCCTGAAATTTATACGGGTCCGATGCAATCGGATAGATTTTGCAGCCGAGCTGGCGGGCTTCCGCCTGCGTGACCGGCATGAATACCACACGCGGATCCTGAATGTGAAAGGACAACGAGTGGATGGGAACCTGCGCCTGATTGTGGGCCAGCGTTCCGGTGAGCCCCTCCCAGTCCGTGCCAGGGTCCCACAACGTCAACGGCGTGGCCTGCACATGGCATAACGCGAAAGTATGGGTCCCGTCGGTGACCAGCACCGTTTCGGTGGTTTTGTTCTTGCCCAAATCCATGCCGAACAGGCCGGTCCGGGACGCGACAAAACTGGTCAGGACCCGGTTGGTGACAAACTCACTGAAGATGGTGTTGGGAGCCAGGGCCCGGTTCTCCCGGATTTCCTGGGTCAGGGCGCCGGAATTGGTCGCCAGCGCCTTGAAGCCTTCGGCCAGCCTGGTGTTTTGAGCGCGCTCGGCCTGCACCTGTTGCTGCATCAGCGTGGCTTTTTCGGCGGCGGCCTGCTTCTCAACTTCCGCCATCTGAAGCTGGCCGGCCAGCTTCTGCTTTTCATCCTGGGCCATCTGGTTGTTTTTCGCGAGTTGGGCGAGTTGTTTCTGCAAGGCGGCGGCCAGGTCGGTCTGCTTTTGAATTTCCGCCTCCTTCGCCGCGAGCTGTTCCCGGGTCATCGAGGTTTCGGCGGCACTGCTTTGCAATTTCTGGTTGAGCACCCGGATGCTGGCCTGGGCCGTGGCGTACTGCTGTTCCAAGTTCGATTGTTTTTGCTGCAGTTCTTTGGCCTGCTGATCGGATTGCTCCTGTTGCTGCCGCGCCGCCTCGCGGGCCTCGGTCAGTTCCGACTGCAATTGTTCGCGGTTCTTCTGCTCCTCGGTGAGCGCCTGTTGCATGACCGCCGCGAGGTCCTTCGAGTTGTTGTCCCCCGTTTTGGGCAGGACGTCCACCTTGACGGACGCCGCGGAGCCTTCATTCTCGCCGGCCATCTTGCTGAGGTCCGTCGAGAACGTCAGCAGGCTCAACAGCAGGAAGTCGCAAATGACAATGAGGATGCTGCGGTTCATGGCGGCGTACCCAGGGTTGGCGTGGCGGCGGGCGCGGTGGTTTCGGCTTCGGCTTCCAGCAGCAATCGCCGGCGGGCCGGGCGCAGGTTGAAGATTTTAAACACGCACACGAAGATGATGCCGAACGACGTGGATGAGTAGGCGGCCATCAGGCTGAATTTGATGACCCCCATCGAGACGAGGATCAGCGAGACGATGGTCCCGACGAAGCCCAGGTACAGGCCGGCATCGAACAGGTGGTCTTCGTTTTCGAGCAGCCTGAGCTTGAAGCGCGGCGTGACGTTTTGCCGGCGGATTTCCGCCAGCTTCACGAGGCAGGCAATATAGATCAGTGCCTGCAGCACGAAGAACAGCAGCAGGGTCAGCAGGATCATGTTGTTCATAATGTTGGGATGATTGCGGGCGAATCCAGCCAGGACCACCGGGCCCGTCGTGGGCACGTGCAGTCGAAAGGAGACCTCCTCTTTCCGTGTGTCCTGGGCGAGAAACGGCTCGCTCAGAAGCAGCACCACCAGCAGGAAACCCAGCGCAAACAAACTCTCGCGGACCACGTGGAACCCGCGCACCTGCAACGGACGTTCCAGGGATGATGCGGCCGGGCGCGCAAAATGCAACGACGCGGCCAGAAGAAATCCACTCGACAGGTAGGCCAGCCATTTCAGCGCGAACGCCAGCCACGGCAACCGCAGGCTGCAATCCACTCCCAGGTGCCGGCGCGAACCGGTGTGGTAAAGCAACTGGTCGCGCGCCAGCAGTTCGTTCACCCCGCCCGCGCCGAACCGGAGGCTGTAACCGAGATCGGTCAGCCCGGTCTGGGGAAAATGCGTGAGATATTTCACCACCGCCGCCGGCTTGCCGGAAAGAGCCACGGCGGAGAAAAGCACGGGCAATCGCCCGCCGGCATCGCGGACCTGGTCGGCGAGGACGTGCAACGTCCCGGCGTCCTCGATGCGTCCGGTAAACGCCACAAGCTGGTCCCAACTGAATCGCCGGCCCAGCGACATCAAATCCATCAGCACCTGTTCCAACGGTTGCGAACTCCCGCCACGATTGGCGGCCGAGGCCAGTTTGAACACGTTGTCGCCCAAACCCGTCGTCAACCGCCCTTCCTCCACCAGCAATCCGCAGGTCGTCACCGCCACATCAAAGGCCTGGCCGGAAGCCGACTGCGACGGCGTGAACAGGGTGGTGCCGGTCAGCCCGCGACAGCGCAGCAACTCCTGCACGGTGGGACTGGTTGAAGCGCCCAGCAGACCGAGCGCGGCCTCCCGGTTTTTTTGCCGGACGATAAAACCGGTGAAAGGTTCCGGCGATGGGGAATCATTTCCGAAAAGACGCTTCAACGCGGAGTCGTTGCCCCATGCCAGCCAGTCGGGATGCTGCCGCATCGCATTGGTCACGGCCAGCCCGAGATTTTCCCGGCCGGAAATTCCATCCGCTTGCGCCACCTGAAAAAACAACCAGGCGGTCCCCAGGTTCTGCTGGTTCACGAGCGACAGCCCCTGTGTGGTCAGGGCCGGCGTGTCCCGCCCCGCCCGTTGGATGACATTGACATCCACCGCCCGCAAATACGCCGGCACCAGCAAGCCGCAAAACAGCAGCAGCAAACCGGAAACGGCACAACCCAATGCCCATTGCCAGCGGTTATTCATGACTTCAATCCGTCCTGTTTTTCCTTAGACTGCACGTTGCAAACCCCTGTTCAAGCACGAATAATGCCCGATGAAGATATCGTGCCACGTCTCAATATTTTCGGAAGAACGTGCCCTGCAAGTTTCTGAATCCAAGCACGGATGGATGGAGTGTCGCAAAACGAGACCCTTCAGGGCCTGATTTTATTCACTATACCTCCGGCGATTTTCTGCACCTGTCAGATTTTACAACATCGCCAGCACTTCTTCCGCGTGCTCGTCCGGTTTCACTTGCAGCCAGATTTTTTTGATGCGCCCGTCCGGCCCGATGAGAAACGTGACGCGATGCGTGCCCAGGTATTTGCGGCCCATGAAACTTTTCTCACCCCAGACACCGTAAGCCGAGACGATCTTTTTGTCCTCGTCCGCCAGCAACGTGAACGGCAGCTTGAACTTCTCCACGAATTTATCGTGCGACTTCACCGGGTCGGTGCTGACACCCAGCACCACCGCGCCGGCTTTTTTGAATTCGGTAAAATGATCGCGAAACGCGCACGCTTCCTTCGTGCAACCCGGCGTGTCGTCCTTGGGATAAAAATACAGCACGACATTTTTGCCCTTGAAATCGGCGAGCGAAACCCTGCCACCGCCGCTGGTCGCCGCCGAAAATTCCGGCGCGACAACCCCTTCCTTTAATTTCAATTCAATTTCCCTGGCCATAATTTTTTAAACCACGGATGAACACAGATTAACACGGATGGAAAACGAACTTCAGCAATGCAAACAAGTTCGACAGTCAATGAAGCCGCCAATTTTGCTGAAGAACATTTTGCCTTGTCTTAATCCGTGTTCATCCGTGTCCATCCGTGGTTAATTGATGTTTATATTTTGGTTGGCGAGCTGGCCGGATGCGAGCCGAGCTGTTTCACGCCGTCCCAGACGTAAAGCAGCCCCGATATTCCCGTACATATCGCCGCACCAAACGTCCAGACCTTGAGCCAACGCACATTCAGGTCGCGGTCCCAGTCCAGTAAAATCCAGATGACCACGATCATTTGCAGCACCGTCGCGATTTTTCCCATGATGCGCGGACGCACGATCACCTTGCCGACGGTGAGCCGGATGACGGCGATGCCGATAAGCAGCAGCAAATCGCGTCCAAGGATGGTGCCGGTGAGCCAGAGCGGGATTTGCCCGAGGTACGACGCGGGGTTGAAACTCAACGTGACGATGCCCGACACGAGCAACATTTTGTCCGCGAGCGGATCAAGTATCGCGCCCAGTTCGCTTTTTTGGTTGTAACGCCGCGCGATGTAACCGTCCACGCCGTCCAGAATCGCCGTGACCGCAAACGAAAGGATGGCCAGCAGCCGGTGAACTTCGTTGCCGGTTTGGAGGTAATAAATCAATTCGACGACAAAAAACGGAATCAGCAGGATTCGCAGAATCGTGATTTTGTTGGCGGTCGTCATGGCCGGTGCAACGGAGTTTGACACGAATTTCACGAATTTGCACCAATTCAATTCAGAGCATTTCGCCGCCACGACCAACGGGTCTTGGGAGCGCCGGCGCTCCCGGGAAGAAATACCATGCTGGCCGGGACAAATCACCTCCGCTTGACTGCCCCCAATTTTCAAATGATGACTTTCGGTTTTGAATCCGCTAGACTTTCCGTGAATGAAAACGGGTGAAAACAAACCTTTGGTCGGAATTCTCATGGGCAGTGACTCCGACTGGCCGACAATGAAGGCCGCCGCCGATGTCTGCACGCAATTCGGCATCGCCAGCGAAGCGAAGGTCATTTCGGCCCATCGCACGCCGAAGGATTTGGAGCAATACGCCGGCCAGGCGCATGAACGCGGCCTGCGCGTCATCATCGCCGGCGCGGGCGGCGCGGCGCACTTGCCGGGCGTGACGGCGGCGTTCACCACCCTGCCCGTCATCGGCGTGCCCATCGAAAGCAGATCGCTCAAGGGCCTCGACTCGCTGCTGTCCATCGTGCAAATGCCGCCGGGCGTGCCGGTCGCCACCGTCGGGATTGGCGCGGCGAAAAACGCCGGGCTGCTGGCGGTTCAAATTTTGAGCGTGGGCAGCGAACGCTTGCAAAAGGCGCTGGTGGAATTCAAACACAAGCTCGCCGAGGATTCGCGCGCGAAAAATCAAAACCTCAAAATCTGACGTGCGCGGTGATTGATTGGAGCGCGGAGCATTGCTCCGCACGAACCAAACTATTGCAGCTTGCAGAGCAATGCTCCGCGCTCCGAAAACTGCAAACCATCCCGCTGCATCCCCCGATTGGACAATTGTCCGCCTTTTTGTTAGCCTGCGCCTGACAAATGAGCAATCCGAACACCGATAATCCGCCGCCCGCCGCCCCGTCCGATTTCATTCGCGACATCGTTGAAAAACACGTCGCCGAGAAGAAATATCCGCAGATTCACACCCGCTTTCCGCCGGAACCGAACGGCTACCTGCACATCGGCCACGCCAAGAGCATCTGCCTGAACTTCGGCATCGCGCACGAATTCGACGGCATCTGCAACCTGCGCATGGACGACACCAATCCGGCCAAGGAAGACGTCGAATACGTGGACTCCATCATCGAGGACGTGAACTGGCTGATCGCCGGTTGGGCTGACAAAAATCTCGGGCTTAAACCCAAGGGAAAAACGCCTGAAGCCGTCACGTCGAATGGCAAGCCGGATTTTTATCTTCCCGCCAGCGTAGGACAGGCTTCCAGCCTGTCTCCATCTTCAAAAGAAAAAGTTAGAGACAGGCTGGAAGCCTGTCCTACGCTGGAGCCGTTCTATGCCAGCGACTATTTCGATCAAATCTACGAATATGCCGTCGCGCTAATCAAGAAAGGCAACGCCTACGTCTGCGACCTGACGCCGGACCAGACGGACGAATACCGCCGCAACGCCAAGGAAAGCCCGTTCCGCAATCGCACGGTTGCCGAAAACCTCGACCTGTTCACGCGGATGAAAAACGGCGAGTTCCCCGACGGCACACGCACGCTCCGCGCGAAGATTGACGTCACCGCGCCGAACATCTGGATGCGCGACCCGCTCATTTACCGCATCCGCCACGCCGAACATCATCACACCGGCGGCAAATGGTGCATTTATCCGATGTACGATTTCGCGCATTGCCTGAGCGATTACCTCGAAGGCATCACGCACAGCATCTGCACGCTGGAATTCGAGGTGCATCGCCCGCTTTACGACTGGATACTGGAGAACCTGGACCTGCCGCGGCCCCTGCCCCATCAATACGAATTCGCGCGTCTCAGCCTCACCTACACCATCATGAGCAAACGCAAGCTCATGCAGCTCGTGAACGAAAAACTCGTCACCGGCTGGGACGACCCGCGCATGCCCACCATCAGCGGCATCCGCCGGCGCGGCGTCACGGCGGAAGCCCTGCGCGCCTTCGCCTACAACATCGGCATCACCAAATACAACGGACTCACCGACGTGGCCGTGCTGGAATTCGCCATCCGCGAAGACCTGAACAAACGCGCCCTGCGCCGGCTCGCCGTGCTGCGGCCAATCAAAGTGGTCATCACGAATTATCCCGAAGGCAAAACCGAAGAACTGGACGCCGTCAACAATCCCGAGGACGAAAGCGCGGGCAAACGGAAAATTCCGTTCAGCCGCGAACTCTACATCGAGCAGGACGATTTCAAGGAAGTGCCACCGCCGAAATATTTCCGGTTGAAACCCGGCGGCGAAGTCCGGTTGAAATACGCCTACATCATCAAATGCGACGAAGTGGTGAAGGACGCCACCGGCAAGATTTTGGAACTGCGCTGCACCGCCGACCTCGACAGTAAGAGTGGTGGAGCCACGGCGGCGCGTAAAGTTAAGGGAACAATTCATTGGGTCAGTGCTGCTCACGCCGTGGATGCCGAAGTCCGCTTGTATGACCGTTTGTTTACCGTCCCTGAGCCCGATAAGGTGGCCGCCGAATCCGCCTCCGCTGGAAGCTCCGGCGCGACAGGGCCGAGCGGGGATTTCAAATCATTACTGAATCCGCATTCACTCGAAGTGGTGACGGCGAAATGCGAACCAAGCCTGAAAGACGCCAAGCCGGAATTGCGCTATCAATTCGAGCGCCTTGCCTATTTTGCGTTGGACAAAGACAGCGTGGTAGGGTCGTCTCGCCGAGACGACCGGACGGCTGGGCCAGCCGTCCCTACCTTGATTTTCAATCGAACGATAACACTGAAAGATGCGTGGGCGAAGGAAGCGCAGAAGGGATAAACTCTTTACGATTAACCAGTGAATAATGCAGACCTCAAAGCAGTGTTTGTAGGCCATTGCCCCGAAATGGTAGCGGCGCGTTTTTGAATCAAT
>PLAY01000179.1 GCA_003134375.1 Limisphaerales bacterium | reverse complement strand
GTGCGGCATTCAAGCGGGGTTCAATCCGCGCCCCGGTCACGTGACCGGGGCGACGCAGCGGCGGGGTGCGCTACGGCGCGGAAGAGGAGTTTCAATCCGCGCCCCGGTCACGCGACCGGGGCGACCCATGTATGATGGTGTTATTGTTCAGGCCGGCCCGTTTCAATCCGCGCCCCGGTCACGCGACCGGGGCGACTAAAAACTCAGAACGCCCGCCAACGTCTGCAAACCGTTTCAATCCGCGCCCCGGTCACGCGACCGGGGCGACTCGCAATGGTCAGAATGGCCCCGCCAACGTAGCAGTTTCAATCCGCGCCCCGGTCACGCGACCGGGGCGACCAATCCCGCCCCTGGATCAACCATGTTCAACTTCGGTTTCAATCCGCGCCCCGGTCACGCGACCGGGGCGACCTGGAAAGGAGTATTTCATTTCCTACACGATTGGAGTTTCAATCCGCGCCCCGGTCACGCGACCGGGGCGACGCGCGCTGGCATAGAAACGGCAGGTCAAATCCGTGTTTCAATCCGCGCCCCGGTCACGCGACCGGGGCGACTCAAATACATTGCGCGCTTGCCGCGGGTTATGACGTTTCAATCCGCGCCCCGGTCACGCGACCGGGGCGACGGGGGAATTGTGCGATGCTATCCGGGACCAGACGGTTTCAATCCGCGCCCCGGTCACGCGACCGGGGCGACACAACGAAACCCACCGCAAGCTTGGGGCCGCAATAGTTTCAATCCGCGCCCCGGTCACGCGACCGGGGCGACTTGTTGTCAATCGTGTAGACGCCCACACCAACTGTGTTTCAATCCGCGCCCCGGTCACGCGACCGGGGCGACTACCACGCCAGAGAACTCACACGCCACTAGAACGCGTTTCAATCCGCGCCCCGGTCACGCGACCGGGGCGACCGGCCAGTCAAGGGGCCTCCGGGTATGCTGTTTATGTTTCAATCCGCGCCCCGGTCACGCGACCGGGGCGACCAGCAATTGATGCACCCATTGGTAATATTAAGTGGTTTCAATCCGCGCCCCGGTCACGCGACCGGGGCGACAGGAAGCACGATTTAAGCACGTTCAAGGGTAACATGTTTCAATCCGCGCCCCGGTCACGCGACCGGGGCGACCGTAACGCCAGCCGGTGGGGATTGGGCCTTTTGTGGTTTCAATCCGCGCCCCGGTCACGCGACCGGGGCGACCTGCTTTTGCGGCGGCCGGAATTCCGCTTACAACTTGTTTCAATCCGCGCCCCGGTCACGCGACCGGGGCGACAATTCCGGCATGAAGTCGGCAACGGTTTCCAACAGGTTTCAATCCGCGCCCCGGTCACGCGACCGGGGCGACTCTAAAACTGCCGACGTGCGCGCGATTCTTTCTGTTTCAATCCGCGCCCCGGTCACGCGACCGGGGCGACCCAATACGCAAAGAGGGGTCGGCGGCGATTTATCTGTTTCAATCCGCGCCCCGGTCACGCGACCGGGGCGACTGGCCAGCATGTAACATTGCCAGGCGCGCGGCACTGTTTCAATCCGCGCCCCGGTCACGCGACCGGGGCGACTTCCCAAGGCTTGGCGCACGCCCCCTCGCCCCCCGCGTTTCAATCCGCGCCCCGGTCACGCGACCGGGGCGACAAAATAGCCGGTGTTGAAACAGTTTCGATTGACGCGTTTCAATCCGCGCCCCGGTCACGCGACCGGGGCGACTTGGATTACAATTGGAACCGTCCCCAAGTCGGCACGTTTCAATCCGCGCCCCGGTCACGCGACCGGGGCGACCCACCGTCAGCCCGTAAGACTCCATCAGCTTTGAGTTTCAATCCGCGCCCCGGTCACGCGACCGGGGCGACGACTACGGGACGCCACAATGGAAGTCAAAATCTCGTTTCAATCCGCGCCCCGGTCACGCGACCGGGGCGACTGCGACCTGCCTAACTGGCGAAGTCGCAAGAGCTTTGTAGCCCATTTCCGCAAACCCGCCAACTTCTCTCGCACAAAAACATATTGTGATGTCAAAGAACGATGGAAATTATACGCTGCTATTGGGTTTGCGCACTGGCGCGAAACCCCGGCCTCCAAGCCGTCACTGATGGTTCGCGGAAGCGTAGTCATAAAATTAGCGGCTCGGCCAAATCAATTGGCTTGTCCATGCCATGATGTTCAATCTTCTGTTTGGCGGTTTCATTAAGATAATAGAACCGTAGCGAGTCTTCGTCGTTTTTAATTTCCCTCAAGAGCCGATCTTTGAGCTGCACCCATTCTGTTTGGCCAACATGGCATTCAAACACACTTTTTTGAACACGCACGCCGTAATCTTCACACGCACGCGCAACCCGCCGCAACCGGCGGAGTCCGGCTTTTTCGACCGTCGAAACATCATAGGTAACGAGAATCAGCATGGTGAAAATTATTTGGGAACGAGCGGAACGTATTCCGCGATGTCGCCGCGCAAATGCCGCGCCAGAATGCGCGCTTGAATGTAAGGCATCTGGGCGAGCCGCAAATTCTGATCCAGCAACGGATGTTTCAAGGTTTCCTGCTTGCGTTCCTGATAGGCTTTGATGACAAGTTTGCGTCCGGTGTCGCTGAATTCCACCGCGCCGCCTTCGCGTTCCACAAAATGTTCCGGCGCGATTTGTTGCCGGTTGATAATCGTGACGGCCAGCCGGTCAGCCAGCCACGGGCGAAATTCCTCCATCAAATCCAATGCCAGCGATGGACGATTAGGCCGATCCACATGTAGGAAGCCGACGAATGGGTCTAGGCCGATGCTCGTGAGCGCCGACACACAATCATGCCGCACCAGCGCATAAAGGAATGACAGCAGGCAGTTGACGCGATCTCGCGGCGGACGACGGCTGCGGGTGCTGAAGGTGAAGGTTTCGCGTTGCTGCTTGAGCATGAACGTGAACACGGAAAAATAAAGTTGCGCCGCCATGCCTTCCGCGCCGCGCGCTTTTTCAATGTCAGTCTGCCCGGCGAGATATTGCAGTTGTTTCGCCAAAGCTTCGATCACTTCCGACAATTTTTCGCGTTCGGCTTCGTTGTCATTTTCTCTGGCGGCACGGAGCAGGCTGTTGCGGGAATTCTGAATCTTCCCGGCGATGATCTGCCGGGCGATGGCAACGCACTTGGCCGGTTCGTCCGCCGCGCGAAATTGGGCGCGGCGCAACGTCACGCTGGTATCGGCCACGCCGGTCATACGAGCCTGCAAATAACCAAACTCGCTGTGGAAATTCACGGCCACGCCATGTTCCCAGCACAAGTCCAGCGCGGGCGGGCTGATGGTGCTGGCACCGAAAACACAGATGGATTCCAGATGATGAATCGGAATGGAAAGTTTGCGCCAATCGTCCGCCTTGTCGCGGGTGCGTTCCTGCGCCGGGAGTTCTGCCGGAAACAACGGCACCTCCACCTGCAACGTGAGATGATCGCGCGCGACATAGCTGCCGGGCGTCGTCAGATAAAGCGTGTTTTGGGCAATTTCCGGCATGACTTTCAATCGCAAAACAGTTGCTCGAAAAGTTCGCCGGCGCGGCGCTCGCCGGCTTCCGACAGCGCGACGGATTTGGCCTTGCCGACAGGATCGCTGATAAAGCCTTTCGCGTGCAGGCGGCCCAGCGCATCCCAATCGTGCCCCTTCCACGCGCGGGGCAATTCATTGGTGTGCTCGCGGAAACTGGTCAGGTGAAGCAGATCCAGCACCGCGTCATCAATTTTATCCGGGTTCGGTTTCATAAAATCAGGTTTCAAAAAGCCGTTCGGCGGCGTGATGCAATAACGCTGGCTGACTGGTCACGCGCGGCAGGCAAATGTCATAAAGTGAACATTCCTCGCACGCCTCGCGGAATTCCGCGCGCGGAATGGCTGTTGAATCCAGCAAGACGTGAAGGTCGCCGATGGTCTTTTCGGTCAACGCCCGCAGTGCCGGCGTGAATTCAATTTCCCGGCGGCGTTTGCTGTCCGCGTGAAACACCGCGCCGCGCGGAATGGCGGTGTGAAACATTTCCTCCAGGCACAACGCCTGGGCGCAAAGCTGGGCATCATCGTTTTCCCACTGCCGGCGTTTGCCCACTTTGAATTCGACGGGAAAAAGCGATTGGTCGGGCCGTTGCTCCACAATGTCGCATTTTCCATTCAAACCCAGCCGGTCGGAAAAAACCGGCAACGCCCGAAGAATTTTTACGCCCTGCACCACTTCGTAACCGCGCAGATCGGCGTGTTCGTGGACAATGTCGCCGCGTGCCGTGTGCTGATTTGCCGAACGCCAGCCTTCAACGATCTTCAATGCCGCCCGGCGATTGCAGTAGAGAAAATCGTTCAACAACGAAAGCGCCAGTGGTTCACGCATTTTGGCCTTCGCCGGGGATGTGCGGAAATCCGCGCGCCCCATGCCAGAACCGGACAATTTCCAAACTTTGATCCGTGTCATTCATCCGGTAAATAATCCGATACGAACGGAAGATGATTTCGCGCAACTCCGGTCGCCGGAACTCCGGCACCACCTGGCCGCGTTCCGGGAACGTGTTCAGCGACAGCGCCGCGTCGAGCAGTTGATTGCCCAGGCGCTCGGCGGCGACGGGATTGTGGGGCGCAATGTAGGCGACAATGCGCTCCAAATCGCTCAACGCGTCGTCGGAGAGGAATACTTGGAAATCCATTGCGGGATGCGTTTGCGGGCTTCTTCCAACGGAATCCGCTCGCCGCGATCCAGCGATGCCAGTCCCTCCTCGACCGCCTGCCGGAATTCCAACTCGTAGATGGCATCAACGAGCGTGGCGTCCGGCGGCAGCTTTTCCGCCACTTCCAACAGAATTTCTTTCGCACTCATGGTTTTATATGTAACAAAGGTTTGATTAAATTGCCAATGTGGATTCAGTTCAATTACAACGGTTCAAAACCAGATTTGCCCGCTTTGAGCAAACTCAACACTCCAGCCATGTAACCGAGGAACGAATTGTATTCTCCAATCCACGCCCAAAGTTCGCCGTCATGGCCGAGCGGTTTCACTGGCAATTTCCCCGCGTCCAAACGGTTCGCCCACAACTGCACGCTGCCAAGCATCAACTCGCGCCAGCCCGGCCATTGGTTGCGGTCGGGATTCTCCAACCGCTGAATCAGACCAGACTCAACTACAACCGTCTTGGTAGCCGCATCAATGATGCGGCACAACTTGGCGACTTGCGGATAATCCGCGTCTAGCTCCGCCCGGAAAATCTCCTCCATGCGCGAAGCTTTCTCACCGTGGTCTTGCCGGATTTCACGTTGGAGCGCGTCCGTGCAATCGTCCGGGCCGGGCTGACGATTCTTGAGAGCGCACTCTCCAAATACTTGTTCCAAGATGCGCCGCGAGAGTTTCGCCTGTGGATGAAGCGAGAACCCATTGTCCGCATCATGCCGGAAATCCCAAACCTCTGCGTCGTCGTATTCGCCTGAACGACTTGCGCGACCGGCGATTTGCAGTAGGTTCACCAAACCCCAGCTTTCGCGGAACGCGGTTCGGAATGAAAAGTCCACACCCGCTTCGACACAACTTGTCGCCACCAACGTCCAATCCGCTTCCTTTGCAGCGAGACGCTCTTTCACCCGCGCCACAGTTTGGGAACGGTCGCGCGGTGTCAGCGCGGTGGAAATGTGTTCGACATTCAAGCCCTGCTTGCAGTCCGCGCGGAGATAATGCGCAAACACGGCGGCGGATTGCACCGTGTTGAAAATGATAAGTCGCGGGCCGGGCTTGTTGTGAACGAAATCAGCCAGACGTTCAACGAACATGGCCTGCGGCTCTCTGCAAATAGACACCCGTTTATCCTCGAACGCCATCGTCTCTGCCCTGACTTCTGACGTGATGAGATCGGGAATTTCGCAGCGTTCGTCTTCCTGCAAGAAACCGGGACGATTCCAGAAACGCGGCAATGTGCCGGAGGCCAGCACCAGATGGCAGCCCCAATCGTCGCAAAGTTCCCGCAACCAGCGAAACATCTGCGGCCAGAGCGCGGGCGGAACGGCGGCGTGCGCCTCGTCCACGAAGATGGCGCTGCCAGCCACCTGATGGAGCTTTCGCAACGAAGCCGTATCACGAGCGGCCAGCGTCTCGAAGAATTGAACGGCTGTGGTGACGACAATGGGTGAATCCCATCGCGCGGCCAGACATCGCGCCTCATAGCTGGAGAAATCCACGCGATGATGATGAGCGGCTACCACATTCTCCATTGCTTCCTTGGATTCACCGACCAGACACAACGCACGGCGATAAACGTCCACTGACTGATCAATGATGTTGGTGAACGGCAGCACGACGAACACGCGGCGCAACTTGCGCTCCGCCGCCACTCGCAACAGATGCGCCATGACTGCGGTGGTTTTGCCCGTGCCAACCGGACTGTCACAAGCAAGGATGCGCTCGTCGGGTTTGACTTCCCGCTCGCGGCAGGCGCGATAAACGTCCTGTCGCAACTTGAGCCGTTGCTGCTCCCGGTCATTCGCTGGCGGGTTCTTGGCCGACAACCAGGCCACATATTTGTCCAATTGCGCCAACCGCTGCGCTGCCTGCAAGTCGGGTGAGGAAACTTCGATCTCATTCTGATAATGCCGGGCCGTGTCCGAGTGGTCGGCGTCCACGAGGCAGGACAAAGCGAGTCGGCGAACCAAGCCTGTGAAGTGCGGATTGACAACTGGCGATACAGGCGCAAACAGATTGTGGTGCTGATACAGGTAGCTTTCCAGATGTTCGTCGGTTCGTTGCCATGCGGCTTGTCCCAGCCCTTCTAAATCGCCGGTGTCGCGAAAGACGAGATTCTGACCGTTGGCAAACTTGGCCTTCTCCTTGGGAAACGAGGGCAGCCCGATGTGATGCGCGTAGGCCGTGAAAGCCGCCTCGAATTGTTTCAGACGTAGCAAATGCGCCGTGCCCGCTTCGACGTGATTGAACCCGTGTTTGTTCCTCCGGTTGTGGCGCAGAACTTCCTGAAACAACTCATCCAATTTGCCGAGGTCGTGATACGCCGCCGCCCGTTCGACCGCTGCCACAAATGAACCGTGCCACTTGGGCGACAACGCTGCCGCTGCCCGTGCAAACAGTGTCGCATCACGAAGGACATTTCCCGCGTGATCACGATACGACTGTTCCGTTGCGCCATTACGGGCGCTGTGGGCCAGCGGTTCAAGCGTGGTCGCGGGTTCGGTCACAAGGCGTAATCGTGGTATTCACCGCATTGCGCAAACGTCACCTTGCTGTCGGGGCGGATGGGCTGGTCTTTGATATTCTCCCACGTTGGAAGCGCGCCGTAATCTGCCAACGATTCGGACGGCTTTTCTAGTTTCTTCGGTGTGAGCGCGTCAAGGAACGCGAAATCAGAAACCGAACCGGCGCGGCTCTTGTGGGTGAGCGTGTGGGCGTGGACGACTTCAACCATCGAACGAACAACCGAGCGGGTGCTGGCGTAAGTGTGTTTGAGCAGGTGCAGCATCAAATCCACATCCAGCTTCGCGCATCCGGTTTTATGCGCTTGGTTCGGGTTCACGAAAAACGGAACGGCATACAGACCATGCTTCACCACACGAAATGCCATCGGAGCCATTCCACGATCTTTGTCGGCCTCAACGCCGGACTTGTTGGTCCAGGTTGAGAACTCGATGTCAATCGGAGCGAGAGAGACACCGACGCCAAAGTGCGCCACCCCAGCACGAATCGTGTCTGAGCCGCCTTCTTCAAGAAATGTGTTACCAAAAAGACGGCCATCCCAAAACGCATCTTTGAAAGGCTGCGAGTTGTTTTCTTTTAGCATGGCTTGAATGCTTGGACGATCTCGATGCCGTGTTTCGAGAATTTGAAACTGATTGTCATTCTCGATTTTCAAATCCCCCTTCACGGTGGTCCAAACGACGCCCTCTTTTTCAGACACAAGGTCGCGGAGTTTGCGTTTCACGGAGACAGGTGAAATTTCACCTTTGCCATCCGGGCGCTGGCGCGGGGAACTTTCACGTTCGGGGTCGCCGTTGGGATTGGATTTGCGGACTTCCAAAATCAGGAGTCCGGTGATGCGGGGAACAAGGTTGTTGTCTTTGTTTGTGCTCATAAATTTAATCAGCAGTTCGATGGTTTATTATTTCGGAGTTTCGTTTTGTTGATGATCGGCCAAATAGCCGAGCAAAAGTTTGGCTTTGTCTGCGTCAGAAGTTCGAGGCGCTAATTTTTCCAGATCAATGCCCTTACGCACTTCTGCCATTTGCCTATTAATCCAATGAATCAGGCCGGCGTCTTCGCCTGAATATGTGTCAGCCCAGCCTTTATACGGCTTGATCCTTTCTGCGAGACGTGCCAAAGCCGACACCGGTTGATCCAGAGCAGTGTTGAAAAGAGCATTGCCTATGAGTTCGCTTGGCGAATTAACCTTGCCCGTCTTCCGCTTTTCCTCGGAAGTGCGAACGAACTTGCAGTATTGGAGATGCAGGCTGTCTGCTAAAGCCAGCAGTCGGCCGATGTTATAGATTGTTTCATTCATATATTTATCTTTGTCGTGACGTTGTTGTTGGAGGAGAATTCCGAAAAGGGCGATTGCCTTGACCGACTGCCAGCGGACGGTATCACTCACGCCATTCCACTTGCCCGTCGTTTTCAGTGCGCCGATGGCAATCAACACATTGCTCATTCGCCTAACAAGCAATTCCATGGCTGCACCTGACTTTTGTTTCGCGAGCGGCGAGTTCGCAAGAAACACGTCATAAGCATCGGCAATCGAAATTGCCCGCTGGTAAGAGGCGGTGAAACCATTTTTGGCGTCCGCATTCCACACACGGTTTATGACCGATGACAATTCGAGTGGGCATGGCGCGGTGTGTGACCGGAAAACGGATTGCTTGGTGTTCTTGTCGTAAAACCAAACCGACACTTGAGGCACGTTGCGTGCGCCCGCCTCCCAGTCCCGCGCCGCCTGGATGACATCCCGCACACGCAGGCTGCGGTTGAGGCTGATTTGCTTTTTGGCCTTGTCTATTGGGCAAAATGCCAGCAGCCGGATATTGAGGTTGGGGTTGGCTGCCACTTTGCCCTCTAGCATCTCCAAAACCGGTTGAGCAATGGCCGCGAAATCGGCGTCCGAAAATAAGTTGGCTTCGCCGCCGAACATTTCAGCCAATTGCGCGCGGCCTTCCGGCTCACCTTCCAGATAGGCAACGAGCAAGTCGCGCTTGTCGGGCTGCGCACTGGGTATTGCACGGCAGGTGATGCCGCGCTTGTCCTCGCTGGCGAGGTAAAGCAGCGCGTCGCTCATCTTCTGAACCCGCGCCGAGGAAACCGGAAATGATTGAGATCCTTTGAAGCCATACCGCTGCAACGCTTGCACCTCGTTGGTGTTCACCGAAAACAGTTTCACATTCCCAAGCTCGGCAACTTTCGGCCCGGGAGGGAATTTGACCTGCAATTCTGCCGTTTCCCCGAAAGCGTCCTCCGCCCAGTCACCTTGCTCCGGCTCGCCTGCGGCGGCGTGTGATTGCGTCTGAATGAGAGCCGTATTGATCAGTGCGCTCGTCTCCGAATGGGCAACTCTGCAAAACGCGGCATTTGGCGAGGTCAGGTCGAGATAAACGGGTTGATTGGCGTTTTTGTCCTGCTTGACCTTCTCTTTCCAGTAGTCGGGCGATGCAATCTCTGGTGTGCGTTTCTTCCAATCAAGTGTCCCAAACAAAACTTCTTGAAACAGCAGTAATTGCCTGCGGTCAAACTCCGCGTTCTGATCCACCATCAAACCCGCCAGCGACTCGGTGAAAAAAGGCAGCGTGGGTTTCGATTTGACGAGCGTTTCCACCAGCGTCGTAAAGTTTTTCAAACCGGCCAGTTCACGGGGTAACAACTCGGCGAGTTCTGAAACCAATTCGCAACACGACCATTGAAATTGCTGCTGCTGTCTCGCGCTGGAAGTCTGCGCCTTGGAGAGCGTGAACAGGGCACGAATGGACTCCTTGATTTCTGCGGCGCTGGAATTTTTGTTCTTTCCTAGCGCGAGCAGTTTCTCAACGGCTGGCTTGAGTGCGTCTGCCGAAGCCTCATCAAGTCGGCGGAGCGGCGTTGGGATGTTGAACCCGGGAAAGCTTGACCCGGCTGAACCATGTTCGACACGAAACAAATTTGCGGCTGTTTCACCAGGTAGAACCTCAATGCGGGAAGCGTTACCAGCGTCGTCCAACGACACGACAAGCAAATCTCTGTTCTTCCCCATCGGGTTGATTCGCGGATGGCGCGACGGCGCTACCGTTCCAAGCCGCTCCAGCGAGTCCGCTACTTGCGAAAGTTCGTTAAGCATAGGTGAGGACTCCTTTCTCGACGCGCAGGTCGGGGTGATTGCGTTTGTTGTAGAATGATGGCTTCACTTGGCCATTCTGCATTTGGTCGAACACCATTTTCAGCATGGTGGGCAGTTCGTGGTTCTCGATTTCGCAGACGCGCGTCTCCGGGCGGAACGGGCCAACATAGTCCGGTGCAAATTCCTTCCAGCCCAGGCAGGGCGTGTAAAACCATTGCCCGCGATCCAAGGCGCGATTGAAAACGTCGTGATAGGCGTGCGGCGGCCAAGTAGTGCCGTCGTGATGCCCGGCAAACTCGGCCTGCGCGTAAAGCCGGTAGCACACATTGACCAGCACGACGGTATAAAACTGGAACGACGCACCCTTGTTCATCGCGTCGCTGGCGCGGAGCGGCCCGCCGTAATTCGTGGTGTAGCGGTGGAATTGCACCGGAGCGCAAATCTCAACTTTGGTTGGCCGCACATTCACGGATTTCCAGCGCAGCACAGATTCAAAGATGCCCTTCACCGCGCTGAATGTGGGCGCAACGTATGAAACGGGAGACGAACCGGTGTCGGGCCGTGTCCACAAGGCGGTCGGGCCGGAGATTTCAAGTTGAATGGGATAGGGCTTCATAAATCATGCAGAAATCCGGCCAGCTTGGCTTCATTGGTCAGATCAAATGGCGCGGCAAATTGCCCAGCGAATTCGGCGACGTTGGACAAATGCGTGGCCAGTGGCTGCCATCGGCCAGAAGATTCTGGTAGTGGTGTCCCGTTTTCACCGACCGCAGTGTGCGCGAAATATTTCACACGTTTCCCTTCAACCTGAAATTGAATGTGTCTTGGTAAATCGCCAACGCCCCGGTGACAAGCCAAAATTGTTCACAATGTTTCATGACTGCCAAAACCTTAACAAACGGGGTGGGACAAATGCGGTCCACCCCCCCCCCAATTACGGGAGTGTGTAGATAACGCAAATCAGGCTTTATGCAATCTTGCTCTGAAATTTTAGGCGTAGAATTTATTGAATCTTATAGGGACTGTTATCGAGCTTTGCATCACGTTTGAACACCAATTTGCGTTAAATACATACTCCCGCCCAATTATTTTTCAACGATAAAATATTTTGCCCTTGTTCGTCAGACACGCCGGCATGCAGAAAACAGTGAGGTAATGTTCGGCGCTTTGACTGGCCGGCTTGCCTCCAGGTATTCAGCAACCGGCCAGACAAATCTCCGCATCCAAACTGAACCTATACGGCAGCGCACTCAATGTCCGATTCTAAAACCGCGCTCCATTCCGCTTCGATTTCAGAATCGGACGTTCAGTGCGAAGGGCATCCAAGCGGATGAAGAAAATGAATCCGCCACCACCATTCACCCGGCAATAGCAAATGAAGCATGACAACATGACGGTCAATCCCGACACGCCCACAAATCGAACGCCGAAAAAAACACACCGTAGAATAATCACGAAAACCATCACGGCCAGCGGACACGAAATCTCGAACGGCAACGAAATCAAAACCGACGCCCAAAATCGCAACCAAGGAAACCCATCAAACCCAACGAAGAAAAGCACGACCATCATGCCAGCTAACCAAAGAACACAACATCACGCGAAAAAACGGAACGCCAACCATGCCACGGAAACGGAAATCTATACGTTCAAGGCAAAGGCAAATCACATGGAAAACGGAAGCCCGCAGGAATGATTTTTAGCGAGACACCATCCCCTACCAAAATCGGTAGTGAAAAACGCAACCAGAAACCAGGCAACTAAAAGCGACGAAAAGCGACAACGCATTTGTCACTTTTCGTCGCATCCACTCCTGACATTTCGTCGGCACTCGCCGCTTTTCGTCACTTGAATTTGTCGCCATTCGTCGCCCTTGGCCGCTACCTGCGGCGTGATTTCATCTCACTTTAACTTTCACCTGCTCTCATCCACCGTTTTTCGTTATTGGGCTATTCTGTCCGCCGATGACTGAAACGGCACATCAAAAACGCGGCGGCAAACCGTTCCACAGCATTTTGGAACCGCACTACGATTTCATCCGCGAGCAGCGCCAACGGCGCAAGACGTGGCAGGAAATCGCCGACTTGCTGTTGAGTGAAAAGGGCATCCGCGTCACGTTTCATGCTCCGTATCTGTTTTACCGGCGCAGATTGAAGCGGGCGACCAAACCGCATTGGGAAGATGCGGAAAATAATTCCGAATTCCAACCCGGCCGCCACAACGCAACGGCCAGTCGGCCGCAATCCCGCTCGGCACCGTTGTCGGCGGCACCCACTTTCAAACGTCCCGACCCCTCCAACCTCAACACTGAAGAATTCACATGAACACCAACATCACCAAACGCATCCACATCAATCCCCAATCCAAAGGCAGCCTCGGCAAAAGTTTCGAGGCCGAGTTCCGCACCGCCTGGCTCGATTATTACGGCATACAGTGGAACGGCTCTGACCTCGATGACCGGCACCATTCTTTTGCCGACCGCCATCCCGAACAGGTGCAGTCCTATGTTTTGGGCAATGACGACGACAGCAAATCCACCCTGCTCGGATTGTTTCGTAACGCGTCGCGCAGTGACGCGCCGGTTCACGTCATTGATTGCCGGGCGCAGGCCGACGGCCTCATCGTGCAGGCACTGGAGTCGTTGCAACTGCTTGAATCGCTCGCCACGCAGGGCATCCGCTTCACGTTTTTCCTGTTTCCCAGCGAGGACACGGAGAGCATGAGCAATCTGCTCGACCTGTTTTATTTCGCCGGCGACCGCGTGGATTATGTGATTGTCCACAACCCGGCCAAAGTGAGGACGAACCTCTTCAAGAAATCCAACATCGAAGCCGAGTTGAAAAAGTTCGGGGCGAAGGAACTGACGTTGCCGGTGGTGACTTCCATTACGCTGCTGGCCATCAAACGCGCCGAGGCCAAGGCGGGACGCAAGTTGAGTTTTGCGGAAGTGGCGACTCCCGGTGCGTCGCACTTGGAATTGATGCTGGCCGGGGAAATGCAATGGGCAATGCAGCAGATGTTCCGGCAATACGACGCGATTGCCGATTTGCTGGTGCCATTGGAACAGATGCCGGAGGTTGAACCGCAGACCGAACCGGCGGCGAAACCGGCTCGCTCCAAACAGCCCATGCTCAATTTGGGTGAATGAGTATGGACCTGGACAAAGATGATTTGGCGGCGCTGTGTGCCGGGCTGACGACGGACGAAGTGGACCGGGTTCACCGGCTATTGCACGAATGGAGTGTCGGGCCGGACAGCAATTTTCCGGTGCAACTGGCTCTGCTGACCAGGGCGCAATGGCGCATCGCGGCCAATCTGCCGCGCTTGATGAATGACGCCCGCAAATTGATCGAACTACATCTGGCTGAATACCGGCGGCAGAGTCAGGCGATGGCAGATGATTTTGCCGACACGGTGGACGGCCAGAACAAGGAGTTGAAAAAAACTGTCGAAATTCACATTCAGGCAACCCGGCAGGCTGCGGAACAAATCCAGGTGCAGCTTGCCGACGCGGAGGCAGTCGCAAGCCGGGTGAAGGCTTTGATGGAAAGTGCGGCATCTGAATGGGGAAGCATCAAGGCCAGCACGACGGCTCAATGCGAACGGTTGGAACAAGTCTCCAATGACTTGCAGGACCGTTTCGCGTGGCGGGTGATACTTCGGTCGGTCGCTTGGTTTTTGCTGGTTCTCGGCTATGGAATTTGCATCGGCCATTATTGGATTCATTGAGCTTTGTTCATGGGCGCAGTCGCGCGGGCAAGAACGCGCGCCAATCCAGATTCCATTGTATGTCGCCGGTCGTCGCGTCAAGGTAGTGCCTCGGTATGCCCTCGGCCTCCACCGTTGACCCGCCGCCTGGCTCCGGGGCTTTTGCGTTTAGGATTTGGCGCGTGGAGAATTGCTTGCGACAAGTATGGCCAGCAGCACCGGACACCTTGAAAGTCATGTGCGCGAAAAACTTTTCAACACCAGAAAAATTAGGCATCATGCCCGAAGTTTCCGAACTCAATTGAGGATTGTTGTGGGCAGAACGGCAGGCAAACTTTTTGTATGACGAAACGAAAGACGACAGCCACAGGTTTGGCAAAAACCAGCGGAATGGGCGGCAAACTGCCCGGCGCACTCCCCGCTGGTTACACCACGCTCCTCGCCGACCTCAAAGCGCGTGTCCGCGCGGCGCAACTTCGCGCGGCGGTTTCCGTCAACCGCGAGTTGATTCTGCTTTATTGGGACATCGGTAAAATCATTGTCGAGGCGCAAAAGACCAAGGGCTACGGCAAACAGGTGGTGGAACGGCTGGCGGAAGACCTGCAAAAGGAATTTCCCGGCACGGCGGGTTTCTCGCCGCAAAACGTCTGGTATATGCGAAGTTTTTATCTCGCTTGGACCAAGGAACCTCAAAAACTCCAACAGCCTGTTGGAGAATCCACCTCGAAATTTCTCCCACAGCTTGTTGGAGAATTGGCTGGATCAAATTTGCCGCAACCTGTGGCGGAAATTCCTTGGGGACATAATTTGGTTCTGCTGGCCAAACTGAAAACCCCGCTCATCCGCCTCTGGTATGCCCACAAGGCCATCGAACATGGCTGGTCCCGCGCGGTGCTCACGCACCACATTGAGACGCAACTGCACGAACGCGAAGGCAAAGCCGTCACCAACTTTCAACGCACCCTGCCGCCGCCGCAGTCCGATCTCGCCGAGCAAACGCTCAAAGACCCATACAATTTCGATTTTCTCACGATCCGCAGCGACGCGCATGAGCGCGACCTCGAACAGGGTCTGCTCGACCACATTCAGAAATTTCTGCTCGAACTCGGCGTCGGGTTCGCATTTGTCGGGCGGCAATATCACATGGAAATCAGCGGCCAGGATTATTATCTCGACCTGCTGTTCTATCACCTCCGGCTGCGCTGCTACGTCGTGATTGATCTGAAAATGAAAGCCTTCGAGCCGGAATTCGCGGGCAAGATGAATTTTTACCTGTCTGCCGTGGACGACCAGTTGCGCCATACCGATGACAGATCGTCCATCGGTCTGCTGTTGTGCAAGGAACGTGACCATCTGACCGTTGAATATGCGCTGCGCGATTTGAAAAAGCCCATCGGCGTCGCCCAATGGCAGACCAAGCTGGTCGAATCCCTGCCAAAAAATTTGAAAGGCAGCCTGCCGACTGTGGCGGAAATCGAAGCTGAACTGGACAACGCACGCACTAAATAAGGTGGCGAATTGATCTTCAGCTCACGCCTCTTTCGTTTTGGATAGGGGAGTTGCGAAAACAGTTGACGAATAATTTTTTGGATGGACGACCGCAGGGCAAGACGGGTTGACAAAATCAATTTTGGCCGGATTATTAGATTATGAGCATAACCTGTGATTTTCAAAAATTTCTCAACGGCGTAGAGCTTGAGGGCTACCAAGAGGTCTCCGCACTAAACACGGCAGTCGAGAACTGCTCGTCATTTGGCATTTACAACGTAAAGCCCGCGACAGGCTCCAACCGCTGGATTGTGAGCGCACCGCACTCAGATGAAGGACTGTTGCTAGCTTCCAGCAAGGCCAAGAAAGCATTTCTTTCGTGTCTCACGCAAACTTATTGCGGTGATCTCGATATGGAATCATGGTCTTCCTTCGAGCATTCGATGGCGAAAAATGATTAGGCTCAACAACGCGCTGGCGGGTATGTTGCCGTTCAGTCAGGCCGTCTCCACGAATAAATTTGTTGGCCACGCCACGCCACATAGGCTTTTTGATTGGCACATTGAAGTCCCCGCCCGTCGGCGCAATCAGAAATTCGGTTCCCCTGAAGGTCGCCCCCAATTTCCCGATTTGCTCGGTGCGTCTCGCTCCGGCAAAAAGGGGCTTTTCGCCTTGTGCCAGGCCGCGATTGGCACAGCCTGACAATTTAAGGCGGCGACAACTACTGGATTCGCATTGGCAGCGAATGGGCTCACGCCGACGGCAACGGCTTCAACATCCAGCTTAACAACCGTCCCGTTTGACGGAGCGCATCGCTTTTCGTATCGCTCCCGAAAAAATAAATAACCAACTCGGTCATTCAACTGGCTGGCAGGCGAAAACCTGCCAGCACGTAATATCTTTTTTCTATTGCGCTCCAAGACGAAAATATTCTTGCGAGTTGGTCGTCGGAATCGTGATTGATATTACGGAGCCATTCACCGACACAGGTAAATTAACCAGGTTCCACGTCGGGTTTAGTAGTGTGTCTGCCGAATACAATGAATAAGCACCGGCTGGACTAGGCCAGTTAAACTGCATATTCGTGCCATAGCGATTCGCGCTAAGAATCACCGGCGGAATGGTTATCAAGGCCATCGAATAATTTGTTGCAGCATCGATTACAGCAACCTTGTTCAATCCCGCTGGGTAGGTCAATTGGCCATAATTGTTCTGCCCCCACGCTGTTACCGTTCCATTTTGTTCCAAGGCAATACTGTGAGCCAATCCGGCAGCAAGGGCTACTACATTTGACAAGCCTGGCGTTACGTTCGTCTGCCCTTCGTCATTATTGCCCCATGCAATAACATTTCCGGTGTTAAGCAAAGCCAACGCATGGCTGCTACCCGCCGCAATGGCGATTGCATTTGTAATATTGGCAGGAATATTAATTTGTCCATAGGTGTTATCGCCCCAGCCAACCACATTTCCATTCGCTTGCAACGCCAATCCAAAAGCATCTCCAGCGGCGATGCTCACAACGTTGGTTAGATTAACCGGGACATTGGTTTGGCCGCTGTCGCCACGACCCCATGCCGTTATGTTTCCGTTTACGTCCAAAGCCAGCGTAAATTGTATTCCCGACGAAAGGGCTACAATCTGGTTCAATCCGAGAGGTATATTAATTTGGCCATAATTGTTTCGCCCCCAAGCAATCAGTTTACCGTCATTTCGCAAAGCCACACTATGATCGAGACCAGCACTTATTCCAATTATATTGGTCAATCCGTAAGGGATGCTGATTTGTCCCTCTGAATTATCACCCCAACCTACAATGGTTGTATTGTTTTGAAGGCTTAACGCATAAGCAGAACCCGCCGCGATAGCCGCACTGTTTGTCATAGGGCTTGGCATACCAGCCGGACTGTTGCCCCAAACCACCACCGTTCCAAGTGGTGATATGGTGATACTGGCTACTTGACTGGTAACACTAATGCCGCCGTTACTGACCACCACGTTGTAGTTGCCGGCATTCGCCGCCGTAGCCGACATGATACTGAAAAGATAATTGCTTGCACTAGAAATGCTGTTTCCATTAAAGCACCATTGATACGTTAGAGGCGTTGGGCCACTTGCGCCAACAGCCAAATATACCACGGTGCCAGCTAAGACGTTTTTGGATACCGGATTTAATATTACCTGTATATTTGGCGCAAAAACCGCCTGAATGGATTCATTGGTTTTCAAATTAACAGTCAGTGGATTGTTCGTGGACGAGACATTTCCTGTCCAGCCGACAAAGCTGTATTGATTGTTAGGAGTAGCCATCAAGGTCACGCTGGTTCCATTCAAGTATTCCCCTTGTAAGGGTGAGACAGTCGCCTGACCGTTACCAACCACATTCAAAACCAAAGAAACGTATCCCGTCAGCAGCGGAGAAAACACGGCAGAATTTGTCGTGTTGGCATTCGTAACAGTTAAAAAAAGCGGATTTGTTATTTGAGTGCTCGGCTGCCAGCGGAAAAAATAACTTCCCGATTGCGGCTGGGCCAGCAGCTTCAAACTACTACCAAAAGGATATAGCAATAAATCGGGGGTGGCGACAACGGTCCCAACCCCGACGCCACCAGTAATCGCAGTATAGGGAGTTCCAAAAACGGCTTCTAAAGTGGTTGGGGCAACTACCCGTGTGCTGGCGTTGGTGGTTATATTTGTTGCGCCATTCCAATATAAGATTGACCAACCATTGCTGGCCGTGGCCGTGACTTGCACCAGTGTATTGCTGACAAATAAATTACCACTATATGCCGGAGTGATTAGGCTGGCAAAACCACCTCCTTTGCATAACGAACTGGCTGCGTAAAGTGAACGGATTACAAGACTAATAGGAAGAGCAGTGGCCGAATTCTCAAATAATGAATCCCAAGCTACGGCATTGATAGTGGTTGAATCAATCAGATAGAACGGACCGGTGTATTCGATTCCGTTAGCACCGGGAATGGGAACACTGCCATCTAGGGTATAGAAAA
This sequence comes from Limisphaerales bacterium, assembly GCA_003134375.1. Lineage (GTDB taxonomy): Bacteria > Verrucomicrobiota > Verrucomicrobiia > Limisphaerales > UBA11358 > UBA11358. The sequence goes on along the minus strand of PLAY01000179.1, from coordinate 52,064 downwards.
TGCTGCCGCCCGAATATGTCGTGTTCATGGAAACCAAAGTGCGGTCTCCACGCAGAATCATGCCAGCGACCGGGTCTAGCCCGTCAAACGTGATAACAGGAGCGTTTGCCGGACTATTTGTTGGGACTGAAATCGCCTGACCAGGCAGACGCACTACAACATTTGCTGTTTGGACATTGGTAAAGATATTTGATGCAATGCACGAGTAACTGCCGCACATATTTGTTACGAGAGGATCAAGCGTAAGTGTTGGCGAGGTCGCATTGGTAATTAAGTTGCCGTTAAAAAACCACTTGTAGGTTGGTAAAGGATAGCCGGTGGCTTGAATGTTGAGCGTTGCGTCCACTCCATTGACCCACAACAAAGAATATGGTTGTTGGCTGATTTGCGGTAGTAACCCGATGATAAGGAGGTTTGTTGCGCTGCCAAAGTAATTCGCATTGTTTACCGTTCCAACAACTGTATAGACTCCAATGTTTGTAGGGGCAATGGAAGACCCATTGTAAGTGAGTATAACATTCAATCCTGAAGGAACTGTTGACACATTTACGATTATTGCTGTGCCGTCGTATGTTTGGGTCAGATTGCTCAATGTCACTGTTGCCGCTGCGGGTATAACTGTCAAGGTGGCCACGCTACTGGTGACGCTACCAAAGACGTTGGTAACGATTACTTGATAATTGCCTGCGTTCGTAAACTGAGCATTTTCTATGTAAAGGGAGCTATCCCCTCCCGAAATATTGTTACTGTTAAACAGCCATTGGTAAGATAGGGGAGGTATGCCGAAAGTTGTCACGGTGAAAATGGCCGTGCTAGCCACCGGATTGGTCTGGTTTTGAGGTTGGGTCGTAATGGCGGGCGCGAGATTTAGACCGAACACCGTGCCATTACCACCACCGCCATTTCTTGTTGTTCCATACAGGCTGCTGCCCGATAAAATCAATCCGCCATACGGCATACCTGGATTGCCACCGAATTGACTATAAAAACTAAACAGGGTTGTGAAACTTGTGCCGTTTGTGATGATTGTGAATATCGTGCCTTGGCCAGAACTGCCTCCATAAATTGTTGTCCCATATAGGGTGTTTCCAAGTAAATACAGTCCGCCAACCGGATTGGCTCCGTCGCTGTTGATTCCAGGAGAACCAGAGATTGCCGTAAAATTATGAAAATTGCTAAAGGCTGTGCCATTTGTATTGATGGCGAATACCGTGCCATTGCCAGAGCTACCACCACTTACTGTTGTCCCATACAGCGTGTTGCCGTATAAAATCAAACTGGAAGCCGGCCAAGCCCCGTCATTGTTGATATTGTTATTGTGACCGAATGCACTAAAACTATACAAATTCGTAAAGCCAAAACCATTGGTGTTTATGGCGAACACTGTGCCATTACCCGCACTGCCACCGTTTGCTGTTGTTCCATAAAGAATGTTGCCTGACAAGATCAGACTCGCTTTTGGATAAGCACCGGTGCTATTGGTAAAAACTCCTGTAGAATTAGTTTTAGTTGCTGCAAAACTATACAGGTTGGTAAAACCGGTGCCGTCAGTGTTCACGGCGAACACCGTTCCACTGCCAGAACTGCCGCCATATTCTGCCGTCCCATACAAGGTGTTCCCCGATAAAATCAACCCGCCAACAGGATTAAACCCGTCGGTGTTTGTTACAGAAGGACCAGAGTTTGCCGTAAAACTGTGCAGGTTTGTTAAACCTGTGCCATCGGTGTTCACGGCGAACACCGCGCCATTGCCTGAACTACCACCTATATTTCCCGTCCCATATAGGGTGTTGCTCGATAAAACCAATCCTCCATACGGCATAGCTCCATCATTGTTTATTTGTCCTATGAGTGTGAAATCAACCAAGTTTGTTAAGCCTGTGCCATCGGTGTTCACGGCGAACACCGAGCCATAACCATCGCTGCTGCTATAAATTGTTGTCCCATAAAGAGTGTTGCTTGATACAATCAATCCGGCATACGGAAAAACCCCATATTGTAAACTACACAGAGTCTTGTAGGTTTGCGCTTCGCTTTTGTTTGCTTGATACAATACTAACCAAAGCAGGCAAACGTGAATAAGTTTCCGTATTGTTCTCATGCTCTCTAAACCTGTCGGCTGAGTGAGTCGGAAAGAGCACCAATCATGTCCGCAAGCACTTTTGGATCAAGGAGATCATTATCTGCGACTACGCTGACAATCTCCTTTACATCACCAAGTGGAATTTCGCTCGAACTGCGTGGACTGAATCCTCCAGTTTTTGTTGGATACCGGTTCCGAACAGAGGTCTCTTGGTCGTCCCAAGTCGCTTTTCCGATTTCAATTGTGTGTCCCGGACAGTTTAAGATTGGCTTGGATTTGGTTACTTGCATGGCATTGTATTGTTAATATTTATTTCAGTCGTAGTGTCCACTTGGCTGGCAGTGGCAAGTCTCGATGGGTTCGTCGCAATACTCGCAATGCGTTGCTTCTTTGGCGCATTTGTGTTTTCGAGGGCGTGCATCCTCGCACTTCTGGCAAGTGATTTCACATTCGCATACCTCGATACGCTCATTGCAGTGGTCGCAAATTCCATTTGTTGATTCGTCTTCGTTCATTTTGGATTCAGCGGCAAGAAATTCCGCGCCATTTTCTTCTTTTCAGGAGGAAGCGATTCGATGATTGCATTTGCATAATCGCCCGCAGGAATGATGAACCATGTTGGAATACCCCTTGATTGGGGGTTTCCGAGCGGACTTTCTTCGCTTCCGTTCCATCGCATCCCAAGGCATGGGGTATTATCCCAGCGCCCAACGCACAGGGCAATGTCTTCTTCACCCCCTGAATCAAGCACCACAAGGAGCGTCCAATGCCGCCGAGGTGAGTTTACTTTGTCTGGTGTAATGTAAGCCGACATTTTGTTTTTAATTTTTGCGTGTTCGTTCCACGTCGAACACAAGCTATACGCATAGCTCGCGCAATGCAAGAACAAAACGTAAATAATTTAATCCGGTCTGACACTTCATTTCGTTTCCGTATTTTATCAGGCCAGGACTTGAACAGACGGCTTTGGGATATTAGCTGTATGCTCCCCGCTAACTCACCGCCAGCCAGGAAAGATTGCACGGAGGCCATTGTTGTCTCCAGTATGGAAAATTCACCGAAAAAAAGTGCCAGCAGAAATGCCAGCAAACCGCATCCGGTGAGGGTTAAATGGAGTTAAAAAAAGTCGGATGAAGTTAAGCTTGACATAAAACGTAACCGCCTTATATTCAGGGCATCAGCGATGCCATAGGCAATTGATTTCGAGTGGCTTGTGGAAGGCGAGACGCGTCCGATTCCGACCCTCGCCTCCAACTTCGATGCTTGGGCATCAAGGAGTTGTGAAGAATCAAGTTGCAACTGCCAGCAAAACTGCCAGCAGACGGCGGACTTGGTGAAACTCGGCAACGACTCGCCAAAACTCCGCTGAAACTCCGGCAAAACTCGCTGACAGGCAATTTGTCCGCGTCGGATTGTGTAAAGCTTACACAACGCGGAGCCAAGACAGACTTACGCTGCTTCGTAAAAATATGAAGCAACGATTCCGTCTCTACCGCCGCAATGGCGGGATTTATTACGTCCATGACGATGAGACCGGCAAGCAGGAAAGCCTGCAGACCCGTGACCGTGCGGAAGCCTCCGCACTGTTCGCCGCCAAAACGCAGTCGCACCGGCAGGCGCACCTGAATCTCCAACTGGCACGCACCTATCTGGCCGCAACCGATCCGATGGTGTCCAAGCGGACCTGGCAGGTGCCGATGGACGAACTGGGCAAAACCAAGCGTGGACCAACCCTCGTCCGCTGGCAGCGCGCCATCCGGGACAAGGCGTTTGATTTGATTCGCGACCTGCCGATTCTGGAAACGCAGGCCGAGCATTTCCTGAAGGTGCTGTACGTCGGCACGGTCTCAACGAATGTTTTCCTCCGCCGGATTCACAACTTTGCTTTGGACATGGGCTGGTTGCCGTGGCCGGTGGTGGTAAAGCGCCAGTGGCCGGCAATTGAGTTCAAGGACAAACGGGCCATCACTGGGGATGAGCATTGCCAGATCATCGGGCGCGAGAAAAACCCGGAGCGCAAAGCCTTTTACCAAATGGCCTGGCACACGGGCGCGTCGCAATCCGACCTGGCATTTCTGGAAGCGGAGAATGTGGATTGGGAACATCACGTCATCAGCTTTGCACGCATGAAAACCGGCTCAATTGCCATCATGCGCTTCAGTGAAGATGTGGCGGAAATTCTCCGGGATTTGCCGGGCAGCGGGCCGTTGTTTCCGCATCTGCGAACCGTCCGCGCGGGTGACCGGGCCACGGAGTTCAAGCAGCGCTGCCGGGGGCTTAACATCAAAGGCGTCACGTTACATAGTTACCGATACGCCTGGGCTGAACGGGCAAAAACCGCCGGCTATCCCGAACGGTTTGCGATGGAAAACCTGGGACATAACAGCAAAGCCGTGCACCGCGCTTACGCCCGCCGGGCGCAGGTGGAACTGCCGTCGTTAAGCGAATACGAGCGGCAGCGGAAGCTCTTTGCCAACGGCGTAGGAATTGAACCAGTGGCGCAAGTCGTCACCGCATAAGGAGGACATCATGCAACCCATGCAAATTAAAGCACTCGAACTGGAGCAGTCGGTGTTCAAATTCCTCGATGGAGTCATTGCCGACTATGGCGTCTATATCTTTATGGGGTTGGTGTTTCTCCTGATTCCATTTCTGGCTTGGGTGTTGAGTGGCGGACTTCGACGAAAACAATTGAATGGCAAACCCACACCTCATGTAACGGCGGCCATTGGAGTGCAAATAAAAATTGGACGGCCAACGCCGCCGCCCGAACCGTTTGACCCGTTCCCGCCGTTGCGCGACCCGCCATGTTGTGATCACGATGACTATTAAGCCCTGTCGCTACCCGCCTGACGCACGCGAAGACGGGCTGGTCCGGCCATTTCGACCAGCCCGCTTTTGTCCATTCTTGCGCCGCCAGAAAGTGCTGATGGCATCGGTCGCCTTTTCGAGCCACTTCTGATTGTCCCGCAACTCCGCCAGCGATTCGGTCGAAAAAAACTTGGGAGTGTTGGCGGGAGGATGTCCGAGCGGTTCCAGCATCCCCGCGCCGGTCAGAATGGAAATCTCATGGGGCTGGAATTGACCAAGTTGCTTTTGCATGGACGCTGCCATGTGGGCAGTTTGCGCCGCCGGCGTTCCCACAAGTGGGAAATGCTTGGATTGACATTGTTTTCATCAGGTGAGAAGGTCGGTGAAAATCGGCAAAAGGCTTGATATGAAAAATAGATTCACATTGCTCGGAATGCTTTTCGTTGTTTTTATTTGCGGGCAAAGTTTGGCGGTTAATCTTTCGCTCACGTCATCTGCGAGCTATCAGACCGCGATAAACGTCACCTATTCCAATCCCACCGTTGTGGGCAATACATTGCAGGTGACAGTCCAGATCCAAAACACTTCTGGAACGTGGGTTTATATTCAACAGAACATCACGCCCACACCAAAAAGTCCCGTCGCACTCCCTTACACCGTTTACCTTTTGGGACCAGGCGGAACAAAAACTTTTAACAATGTTTCATTCACGGCAACTTCCTACCTTGAATTCGACGTGACAACCCCCACCGGATTGAATTTTCAATCCCTGAACCCTCAATGCGCGGCGCTCTTTGGTGCTACGACAGTGGATTTCCTGACGCGCGGTTTATTGACAATTCCGCTTCCGCCGAACGCGTTCGATGAATCGCCTGTGAATTCCCTGACCGGCGATATTGATCCTCTTTTGGACAATGTATTTTCAACCCTCGGCAACGGCATTGGATCATTGGTCGTTGATTTGAAAAATTTCAATCTGCCGGGCGTCGCAACTGACATAGGATCGCTGGCAGCGAATTGTGGGCAGGTTCAAAGCGCAATAGGCCAAATCTTGACCAAGAACGGTTTCACCACCGATCAAGTAAATACATTTTTTTCCAATGCAAGCGGATTGTTATCACTTGCGGCAGACCTTTTGAACCTTCCTGCAAAATGGCAACTGCTTCAAGGATTGGCCAATCCAACTTTCGGTGCGCCACAATCATCTTGGAATCGTTTTGATGTGGTGGCGACGGCCTCGGCTCCTTCTATCACCTACGTTTCTCCTTCAACTCTTACCGGCCTGCCAATTGGACAGACACAGCTCATCCGTATCATCGGCTCGGGCTTTACAGGCAGTTCAACGCTGACATTCAATGACGGCGTGAATCCGTCTTACACTGGCAGGATTCCAAGTTCCTATGCTGCCAACGAACTTGATTATTATATTTCAGTCGGAACAAGTCAGGCGAATTGGACGGTGCAAGTTGTCAATGGGAGTCAGACATCGAACTTTGGTTATTTCACCGTCAATGCGCCGCCAGCAAATCCAACAGGTTCTTTGGTCGTGAATCTTTCACCGGCGGGCGCGGTTTCCGCCGGAGCACAATGGCAAGTGGACGGCGGTGCTTATTATGTCAACGGTGGCGTGGCTACTGCGCTTTCGCCCGGCTCACACACGGTTTCATTCAAACCGGTTTCCGGCTACACGACGCCTTCCAGCCAAACCGTAACCATTAACGCGAATGCACAAACCACGGCGAGCGGAACATACACGGTAAATGCACCGCCTAGCACCGGCTCAATCACCGTGAATATCACTCCATCAGGCGCGGTGTCCGCCGGAGCACAATGGCGCGTGGACAACGGCAGTTATCTTAACAACGGCGATGTTGCCGTGGGTCTTTCTCCGGGTTCGCATACAGTTTCGCTCAAATCAGTTTCAGGTTACAACACGCCCACGAACTTGGTTCTTTCCGTTGTGGCAAATCAGCAGATAACGGTGAACGCCATTTATGCAGCAATCGCAAATTGTAGCTACTCTCTTTCCGCATATAGCGATATATGGGCGGCAGCGGGTGGCAGCGGGGCATTCAACGTCATTGCACCTGCCGGCTGCACGTGGACTGCATCGGAAAATCTAAGTTGGGTGACCATTACCTCCGGCTCATCCGGCAACGGAACGCATGGCGTATTTTATCAGGTGGATTACAATCCTTCAATTTCGCCGCGAAGCGGTGTGATCACCACGGATGGGGGATCCTTCACGATCAATCAAAACGGAAATGCGGGTGCTTGCACGTTTACACTGAGTGCGCCGGGAGCCAATGTGCCAGCGGTTGGTGGGACCAACTCATTCTCGGTATACGCAGGCTCAATCTGTTTTTGGTCAATATCGCGAAATGCCAATTGGATCACGCTCATAAGCCAGCAAGACCACACCGGTAGTGATTCGGTCCAATACACAGTCCAACCTTATTTTGGTTCATTGCCGCGGAGCGCAGCGATCTTGCTCTCGGCGGATGGTGGACAAACATTTGTTGCTACATTCACTATCACTCAGGCGGGAACTCCGCCTCCACCCGGAACGCTGGCGACGGGATTGTCTTCTCCACGAAGTATTGCGGTGGATGACAACTATGTATTTTGGTCAGAGCCCAGTGTTCTCAAACGAGTGTCCAAAACCGGTGCCGGAGAAACCGCCGTAGCAACAAGTTCTTTGTATGGCTTTGGCCAAATGGTATTAGATGGAAACTACCTTTACTATTTGGATTCTGGAACGAAGGTGCAAAAACTTTTGAAATCCGGCGGGACGCCGACGACCCTTGCCACTGGCAGTTCGTTATATGACGCCATCACCGTTCAAAACAATGTGGTCTTTTGGGGCGTCCCCTCTGGCTTGATTTACTCTGTTCCAACCGCCGGAGGATCAGTCACGACGGTCGCTACAGGCTCACAAGACATCGCCTCGATTCGTGTCACGAACAATACAGTGGTTTGGTCACAGACGACTTATCCCGCTGTTGTATTTGCACAACCAATTGGCGGTTCAAGAATAACGCTGTCCAGCGGTGTAAACGTTGAGCCGGGATTAGCGATTCAGGACGGTTTTGCTTATTTCACGGGTAGCGAAAGCATATATCGCGTGCCCATCGGAGGCGGCATAAGGCAAACCTTGGCGTCAAATCTGAATGACGCATACGATCTGGCACTTGATGCTACAAACATTTATTGGGTAGAAGCCGGGAATCCCCTCGGGACGAATGGAAGTGTCAGGCAAATGCCTCTGAGTGGCGGGCCGATTATTACTCTGGCCACAAATCTCGCTCAACCTGTCGCGATAACGGTTGATTCGACGAACGTCTACTGGCTTGAAAATAATAATGGAAACACAACCAGAAGTGCTCTGAAATGGGCCGCAAAAGCGTCGGCTTTTGGCGATGTGCTACCTCCAACGATTTCAATTACCAATCCTGCTGACGGGGCTCAATTCAATGAATCCGTGCTTTCTGTCAACGGCACTGCCGCAGATGATACATCCGTTGCGTTGGTTGAGTTGCAACTTAACGGCGGAGCGTGGCAGACAGCAACCGGGACGACCATTTGGACCGGCTCGGTCAATCTGGTTTCTGGAACTAATACGATTCAGGCTCGCAGTCGCGATAGTGCCGGAAATTATTCAGCCATCGCATCAATTCTCGTGACCTATTCGCCGCTTGATACAAGATTGCCGCAGACCATCACCTTTGGCGCTTTGAGCGATCAGGTATTTGGCGACGCGCCATTTGCGCTTTCGGCCACCTCTAGTTCTGGCTTGCCAGTTTATCTTAATGTTTTATCTGGCCCAGCAGCGTTAGACACAAACAATGTTCTTACATTGCTTGGCGCTGGCACGGTGACGGCAATTGCGTGGCAGCCCGGCAACTCGAATTACAGTGCAGCAGTGCCGGTGCAACAAAGTTTTAATGTAAGCCAGATGCAGCAGACAATTACGTTTGGCGCATTAAGCCAGCAGAAGCAAGGCGACGCGCCATTCCCGCTTAATGCAACGGCGGATTCCGGCTTGCCGGTAAGTTTTTCGATTGTGTCCGGTCCAGCGGCGTTAAGCGGAAACATTCTCGTTTTGAATGGATGGGGAACTGTCACCGTCAACGCGTCACAAGCGGGCAATAATTCATACGCAGCGGCAACCAGCGTGACACAATCTTTCTTTGTGACTCCGCCGGACAACACAATTGTAAGTCCGCAACGACTGTCCAATGGCAATTTTCAACTGGCATTTTACGGCCTGATGAGCAGCAACTACATAGTTCAAACTTCGACGAACCTAATCAACTGGCAGCCGTTCACGAATTTTACCGGCTCGAATGCAGTGTTTTATTTGAACGATTCCGCAGCCACGAATTTCAAACAGCGTTTTTACCGGGTGACGCCGTAGATTCGTTTTCGGAGATTAAAAATAAAAACGGCCTTTGCTTCCAAAGGCCGTTTTGCTTTTGAGAGAATTGATTTTATTTGCCCGGTGTCGCGGGCGGTGTCGGCGGCGTGGGCGGTGTGCCGCTGCCGCCGCCAGCGTCCACCATGATGCGAGCGACTTGATACGCACCGTAGAAATCCGCGTTGCTGTCCTTGTAGCGTTCCATCAGGCGGTGATGCAGTAAATTGTAGCAAATGCCCAGAAATCAACTGGCTACGCTAGGATTGGCTGGTCCGGCCATTTCGGCCAGCCCGCTTTTGTCCATTCTTGCGCCGCCAGTAAGTGCTGATGGCATCCGTCGCCTTTTCAAGCCACTTCTGATTGTCCCGCAACTCCGCCAGCGATTCGGTAGAAAAAAACTTGGGCGTGTTGGCGGGAGGATGGCCGAGCGGTTCCAGCATCCCCGCGCCGGTCAGAATGGAAATCTCATGGGGCTGGAAGCCGAGATACCATGCCGCTTCCAAGGCGTTCAGCCGGACGGGAAGCAACGGCAAAGCGAGAAACGTATATTTATCTTCCTTGTTCATGGAAAAAATCTGGCCGGTCAAAATATCCGAGGCCGTCCCCGTCCTCTGGGCGGAAACAGATCCAGAACGGAAACCCGCAGGACGGTGGCGATGCCAAGCAGGCGCGTGTCTGTGACCGGGGTTTCGCAGAGTTCCCAGCGCGCCACGATGTCACGACTGACATCGTGGCCCGCGTCGCGAAGTTTTCGGGCGAACTGTTGCTGCGTCCATCTCCGCAGTTCGCGCACGAGGCGGATACGTTTTCCAATGATGTTGCCTTGTTTCATACTTTCATTCTCCGGGTGGGTTTATGTTTGATAGTTTCAGTATTATCGGGCTGCTCAACTTGGACGCTGGCCTCGGTGTTTTCAGCGGCCTCAAGCTGGTTCGGTGCCTGATTCTTGGTGAGATCAAGTTTCTCCTCGATTTCCGACTGGCGGTTGACCAGTTTGTGATAACGCTCCTCCTTCTCGAAGGGCGAGCCGACCTTGGCTTCCAGTTCGGTCGCGCGCTTTTGCGAATCCTTGATGTCGGATTCCAGCCGCGCGGCGCGTTCTTCAAATCCCTGCACCACCGATTCGAGCGAGCGGATGGTGCCAAGGGCCGTGTCGGTGATGCGGGTGCTGTAACTGTTTTTGCCGCGCAGAATGAGTTCGGCGGTGTTGTTGAAACCGGCACGGATGGATAAATCAAAACCGGCAAAGCGTCCAAGGCGGATGTCCTCACCGAAACGAGTTTTGATCTTCTCCGCCCGCCGTAATAACAATTCCCCGGCGATGCCGCGATTGTCCAGAGTTTGCTTATCCAGCTCGACGCGAAATTTGTCGCCGGCAGTGTCCTGCCGGAGAGTCAAATCCTCGCGCAAGTTTGCGAGTCGTTCCGTCCAGGTCTGCACCTCCTCGTGTGAATGGCGCAGGCTGGCGCGGATGCGATACTGCTCCTCGGCATGGGCGGAGCGCAGCCGGGTCAACCGGATCAACTCGGCATCCACCTGGGCTTTTTCAATGACGAGCGGATTGCCGGACGCTATTGCTTTGATCTCGGCATAGGTCAACGCAGCGGAGTCCATGTCTTCGAGACGGCGAATCGTCATGTCCCCGCTCATCACTTGGGAGATGAACTTCGCCTTCGTCTCCAACGTCTGCCACATATAGGCATCGAACGAGCCTTCGGTGACGTAACGATAAATCTGCACGGTGGAGTTTTTGTTGCCCTGCCGGAGAATACGTCCCTCGCGCTGCTCCACGTCAGCCGGTCGCCACGGCGCGTCCAAATGATGCAGCGCAATCAACCGCTCTTGGACGTTCGTGCCAGAACCCATTTTCTGTGTGCTGCCGAACAGGACACGGACTTTGCCTGCGCGGACGGAACGGAACAACGCCAGCTTCGCATCGTCCGCATCGTAATCCTGAATAAAAGCGATTTCGTTTTCCGGGATGCCCAGGCGTTTCAATTTGTCGGCCATGTCGCAATAAACGGAAAAGCCACGGTCTTGCGGCGTGGACAAATCGCAAAACACAAGCTGCGCCAAACGATCATCCTTCGTCGCCTCCCAAATCTGATGAATTTTTTCCACCGCGAGATTTACTTTGCTCTGCGGATCATCCGGCAAGCCGGGTTTCATCAGCCGCAAATCCAGCGCGGCCTTGCGGCCTTCGGTGGTGATTTTGAGCATGTTATCTTCGCGCGGGTCAACCCGCCCGCGTTTCAGCGCCTCGGCGCGGCGCGAGAGACCTTCGACAAACTCTTTCAGTTCCGCCGATGCCGGCGCATTACGGATTCCTGGTTTTTCACCTTCCAGTTTCGGACGCGCGAGATTGAGCATTTGCGCGGTCTGCACGTCTGCCGTCTGCCGGAAAATCTGCATCAGCTCCGGCACATTGATGAACCGCGCGAAGCGCGTGTTCAGCCGGTAGCCGGCACCGTCCGGCGCAAGCTCCATCGCCGTTACCGGCTCGCCGAAGGTCGCGGCCCATGAATCAAAATGATTCAGGTTGTGCTTTTTCAAATCCTCCGGCTGCATATAGCGTTGCATGGTGAACATCTCGGCCATGCTGTTGGCGATGGGCGTGCCGGTAGCGAAGACGACACCGCCGCCGCCGTTCGCTGACTGGATGTGACGAACTTTCAAATACATATCAAAGGCGCGCTCGCTGGCTGTTTGCGGTAGCCCGGCGATGCGGGTCATTTTTGAAATGTAGAAAAGATTTTTGAAATAGTGCGCCTCGTCCACAAAGAGCCGGTCAATGCCGAGTTCCTCGAAAGTCAGAGTGTTATCTTTCTTGTGTGTCGCGGCGAGGGCTTCGAGTTTGGCTTCCAATCGTTTTTTGGCCTTTTCGAGTTCCTTCACCAAGCGCCGATTATCGTCGTTGGCATGTTCCCGTTTGATCTTTTCCAATTCCTCCAACTGCTCTTTAAAAAAACGTTCCTGGGTTTCGCGTGACAATGGGATGCGCTCGAAACCAGAGTGTGTGACGATGACGGCATCCCAATTGCCGGTGGCGATGCGGCTGAATAGTTTCTTGCGGTTCTGCGACTCGAAGTCTTCCTTGCCCGCCACGAGGATGTTTGCGCCCGGATACAACATGAGCAACTCGGTCGAAAACTGGCCGAGCATGTGATTGGGCACGGCGAACATGGGCTTGCGCGCCAGCCCCAGCCGCTTCAACTCCATCGCGGCGGCAACCATCGTGTAAGTCTTGCCCGCGCCGACGACATGGCCGAGCAGCGTGTTGGGCGTTTGCAAAATGCGCCACACGCCTGACTTCTGGTGAATGTGAAGTTGAACGGCCGCACTGGCTCCCGGCAAGGTCAGGTGTTCGCCGTTGAATGTGCGAACGCGCGAATGATTGAACGTGTCATTGTAAAGGCGGCAAAGCCGTTCCCGCCGGTCGTCATCCGACCAGATCCATTTCGCAAACCGTTCCTTGATGCGTTCCTGCTTCTCCCGCGCGGCCTCGGTGGACTGCGCGTTGACGACGGGTTTCTTGTCCACATAATCATAAACGGTGGGCGTTTTGAGATTGAGCGTTTCCTCGATGAGTTCGAGGGCGGTATAGCGATTCGTTCCCCAATCGGTCGTGTTGGCGGTCGCCCCTTTCGCCTCCCAATTGGCGGTGACATGCCAAGAGCCGAGCGCGTGGATGTGGCCGACCTCAACACCTGACGGAACGCCGAGCAATCCGTGGACGAAATCTTGCACGTCCGAGGGCGGCAACCAGGACGCGCCCAGCCGCACGTCAATCTCGGTGGCGGGCAAATCCGCTGGTTGCACCGATTTCAACGCCTCGACATTTTCGCGGAAGCGGGCATCGGCGACGCTGGCGGAATCGGCGGCGACAAGTTTCTCGCGGACATTGCCGGAAAGGTATTGGTCTTCGGTTTCCCACTGCTTGGTCTGCGGATGAAGAAAAATCATCCCCTTCAAGTCGGGCAAAAATTCCTCTGCCGGACGGGCCAGCAATGAAGCCATGCGGTTCAAATCCACCCGGCCTTTTTCATTCAGCGAAACGAGCAGCGCTTCCTTGGGCGAACCGACCGATTGAACCGGCTGCTTGTGGTGAATCGTCCGTTCGCGGAAGACGGACGCTTTGACCGCCCGGCTGGTTTCCTCGTCGTAATTTTCCAACGAGAGCAGCAGCGGCATATCCGGGTCGCCGTGAAAAGCCCGCTGATTGACCGTGGCATTGATGGGGCCAAAACGGGCAATGAAGCGGTCATAGGCATGATTTAGCTTTTCGCGGGTCTCAATCACCCGCTCCTCACCACTGCCATCGAGTTGCGAGCGCAGGCAATCCCGCACCGCATCCCGCACGTCAATCAGCCGTCGAATCCGCGAACGGGTCTCGACGGGCATATCATCCAGCGGACACAGGACACCATCTTCGTTCAGGCACAACCGGCCATCCTCGTGAATGCAATAGGCATTGGGTTTGATGTAATCCGGCGCGGGAATCGCCGGATCAAAAACTTTTTCGGCGGCGGATTCGGTTTGGACTTCGTAAATGTTTTGGGGCAGCCGGGCAACCGCCTGTGCCAGTGCCTCGCCCAGGTCCCGGTCGTCCGGCAGCAAGACGGGTTCACCGTCCCGATACATTCCACGAGCGAGCCGCATATTGCCCAGCATCATTTCGGGATGGGCGGCGAAGTATTCGTTAAGGGAAAACTTTTCCTGACGGTCGTTGGTAAAATCTACCGCTGATTTCCATGCCGGGCCGGGTGGGGATTCGCCGACGCGCAGCTTGCGAAGCATCACGATGTCGGTGGTCACTTCCGTGCCGGCATTTTTCTTGAACGCGGTGTTGGGCAGACGAATCGCAGCAAGGAATTCAGTTTTGCTGGAGAGCGTTTCACGCAGAGTTGAATCTAGTTTATCCAGCGTGTGACGCGACGTGACAAACATCAGCAGGCCGCCCGGACGCACCTTGTCGAGCGCGGCGGCAAAGAAATAATCGTGAATGGGAAACTTGAAATCATTCCAGCGCGGGTCATGGACGGTATAATCGCCAAACGGCACATTGGAGATGGCGAGGTCGAAAGCATCGTCCAACAGTTTTGATTTTTCAAACGGTTGCTCGCGGATGTCGGCATCAGGATACAACGCCTTGGCGATGCGCGCGGTCAACGGATCAATTTCAATGCCGGTGATGGCTGAATTTTTCAGCATCGTCTCCGGCATGAGACCGATGAAGTGGCCGATGCCGCAGGCCGGTTCCAAGATGTTGCCGCCCTGAAAACCAAAACGCTGTGCGGCTTCATACATGGAGCGGATGACCACCGGGGCGGTGTAATGGGCGTTGAGGGTGGTGGCGCGGGCGGAACGGTGTTCCTCGTCGGACAAAATTTCCGAAAGCCGGATTTGTTCGTTGTGCCAGCTCGTGCTGTCCACGTCGAACACCTGGGGCATTGCACCCCAGCCGACATATTTGACCAGCAAAGCTTTTTCATCCGGTGAAGCCGGACGATCCTCCGCATCCAGCGCCCGCAAGATTTCGATGGCCTTGAGATTTTGGGAAAACTTCTGCTTGGGTCCGCCTTCACCCAGCCGGTCGGCGTCGGTAATGCGATAATTATTTAGATTCTTTTGCTCCGCGTTTGTTTGCTGGCCGTCATGGTGGCCGACGGCTAGGTCTCGGCTGGAAGCAGGATGTAACTCTCCCGCACCATTTCCCATGCCCGGTCGTGGGCCTGCTGCGCGGTCAGACCCTGTTTTCTGAACTGTTGCGTCAGTTCGATCATCTCGTCCTTCGTCTTCTCCTCGGCCTCCAGCAACATCGCGTGCAACTGTCCCTGCGCCTCCAGTGCGCTCACCATTTTTGGGCAATGTTCGCGCCAGTGTTTCTCGGCCTGGCGGCCGTATTGTGTCAATGCTTTCATAAGTCGGCCTTTGATTTGAAAAAAGGTCAAGCTGGTCATTTGCCGTTGTTCGTCTGACTGCCATGGAAAATTTGCCAGCGCCGGCCCGGAGGTGCAAGCCGAGTTGGTTTATGTCTAGGATTTACGTCTGGGGTGGCGTGGCTTTTTCATGGGACGGTCGTCCTTACGTTGGGTAAATGTTTCGTCCAGTTCCTGAACCAACTTGGGAAAAAGCTGGACGACTGGCACTCCGAATGCCTTGTGAAGCGCCCGGATATGTTTGTCCGTCACTTGTGTCCGACCGGACTCGATGTTGGCCAGCACGTCACGCGAAATATCCGCTTCCTGGCATTGCAATCGCGCCGCCAGAACCTCTTGTGACCAACTCCGCGCTTGGCGAAGTTTAATCACCACAGGACCGATGATATTCAGGAAGGGCATGATGCAACCCATCAGACAACCCCTGGACCATGCTTTCGGCGCAAATATCAGGTGGAAATATTGAACTCACTTTCTTTCCTTTCTGATTTTTGAGGTGTGCCAATGAAATCGAGGAACAAAGGGGATAGCTCAACCCAAGCAGTGAAAGCTGAAGTGCTTCCAGATCGAAGTGCCCAGAAAATTGCCGGCTCGCACATAATTCTGACGAAAAGGTGAATATAGGCGCAAAAACACCCCTCATGGCTCTTTGATGCAAATTTCATGCCTTTTAATCCAGCACATGAATTCTGCGACCAAATCTGACTGCCACAATCGGGGTGCGGTCTGACTCTGCTGCCAGAGTCAGACCGGCATGAGCGTCATCAAACACCAACCGCCTGTCCTTTGGTTTGTTGCTGGGTTTGTGAGCGGGAAACGGCGCGTTGGGTCTGGCGCGCAATCTGGCTCATGACTTCTTCGCGTTGTTCTTCCGGGACGTTCTTTACCAGAATCTCGTAAGCCTGTTTCAGTTCGGGATTGGCGTTGATTTTTTTCATCATGCCATCGCGCATCCGCTCCTGACGTTCGAGCTGGCGCACTTCATTCAGGACGACGGTGCGCTCCAGGCGGTCGCGGGGCATGCTTTGCAGGTAAGCCCAATGTTTCGGGTTCTCTTTGATGTGGGCGTCAATCTTGGCCTCGACTTCGGGATTGATTCGGTAGTTGGATTGGTCGGGAGTTGCATTTGCGCTGGCGGCGCCATTAGGCGCGGGTTTTGTTTTTGTTGTGCTCATAATGAGTTTGGTTGTTGGTTGTTAATTTTGCCGGCGTGTTTGCCGACAAAGTGTTTCACGGACGCAATGGATCAGCCGGTTCATTGGTCGTGGAAATGGGTGTTGCCAGCATTTGCCCTGGCGCGGTTTCAAGCGTATCGAGCCGCTGCTTCATCTCGTTCACCGACGCGCGCAGCCGCGCCGTTTCCTGCAAATTGGTTTTGGTCTGCGACAACGCGGTTTGAAATTGCGCGAGCGCAGTCGAGAGGGTTCGGGCCTGCATCATGATTTGGGTCGTGGCGAGCCGCTGCGAATTGACTTCAGCCAGGATGTCATCGTTGACCGGGGCCGGGGCGAACGCCGCGTCGCGCGATGGCAATGCGGGCAGATTGCCGTCAACCGGTCCGGGATGAAAATTCCAGCGCGTGTTTTCCTCGACGCGATAGACGACGTGCTGTTCGTGCATGAGTGAATCGTCATTCGGATCGCCGTAGCGTCCGACGTGGTAGGCGTGGAGAACTTCGGGATAACGAATGCCGGCGGCGTCCGGTGCTGGCGGCTGTTGTGGCCGCAACGTGAGCTTGGGCGCGGTGGAACACGCGGACAGAAACAACAAGGGAATGAGATAAAACATTTTCATGGTTTTGATTTGGTTTTGTTTGGTTCATCGGTTTCCTGGGTGACGGGAATGGCGGTGCCACCGAGTGAGGCATCGGCGGCGTCAATGGTTTGCAGGACGTAGAGATAAAATTGTTTTCCGCTCGGCACGCGGACGTAGAAACCGTTCTTTTGAATCGAATCCAACATTTGTTGGGCGTAGGTTTGCAGCACGGCCTGCGCGCCCGCAAAGGGCGCGTTGTTGAGCGTGGGACTGTTGATGGGACCGAAGACGGTTTGTTGTTTTTCCGTCAGCGCGCCCGCCGCGCCGGAGAGGAATGTCGCGGCAAAAAGTTTGAGGTCGGCGAAATTGTCGGACTTGATGACCTCACCGCGCAAACCGGCGCTGCCGTCGGTGATGGCCCAGCCGGTCTGGTTGGTGTCGTTTGCAAACTCGCGGTCAAGGGCGATGGCCTTGATTTGCATTTCCATCCCGTTTTGCCAGATCAACGTCCAGATGTTGCCGCTGGCGATGCGTTCACGTTGATGGTCGGTTTGGGCCGTTCCATGAATCTCCGTGCCCGCCGGGATCACCAGCCTGCCACCATAATAGATGTTCTCAGTGACTAAGCCGACGATGGGTGTCTGGATGGAAGCCGAGTCAATCGTAACCACGGTTTCGCAGGGAATCAGCCGTCCGAACGGGGCAAACACCGCGCTCAACTTTTTGGCCGGCGGAATTCCCGCCGAACTGTCGCCAAACAAACTGATGGGGGAGAGCGTTGGCGACTGGTTCGCGGGCACCACTGGCAACGGAGAAGGATTCGGAAATGCCGATGGCGGCGATGACGACGACGTCGTTGGTTGCGCCTTGGATGGCGGCGGATAATAAACCTGCATTGGCCGCGTGACGGACTGCACCACCTGGGGCTTGTCCGTGACGTTGGTGGCCAGAACCGTGACACTCACGGCATCATCGGTGGACGTATGGTGTTTGCGAACGACACTGAAAATGATCAGTGCGGCGGCGAACACTGCGCCAAAGGCAAGGAGCTTGCCGCTTCTGGTTTTGAAAAAATTGAGGAAATCGCGCGGTTTCATAGGTGGCCTCGGGGTGAACGGATGGGATTCACAATGGGAGCATTGGTGACAGTGACAACGGGCGGTGGGGGCGGCGGCGATAGGCGCGTCACCAAAACCGTGAAGGCGTTGCGCAATGACAATTCGTTGCGCCCGCCGTCTGGTGTGCCGGTGACGGCGAAATAAACGATGCTTTGGCCTTTGGGCGGCACGGTGCCGTCGGCGTCGCTGATGGATTGCGGGTAGAGCCGGTTACCCACGCGCAATGCGAAACTGTCCGGCTGATAAATCAGGGGCGCGTCAATCTTGTTGGTGATGACGAGGCGAAAAACCAGTGTGTCCTCGGCGTTGAATCGGAAGGTTTCTTCGATCTGGATTTCGTAATCGTTGAAATCACTGGCGAGCGGCTTGCCGTCGTAGGTGGTGAAGTCCACGTCGGCGACACTTTCGGGCTGCTGCGCTTTGAGCAACGGAAACGCCTTGGCCTTGTCGAGCAAGGCCAGAAGTTTAATCGGGCTGACTTCGGGCGCATGGCCAACGCCTTCTTCGTCCGGCGTCGGCATGGCTGCCAGGTTGAGCGATAAGACCGGCTGGCCGCTTTCAGTCAGTTCAAAAACGTAGGTGTGGTCATTCCAGCGGATGTTGAGATTGGCCGATGCCTTTGGGAACAGGGCGCGCACGGAAAGAAACGCCGAGCCTTTAGTGTGGGCCAGTTGAAACAGACCCGGCGTTTTTCCGTCCACCGTGACGCCCGCACCGTCAATGGCGGTGATGGCGCTTGGAAAACTGATCGTGGTGACGCGGTTGGTGGCAACCGGCACTACTATCAATACGTTCTCATCCAGGAAATCTTTCAAAATTTCTTTGGAAGGTTGCGCCAATGCAACATTGGCAGTGAGCACCGTGACGGTGAGCAATAATATATTAACGGTTGATTTCATATTTGAAGTCTCCTACTGCGGTTGGGAAGCGTCCGTTTAGGGACATGTTGGGGTTGCGGATGAGGCGGAGCCGGAGCGTGAACGGAAACGCCTCGGTGAACGCCTTTTCTTGAAAAATGCCGCTGCGAATGATCTGACCGGTGACAGCGGCCAGCACCTCGTTTTCGCGCGTGGCCAGGATGTCAATGCGGGCAATCTCGGCTTTTTGGTGCAACTGTTTGGCGCGAAACTCGACCATCTCTTTGACGCGCTCGTCCTGCGCCTTGCCCAGCGCAGATTTGAGGAACAACAATTTGAGCAAATCGGGATTGTCGAAATCCTTGGGATTGCGTTCGAGGAACGCCATCGTTGCGAGTTCGGCCTGTTGGATGTGCAAATCTTTGGCCTCTGAAAACTGGAGCAACGGACTCAAGTAGTAAGTGCCGGCGGGGTCAATGATGACAACGCGCTCGCGCAGTTTGAATTGGGAGACAATGTGGTAGCGGTCCATCGCCGAGAGCAACAAGACGGCGACGGTGAAAAAGAACCAGAACCACGGCAGCCGGTCGCGCTGGACCAAAAGCCGTGTCGGATCAAAGCGGCGTGGTGCCGGCTTGGCGGCGACGGCATTTTTAGTTTCGGTGGTTCGTAATTCGGAGGTGTCCATAGGTCAGTAATAGTTTGGTTTGGATTTGGCGATGAGGTCGCGGACGGCCTTGTTGCCGGTAATGTCGTCACCGGGCCGACCGCGAGCGGAGCGCGGCGGCAGGCCGGAACCGGCAATGATGATGGCCCCCGCACTGCCCATGTTGGCGGCGGACGACATGGTGCTTAACAATGCCGCCATGCCCGCCGCGCCAGCGGTCACGGCGGGAATGCCGATGGGCGCGGCACTGGCGGCAGCGCCCGCAGTGGTGGCGGCGGTTTGAAGCGCGCTGCTGACACCGCCCGCGAGCAACGGGCCTCCGGGCTGAATGCCGTGGGCGATGACGTTCTGGATGATGACCGGCGCGGCAACGGTGCTGAAAATAATCCAGAAACCGACCACGGCGACGCCGATGGTTTTTTGCAAATCGGGAAGCGTGGAAGTGGGGTCAATATATTCAAAGCTGGGGTCGGTCATGAAATCGAGAATGCCCTGGGTCACGAGCGCGGCGAGCGCCCAGCCCAGCGGCCACAACAAAACACCGACAAGATTCATGAGGTAGCGGTTGCCGGTGTGCTTCAGAGCCGGAATTGCCATGAAACCGATGAGCAAGGGCGAGAGCGCGTAGCCGAGATTCAGGATGATCGTCTGAAAGATGTAAGCCCAGAACATCATCAGCGAAGCGAACTGGCCGACGAGCCAGAGGACGGCGGAGATGATCAGGTCGGTGGTGAAATTGTGGAGCTGCGACATGACATTCCACCAGGACGAGGTCGTGGCAGGGTCACGTTTGATGACGAGCAGTTGATTGAACTGCTGATAAACATTGGCCGGGTCAACGCCCAAGCCGGAGAGGATTGAAGTTTGCAGCAAATTCTGAAGCGTGTTGCCCCAGGCAGGCAGGAACACGAGGAGCGACGTAAGCAACAGCAAACGCAGGAGCAAATTCAGAATGGATTTGTGCGAGGAATGGTGCATCACGGTGACGATGATGCCGACGATGAAAAGCGCGAAGGCCACGCTCAACAACAACGTGTGGAGTTCACCACATTTGGCGAGAAACGTGGGGAAGATGCTGTCGAACGTGGCCATAATGATTGAAGGGATTGAAGGTTATGGGGTGGGAAACACAGTCGGTGCGTTCAGCAACTGAAACTTCGCCGTGTAATTGCTGACGGATTCTTCAAATTCGGCGTTCTGCTGTTCGGTCAACGCCTGAATTTGTTTCTGCTGGTCGTTCCGGTTCTGGATGTCCTGCACCATTGCGGACGACGCCGCCTGATTTACTTCGTCGTCGGTGCTGGCCAGATCGCCGTTCAGGCTGGTGAGAACGCCATGCAACTTCTGCACCTCGGCATCCGTGGTGGCGTTCTGGAGTTGCTGGGTGGTTTGTGCGATTTCGTCCTTGATGGTCGCGCGCCGTTGCGCCGCATTGTCAGCCACCGTGACATAATTGCTGGCGGTGTTGATGATTGCCGTAATCGGTTTGTATTGGTCGGCGGGTCGTTGGATGGTCTGGCCGCCCGGCGTCTGGAAGCTGGTGCCCACCGTGGCGTAGATGCCAGAATCATTGTAGGTCAGCGCCGAACTGCCATTGGCATTGGCGACGAGGTTTTCGAGGTTCACCCCCGGCTCGATGCTCTGCAAATCGGCGTTCAATGGCGCAACCATTGACAGCACCACTTTGGACGGATTGCCGAACAGGGATTCATAGTTTTTGAACTCACTCAACTGGTCGCCGAGCGTTGTGATTTGCTGCACCTCGTTATCGATCATCTCGGCGTATTCAGCGAGATTTTCAGCTTCGTCCAGAATCTGTTCAATGTTCACTGTCGGGTCAAAGACGACCCACTGTGCGCGGGCGGAGAACGCCAGCGGCAGGACGATGAGGGCTGTTACGATTAGTTTTTTCATGTTTGTTCTCCTTTCCTTTTTTTGGTGGTTGAGCGGGCAATTATTTTCTTCCTACTCCTCAATGCGGAGGTTTTGGGTGGTGGGTTTGAAAATCACACCGTCAATGACTTGCTCGGGCAGATGCACCTGGTAGAGCCGGATACGGCCTTCGTCACCCGCCTTGGCCTGCTGCATGGAAACGTAGAGCCAGTATTGTTGTTTCACCGCATCACTGCGGCCTTTGTCGCAGCCGGTCTGGTAGGACTGTTCGTTCTGTTTGCTGTTGGCGTAGTGGAGTCCCTCGCCAAGGGCGACTCCGCCCACCGCGCCGCCCGCGATGGCGGCGGGATTGCCTTTGGAAAGCACACCGCCGAGAGCCGCGCCGCCTGCCCCCAACGCCACATCGGTGGTGGTTCGGGTGACAGCGGCGCAGCCCGTGAACAGACACACGACACAGGCAAGGGGGATGAATTGAACAAATAATTTTTTCATTAGTGTTTTGATTTTGGTTTATTTGGGTGGATTGGCGTGGGCGATGATGCCCTCGACGATGTTGGGACTTTGGCGAAGTTCGCGGGCGCGCTTGTCGAAATGTTCGCCACTGGAAGAACTGCAATAGAGCATTTCGCGCGACGAAATGTTGTGAGCCGTGCCGCAAAGATTCCGGCCGGAGTCGGTGTGAAAATAAGTGAACGGCGAATACTTCTGCCCTGACTGATGGTCGGGCAGCGGATAATTCATAATCGCGTGCTTGGTGACTTCGGGCAGCGCGATGTCATGGGCCATGTCCTCCAAATCCGCGCGGTCGTTCTGGCGCATGATGAAAAACTGGCGGCTGTTGCCAAACACGGCGGAGCGGATGCGCGACTGTTTGAACCTTGCGTATTGCTGGACGATGGAAATGTTCCAGCAATTGAATTTCCGCAATTGGGCATAAGACTCTTGGACGATTTCCTGGCCGCCGGGAATGTCGAGGAAGCGGGCGACTTCCTCATAGACGTTCCGTTTCCGCACGGCACGCGGCAGCGTGATGATATGCTTGCGCGCGTGATTCGTGATGAGGAAGCCCGCCGCTGCCTTCAACTCCTTGGCCGATTCCGGGATATAGCCCAGCTCGAAGTGCGCTATTTTTCCCGTAAGTGAAATGTTTGTCACGCCGTCGAACAGGCAGCCGTAGTTGCCGTCGCGACACCACGGCAGGATGAGCGTGGCAATCTCGATGATCTGGTCGCGCTCTGAACCCACCGGGTCGAGCATCATCAGTTCCTGAAGCATCCGGTGCGTCGGAAATTCCTCCGGCGTGAAATAGGCGAAAGCGAGGTTGCGGACTTCGCGGCTGGTCTTGGGTTCTTTCAAGAACCGGAGCACGTCGCCTTCGTTAAACGCGGCGAGATACTCTTTTGCCTCATTGAGGTGGCTGGCCTTCCAGTCTCGGAAGTCCGCAAAAGTTTCGAGGGTGGTCGCGCCCGGCGGCATTTTTTCGGCGCGGAATTTTTGCAAGGCCAGCGCGTGCCGGGCGATGTCGAGCAACTGCTCGTGCCGTTTTTTCTGCCAGTCTTGAAACGAATCCTCGTAAAGCAGATTCAAGTATTTGGCGATTTGCGCCTGCCGGAGCATCTGTTTGTCCTCCTGTGCCGATGTGCCAATCATGCGGGCGACCAGGGCGGTCGCCGCCGACAAATGATCGGGCGTCAGCGGCAGACCTTTCGTGTCGAGGTAATTGATGGTGAGGTCGCCGTCAGGATGAATGATGATGGGCCGCGCGCCCTCCTCGACGGTTTGTGTGTAGATGCCGTAGGACAATCCCTCCTCAATGATGACGGTGTAGGCGAAGTATCCTTCCGTTTGTGAAAGCAAATCGCAAACCGTCACGGATTTGCCCGCGCCCGACATCCCCAACAACACCGCGTGTTGCGGCGATTGATTGTCCTTCGAGCCGGAGAAAGTTTCCACGCCGATCAAATTGTTGTTGAGGCCGTCGTAGATGGCCTCGGCGGTTGCCAGATGGCCGGTGAACGTGCTGGTGACAGGCAGCATGTCGGCCAGATAACGATGTTCAGAATACAGTTTGCGATGTTCGTAGCGTCCCCACGTCCAGCCCGGCCACGTCTGGAAGAAAAGATTTTTGGAAGTGCTGGGCAGATTGCTCTCGAAATACTGCGCGGAATTCATCGAATTGATGGCGTTCTTGATGGCACTGGCTTTCGCATTCAGTCCGTCCTTCGATTTGTCCCAAATGCGGATGACAAACAGCGCCTTGAACGGGATCGTCTGCCCCTGCATGAGCGCGTGAATCTTCTTCTGCTTCTTTTCCATGACGGTGAGCAGCGAGATTTTCTTTTCGCTGGCATAGTCGCCGGCCACGCGGTCATGTTCTTTTTCCTCCTTGTTGATTTCCTGGGTGATGGGCAGCGGATCAACATTGACCGTGATGGCGTAGTCCAGCAGGCGCAGATTGGTGAGTCGTTGGATGATGCCGGGATAGGTGGTGCGCGGCCAGCGGGTGAGCGCGATGACGGAATGATAATGGCCGTCCAGGTAGAAGCCGAAATCGCTCTGGCCGTTGCCTTCGCTGTGCCAGCAATTTTCCTGAACGGAAAGTTCCGGCTGAAAATCCTGGGCGGCGTCAAAATCAAACCGGTCGGCCAGCGACGGATTGAGAAAAGTTTTGTAATGCTTGAAATGGTCGAGGTCGGTCATGGGTAGCACGCGCGTTCCGGCGCTGGCGAAAATTTCCTTGAGCAGATGATGAACGTGCGTGAACTCCATTTCCAACTGGTCGAGCAGGGTCAGGTAATACTCGCGCAAGGCGGCGTTGCTGGTGAGTGTTCGGGGAACATTTTCCAGCGAGCGTGAGATATAGAAAACCACGCGTTGACGGCGGAGTTTTCGCTCAACCATTGCCTGCCAGTAACGCGCGAACCGTTCGTTGCGCGACCGCTTCGTCCAGACATTTTCAAACCGTTCGGTCTCCTGCTGATAGCGGAGCAATTCGGTTTTGTAGTCCGAGTCGGAGAAGTATTGGACTTGCAGCCGCTGATTGTCATGGAGGGATGCCAGCAGCAAACAGAGCTGCTCCTGAAATTCATTCAGGTCGGCGATGGGACTGTTGGTCAAATCAGGCGGTTCAAAGACAAAGCCTTTGGCGACATAACCGCCGCGCCGCAGATGATTGAACAAAATCAAATCGCGGACAAAGAAACCGTTGGGTGGACGTTCAAACATAAATCAGATGCGTAGGGATTTTCGCCGTTGCACGTGGTCCATCATCTGCTGGATGCGGTTCAGGGCATCCACGAGTTGCGGGACGGTGCGGACGGATTTGCTTTCGTTGATGGCGATATAGGCTTCGCAGATGTGCGCCCGTGCCCGTTCCATGTGGGCGCGGGCGGTCTCGCCAAAGCCGCGCGTGGGCAAACCGCTGCGCAAGGCAGTTTCGGCGGCGGTAAGCTGGCCGAGCAGCGCCTGCCGCTGGCTTTCAATCGCCTGGAGTTCGCCGGGATTCATGATTGTTCTGAAATCCAGCGCTCCAGTTTTTCCTCGTCCAGAATCGTGTTGTCACGCAGCAGGACAAGAATTTCTGAAACCCACGATTCATCGAGCATCAGCGGGCCAAGATGCTGCTCGGCATGAACGCGGGCCACGCGACCGCAAATGAGATGGGACAACATCAACTCCAGCCGCCAGCCCCGGAGAATCACAATTGCGTTGGAATAAACCAAAACGAGCTGGTCGGGCGGCAAAGTTTTCTGGCCGCTAAAATGTGGGTTTTCCTGAAGGAGAAAATGCGTCAGATAGCTGATGGGAAACCCCCAGATGCGGCGCGAGTCAACGAATTCGGTATAATCCGGGCGGGCGGGAATGAGTTCAATACAACCGCCAAATTCCCGCTTGGGTTTGGGTGGATGTGATTTATCAGATTTCATAAAAGAGGATGATTGGAGTTGTGTCCGGTCTGGGGGCTGAAACCGCGTCCCGTCGTCAGGTATTCAAAACAGTCACGGTCGTAACCGGGTGGTTTGCCCTGCCGCAACGCGAAGATGTAGGCGAGGCAGATCAACACCGGCACGAGGGCGGCGACAAAAGACATGGCGAGGGATACGTCAAGGACGACCAGCAGGACGAAAAAAATGATGATGCCCGCGCCGATGCCGGCGATGAGCCACCAAAAGAGACCGCCTTCCAAACCCCAGGTGCGGCCTTTGGAATCGGACGCGGCATTGGTGTCGGTCAGGCGGAGTTCGTTTTTGGTGCTCATGGTCGGATCGGGCGGAGTTGGTTTGGTGGGTTAGAAAGTGCCGACGCCGACCGCGCTGTTGGAATCGAGGCCGAAGATTTTGTAGAAGGCATAAACGACCGCCGGAGCCGCCGCGATGATGGCACCGCCGATGATGGACATCTTGCCCTGGTCAACATCGCCGCGCCGGATGGCAAAGCCGCCGTAGATGACGGATGAGATGCCGAGGACAAACCCGAACATCATGATGACGGCGAGACTGTTGCTGATGCCCGTTCTCAGGTCGGTGGAACTGAACGTCGTGCTTTGGGCAAAAGCGGAGATGGTGTTGAGGGCGAACAGGGCGGCCACGGTGAGGAGCGGGCGCAGCCGCGAACGGAGTTTCGGAGCGGGTATTTTTTTCATATCATTGTTGGTGCGGGCATTCATTTTTATTTTTGCTGGCGGCACACGCCGCCAATCACGCGTAAAGTTTTAGCAACTCTCCAAACCCGTTTTGTGTAATCTTTACACAAAATGAAAAAATGTTTCCGGCAGTCTGGAAGCATGAATAAGACAATCATTGAACCTGAAAAAACGGAACGCCTGCGCCAGCTTGCCGATATGTTGCAAATGGAAATTCGCGGACAGCGTCACATTATTCCGCGCGTGGTGTCGGTGTTGCAGCGCGGTGAATTGGGCTTGAGCAAGGCGGGCCGGCCACGCGGAAGTTTTTTATTTCTCGGCCCCACGGGTGTCGGCAAAACGGAACTCACGCAGGTTTTCACCGGCAAACTTTTCGGCATGGAAAAGCTCGTCCGCTACGACATGTCGGAATTCCAAACGCAGGAATCGCTCGGCCTGCTGCTGGGATCGCGTCCGGGAGAAAAGGGATTTCTCGGCGCGGCCTATGAACGCACCAAAACGGGAACACTGCTGTTTGACGAGGTGGAAAAGGCGCATCCGCGCATCATGGATGTTTTCCTGCAAATGCTGGATGCCGCGCGCGTCACCATTGCGACCGGCGAGACGCTCGACTTGAGCGGATTTTATATCGTGATGACTTCCAACATTGGCTCCGCCGAATTGATGACCCTCCAACATTCGGCGGAATCCACGCTCGAACGCCATGTCCTTTCCCGCGCTCAACAATCATTGCGCCCGGAAATCTTCGCCCGCATCACGGAGAAACTGGTGTTTCACCGTTTGAGTTACGAACACCAGCTTGAAATCGCCGCGAAGTTCTTGGAGAAGGAAATCAGTTTTTTGACCGGGCGCGGTTGCAACATCCGGGTGGCAGAATCCGTCCTGTCGTTTGTTGTCCGCAAAGGATTCCATCCCAAGCTGGGAGCGCGCCCCATGCGGGATGCGGCGGAAAAGCTCGTGGGCGACGCGGTGGCCATGGCGTTGCTGCTGAACGGGAGCGCGGACGGATGCCTCACGGCTGACCCGGCCAATGACCGCCTCAAGATTGAATAACCCTGTCCCCCCACTGGTCAGAAACCCCGGCGCGAATTCCTAATCGCCGTCCCCTTTCAGGCTCAACTGTGCTTGTCAACGGTGGAGGCCGGAGGGCATACCGACGGCACTACCTTGACAAGCGCAGTTGAGCCATACAATCGAACGGCGATTCGCGCCAGTGTCCGCTTCAACCGTGCAGCATCAGCCACAGGTGGGTTTCACCCAGGTCAAATTCCGGCAGAACTGCCCCGCCGCGTTTCCGGCAAAACGCCTGACAGATTTTCCGCAAAACATTCCGTTTTGATTTTGCTGCGGGCAACTGAATGAGCAGCCAGTCGGCAAAGAGTTTCTTTCGCTGACCGGCGGAAATTGCGGCGATGATGACGGCAACCGCGCCCGCAGAATATAATTGTTCCACAAATTTAAGCGCGGCCTTCGTGGTGGCAAATTTGGCAAGCGACCGAGATTTGGGACGCAGTTCAGCTTTCAACCATGCCCTTGCTTCTGCGTGATGAGGTTTCTCGAATACGGGTTGAATGAACAAATCATGTTTTTTCCGTTCCAAGGCCAAGCCGGGGCGGGCAATGCGACCGGCTGGCTCCCCTTCATATTGCGGCCAGTTGGGATTTTTCCGGGCGGCTTTCAGGTAAGCGGCGCGGGTGACATCCTGGTTGCTGATTAAATAATCTTCCCGAATCAAGGTGCCATCCCGAAGCCAATCGCGGCAGCGTCCATGAAATTTGCCGTTGAGGGAACTGATCTCCATCTTTATCTGGCCGTTGTCGTGCCAGTAACGCTGGAGGCCGGAGCCGTTGACCATTGTGAATGAGCCGAGCAACCGACCGGTTTCATCCCATTCGCGGCTCACACCGTGCATCAGGCCGTGACGATAACGCAACTCCTCGGCAAGCTGGCCGTTGCGATGCCAAACGCGGTAAGCGCCATGAAAATTGCCCGCCACTTCCCTGCTTTCCGTGTGGGTTTGACCGTTACGGTAATAAAACCGTTTTATGTGAAGCTTTGGCTTCATTCGGAGAATCAAAAAATCGCGTGATCTTTTTGCACCGGCACAGGCCAATTTATTCTGCCCGCTGGCTCCAAATTTTTAAGGGTCTTTCAAAAAGACCGCCTTATTCGCTGGCAAAGACGAATTTAGCTCATTTCAAAACGATTGCAAATTACTACGTTTAGGACGTGCGGTTGGTTAAATGATTTAACTTCTAACCGCCGCGACTTTACAGTCCAATCATGTTCAAATGACCAAACTTTACCGGGGACATTCCCAAAATCAGGCCGGTCACGGCAAGATATATTCGCGTTTCAATGTGCAGTAAAGCAGACACAAACGCAATCGGACGCCTGCTACGTTGCGGGCATCGAAGATTATTCTTCACGCTTAAATGTCATCGGCCCTCAAGTGCGCAAACTTCGCACGAACAAAGGGTGGACGCAGAATCAGCTTGCTCTGAAACTGCAACTTTTTGGCTGGGACACCAGCCGGGAATCGGTGACGAGGCTGGAAAATCAATCCCGCCGGGTGCCGGATTTGGAACTGTTTGTCGTTGCCAAGATTTTGGGCGTCAAAGCCGACGACCTGTTCCCGCGCAACCTGCGCGGCAAGGTCAAAGAGCTTGCGCCGCTTTACCGCGTCAAACTCTCACGCGGCCAGGTTCCGCCGACGGCCTAAAATTCACAGTTCAAAGCATATTTTCAGCTCTTGGCAAAAATAATTGCCGTTCAAATACCGCGTATAAAAAAGTATCCCCAGCGGCAAAGCCGTAAGGATTTACAACTTTTAATATGCGAAGAAACCTAATTCGCGAAGAGATGTATGATTGGAATTTCCAATTTATGTGCAGCTCCACATAAATGGGCTTATGTTGAGTTCGCAGTAATGTTGAGTTGAGGCAGATTCTCCCAGTTCCCCAGCGTTTCGGCGCTGGGGAACTTCACATTTTTGGGAGTGACAGCCGGGTATAAAATATCCCGGTTATGAAAAATAAATCCTACCTCAATCGGCTCCATTGCAAACAATCGGGGCGTTTCATCGCAGTCCCCAATGCCGTCATCAATGACTTTGTGGTCTGGTGTCGTCAGCGCGGGGTCTCGGCCATTAAAGTTCACAGATATTGTGACCATCTGCGGCGACTGCGTCCGCGATTTCGATGGCGGCAGAAAGCAAACCTGCTCGACCTCACCGTGGACGACTTGGATGACATCCAGCGCTTCTGTCGTCTTCGGTCTCCATCGCTTGCACGCGGGATTGCTGTGTTTAGATCGTTTTTGCAAAGCACGGATCGCTTGGCTCCGAGCGAACCCGTTCGCGTGGTCAAGCCCCGCAGTTATCGAAGGTATCGGCGAGTGCCGATTTTCGGCCCCATCGTTGATGACTTCGTTAAATGGTCTTTGGGCCGCAAGTCGTCGCCCAGCACGATCCGAATGCACTTGCAGGTTTTAGGCTGTCTCGCACCCCGATGTATCCTTCTGGGCAAGCGAACTTGTCGTGATTTTGATCGCGATGATTTTGGGCGGGCACGGCAGTTCTTCCATGCACGCAAGCCACGTTGGATGCCCGGCATCGTGCGTTTGGAGGACTATTTGGAGGCGCGTGGCTGGCTGAAGCACGGGCGTTGCAGCCAACGTCGAACATTTTCCGAAAACACCCTCAAGAGATTCAGCGAGCATTTGAAAAGGGATCGTGGTCTGGCGGAGAGCACGATTCAGGGCCATGACAAGTATTTGCGCCGATTTCTCACGTTCACTGGTGTTGATCGAGGCATGGCAAGATTGCGTGAGCTGAAGCTGGCTAAAGTGCAGCGTTTTCTGCGGCAAGCTTCACAGCGTTGCTCGCGCCGGACCATGAAAGGCGTGGTGGGCATGGTCCGGGGGTTTCTACGTTTCCAATACATGAAGGGTGTCCTGCGGCAACCGTTGCACACACAGATCGATTCCGTTCGGGTTTATCGGGAAGAACTGTTGCCCCATCCGTTGCCTTGGTTGGAGCTTCAGAAGTTGCTAAAACGCATGGATCGTTCCACTCCTCTGGGTTCGCGCGATTTTACGATTTTACTGCTCGCGGCTTCCTACGGCCTGCGGCGGTCGGAGGTCGCGGCGTTGACGCTTGATAGCATCGACTGGCGAAAACGCACCCTGCATGTTTTTCAGCCCAAGACCCGGCAGACATTGCCCCTGCCAATCACTGCCCCGATTGGCAGGGCCTTGGTGGACTACTTGCGCAAGGGGCGTCCAGCCTCGGAAGTGCGTCAGTTGTTTCTACGTCAGCGCGCTCCCGCCGGCCCCCTTGCGGCTCCGGGTGTAGCTTGTGCGTTGGCGCGTGCCGTCCGTTCCACCGGAGTGAAGATTGAGACCACGAGTTTTCACGGTTTGCGGCACGCCTTCGCGTTGCGACTTCTTCGTCAGGACACCGCGCTCAAAAGCATCAGCGACCTCCTTGGTCATCGGGATCCAAATTCAACCGCCACATATTTTCGGCTCAACGTCGAGGATCTCCGCCGCGTGGCATTGCCGGTCCCGAACGCCATCATCACAACCATTGATTCCGGTCAGTCTCCGATCCCGAGGCCGGTTGCAAAAGCTGCCCGTCGGCCCAAGGGGTCATTAACCGATTCTGTCGGCAGGCGCAGTTTTCTCGCCAAACCGATCAGCGACTATCTGGCCACACAGCGTGCCTTGGGCCGGGCCTTCCGTTCTGAAGAATGGATTTTGCTCACACTTGATCAGGTGCTGGCTGGTGATTTCCCAAAAGGACGCACCCTCACGGCTAATATGTTTGCGAAGTGGGCGGAGGTTCACGCCATCGTTTCGCCAACCACCCGCCGACATCGTATGCTTTGCGTGCGCAAGTTCTGCGGGTATTTGGCTCGATTTCGTCCGGCAACCTTTGTCCCGGACGTCAGGACATTCCCCCGCAAACACGATCATCAAGCCCCCTTCCTGCTGACGAAAACCGAAGTTGCCCGGATATTATGCAAGACCACGACGTTAAAAGTCGGCTGGCAGAACTCCTTCCGGCGGCCAACCATGCGGCTGGCGTGGATATTGTTGTATTGTTGCGGGCTGCGACGCGGGGAGTTGCTCCATCTCCGATTGGCGGATGTAGATAGCCCTGCAGCCCCGCGCAAGATGGACGCTAGCATGTCTTCAGACAGGTCGTCGAGTTCAAAGCCAAGCAAATCCAGGCGCTCAATCAATTCGTCGCAACCCACTATATCCATTGAATCAGCGAGCGATTTTGTCGCCGCTTCACGAATTGCGTCCGGATCAAAATCCTCATTGTTAAAATCTTCATCCAAAAAGAACTTGCCGGCAGAATCACGCAAGAACCACTCACTTTGCTCCAGTCTTTCTTCAACCTCCTTGAGGCTGATTGAAGCAAAAATCTCACCGTATTTTGCGCTCAATTCCCACTGCAGCTCGTAGGCAGGAGCTGGACGCTGCAACGTGCGGGAGACGTCTGCAAGGCTCTGTTCGAGCGACACAAATTTGTGTAGAAGTAATGTTTCAGGGCTTTGCTGGTCTGGAGCGCGCCGAATTTTCGCCGAGCCGGCACAGCTTTTCCACAGCAGATCCGCCTGCTCGCCAGTGACATCAATAGTAAAAATACGGCACAATGTTTGGAAACTGACAGGCTTCGGCGCCCGACGGACGGCACGTTCCACGGTTCCCCGGTCTGCCAAAATCACATTTCGTTCATTGTTGCCCCAATTCTTGAGACCGTAGTAGCCAAAACCCAAGGATTGAACCTCGGGATGAATTTTAAGATAATTCACGATACTATTGGGGGAAACGGAACGCAAGCGGGTGATTTTTTCTAAGATCTGCTCGACAGTCATTACTCGATTAGTTTCTTTCAAAACCCGCGGCAGCAAATCTTTAATGAATTCACGTTCCTGTATGCCCCAGCTGGTAAGTCCAAACAATAGCCGGCCGAGATCCACGAAACGTTTGTCTTCCCGCAAAATAACAGCCATTTCATAGTGGTTGCTAATATTAAATTCCGCCATTTTTGGCATAGCCACAGCTTCAGTCGTTGAAATAGGGCGCTTTTCTTTTCGCAACATGTCCGCATAAATATTTCGGAAAGCGGGCCAGTTTTGGTTATGACTCTTGAAGTGCTTTCGAACTCCCAGTAATCGCGGGCCTAGCAAGAAGATGTCTTTTTGAGGCGTGGCATTGTTAAATACGCCACGCGATGGAGATACTATCGCCTTCTCGCCAAATCGGGCTTTTGCCCTTTCCACTATTTCCTCTGGGGTTAACGGTTCAGAGCTATTATCTAAAACTGGGTGTGCAAATTCGTAAAAATGTAAACGGCGAAGTCGCAATTGAGGGCGGTCCGGCTCGGGAAAGTCTATTATAAGCTTTCGCGCAATGCGGATTGCCGCAAGAAATGGAGCTACTTTCAGGCTCTCAAGCTCCGGTTTTTGCCGCAGATAGGTATAGGCTTCTGCAGCAGTCGGGTGGTGGCCAGCTTGTCGGAGCCAATTCTCTAGGGCCGTTTGTATTTCTGGGGATTGAGGATCATCCCCCCCTTCGCGGGTTGAACCAATTGGCCACGCTGGCACAGATGGTTCTAACGTATCTAGCACTCGAACGTAAAACATTGAATCATGCGGATTTGACGTCGGTGTTTTGCTTACCCATTTTGCGAACAAATCAGCGGTCAGCGGACACACGCGCAGCTCGCATTCTCGGGTGAGTGCCAGTAGTGCCCCAGTTAATTTCAGCCCGCCATTTCGGCGAATTTTTTGAATACTTGTTTTCACTATCTGACGAACGCGCTCGCGTGTCATCTTGAACTCTTGCGCGATATCTTCGAGGGTTCTTGGGGCACCTTTATTGCCGCTGATGCGCGCTTCGAGGATTTTTCTGTTGCGCTGCGGAAATCTGGCCAAGTTGGATTCAATTGAATCCGTAATTTGTCTTAACACAGAGGAAATGTCAGAGCTTATCGTCGGCGAGAATTCGCCTGTGCTTGCCCGCCGAATGAGTGATTGTAATTCTTGAATGGTTTTTCGCCCACAGTTTTTTGAACCGGACAAATCATTAATTTCAACGCCATCGACTTCGCCTAATTTTTTCCACCCTCGCTGTTGCAAAACATTTTCCAACCGAGGAGAAATCGGCAGATCAGACAGTAAAAATTCTCGCGCCATGATCGGCACAACAAAAATTGAAAAATTAGCTGGCTCCGAATTGGCCGGACTCGGCGAAATATTCGTCGTCCCTAATTGCAGTTGGCGGATCAATTCTCGAAGTTCGACGATGGTTCTACTCCCGCAATTCTTATATTTTTTTATTTCCTCGTAATTCAAACCATTTAAATCACCAAAAATCCGAATATTCTTTGCATCCAAAATATGTCTCAAACGAACAGACAGTTCGACAGTTCCCAATGATCGGCCCCTGTCAGTCATTGGGATGAAAATAACATCATGGATGGCAAACTCTGGTTCTAATGGGGTTTCCGTTCCCTGGAGCAACGTCTTGGGTTGGTCTGATGGGTTTTTTTGTGTTGGTAATTTTGGAGATCCTGCAGCTTTAAGTGAACCGGCCAACCGAGGCGTTACGTAGTTGGTTCTAGCCAATTGTATTAGTTCTTCAATCTCTGGAATTATTTGAGAAGTTTTTTTAAAAACTTTTCGCAGGTCATTTTCGGTAATTGCACCCAAATCAGCCATTTTCCGAAGATTCAATCTTTTGCAGACATACCGAAGATCGGGCGAGATTTGCATCCGCGAAATCTCGCATTGGCTGATCACGTTTGGAATGAAAAATGTTTTATTCAATTTGCCAATCCCGTTTTCGGCGGCAGGAAAGCGGAGCCGCGTTTCATCCGTGCCAGCGTCTGGTCAATGACCAGCTTGACAAATTTATCCGGGTCCGTCCAGCGTTGCGCGGCTTGGGCGAGCAGGTCGTCGAGAGTTTCAAGTTGGCGCGGCTGTTGCACGGGTGAGAGGGTGGAAGAAAACGCGGAAAGCGGAAAGTGGAAATGATGGCAGCACCGGCAATGCTGCTGCGCCAGATTTTGGCGCTTTGGTGTGGCAGGAGTTGACCAAGTGTTCGGCCCTTGACCGGCAATGCGAGCGTGCGGCTCCAGTGATGAAATGTTTCGCGAAGGTCGTTGACGGCGAGTTCCTCCACTGTAAACAACAATACGGCGTCTGCACCCGCAGGCACTCCGCCCCGGCGCACAATCCAGCGCTGGCGTGCGCCTTCCTTGAAACGCAGCCGGGCAAACGTGGCGAAGGTTTGGAGAAAAACCGGATGTGCAAGGTGGAGGAGAAGCGTGTCGCGCTTGGGTCGAAAAACTTGGCGGCCATTCGCGAGGGTGTCGATGAAATAGGCGGGGTCGAAAGTTAGAGCGGGCAAACCCCCGGTGCGCGCCTGCCGCACTGAATCGTCCACAATCGCTTGCCACGCCGGGGGAACCTCGGTGGAGAATCGGACGCGCGTGGTAGAACCTTCGTCGCGAAAAACAGGAAAACGGAAATCAAACGCCATGGCGGTTTCTAAGGTTTGCCGGAGCGTGGTGGGGCTGAGATCGAGTTCGGCGGCGAGCGCGGCGAGTTGGGCGCGGCTTGCCAAGGCATCGTCGTTTTGCGGCTGTATCTGTGTGTCGCGGGGAATCTCAACGCGCTTCTGGGCCTGTGGCACACCGAGGTCGAATTCCTTCTCCAAGATCGATACATCCTCGCCCTGAATGAAACGACAACGCAGCATCAAGCGCGGCGGTCTCTGCCTTCAACACAGAAAGGAAAGGCTTCAACCACAGTCCCACGGTGTGGACGGCGTGCTGGTGGCGGCTTTCGGCTTCAAGGTCGTCTCCGGTCTCCTCGCGCACGGCGGACTCGGCGGCACGCGCACTGGCATCGGAAGCCGCCGCGTCCGTCGCGAGGGCCAATTGGTAGCGATGCCATGATTCGGCAAAAGCCCACGGGCAAGACAACAGTCGCTTGTCCAAGCGACGAATAAATTCGGGGGGGGGATTAGTAGCGGGGCGGCGTGAAACGAACCATGGTGCTGGGTTTGGCGACGTTGACACCCTTGACCTTCAGCATCGCTTTGGCGTGCGTGCGATGTTCGGTTCGGCTTCGGCTGAACTGGCGATAGTTTGCTGCGTACGATGCGAAAGGCAAGACACGCTTCGGTCTGGAGATGGCGGCGTGCGAGCGGAAGACGGAGCGGATGGAACGGAGTTGAGTGAGAGGCCGCGCAGCTCCCAGGGTGCCTTCAAATCAACTGCCGCCATAAAGGAAACCATTTTGGCGTTTCTCCGTCGGCTTCCAATGGCGGCAGCGTGATACGCTGGAAACCCTTTTCGCAGTGGACCAGCACACATTCATGGTCACGCAGGCTGCGGAGCAGATGCGGTTTGATTTTGTGCTCCTCGATTTCGGAATAATTCACAGTGCGCTTTCCCGCACTTGAACCCCAGGAGCGCTTCACAACCTGTTTCTTGCCGAGAAAATCGGCGGCTTGAACGGCGTCCGCTTCATCGGCAGAACGGAAAATTATCCGGTTGCGCAGATTCAACGTCAGCACTTTTGATTTGTCATTGCCAAGCGGCGGGATGAGTGAGGTGGTGGATTGTGCAGCGGCGACAATTGTTGCGCCCGCTTCGCGGATCACGTCCACGCAATTGTAGTCGCTGGTGCCGTCCTCGCTGGCGGTCATGAACCGCTGCGCTTCGTCCGCCCACAGGATAAGCAAATTGTCGTCGGCGCGGTCGGCCTTTGACTTGTCAAACCGGCGAAGCGCGTGATTGTAAAAAAGCAGTTTCAGGAACGTGTTCACATAACGCCGCTCGGTCTGGAACTTCTGCGGCATGGTCACGAGGATGATTTTGCCATCATCAATCACGATCATGCTGTTTGGTCGGCATTGCGGGAACTCGAAACATTTGCCACAACCCGCGTTCGGGCTGGTGGCGGGCATGGCGACCGTTCCACCGGCAATTTTGCGGCGGCGTTGTTCACCCATGACACCTCGCGCGCCCTCGACCCGCATTTGCACACGCATTGCGTCGTGTTCAACGCGACCTTTGATCCGGTGGAGCAACGCTGGAAGGCACTGCAAAATTATGAATTGTTGCGCGCCCGAAAATTTGCCGAGAACGTCTATTACCATGAACTCGCCCGTGAATTGCGGAGTTTTGGTTATCAGATTTGCAACCAAGCACGCGGGGATTTCCAAATCGAGGGTGTGTCAGAAACGATTTGCGAACGCTTTTCCAAACGGGACGCGCAGATTGACAAGGCGCTGGCAAAATTGCTGGACGAAAAACCGGAATTGGCCGGCGCAAACCTCAAGGAGATACGCGCCAAACTGGCAGTTAAAACTCGGGCGCGGAAACAGAAGGATTTGAGCCGGGCTGAATTGCGGACTTTATGGGACGCGCAATTGAGCGATGCCGAGCGTGCTTTGTTGCGACAACTTCCGAACCGTTCTGAAAAGGTCGCCATTGCGGACAGACGCGTTGACATCGGTGAGGCGGTGCAATGGGCGGAAGAACATTTGTTCGACCGCAACTCGGTCGTACTGGAATGCCAGTTGTGGCAACAGGCATTGGAACGGGCACGCGGCGAAAGTTTCACGCTGGATGAACTCAAGGAATTCACCCGCCAGCGCAATTACATCCACAGTCCTGAATGTCCCAATGAAGTGACGTTGCGCGAAGTGTTGTTGCGCGAGTTGGAAATCGTCCAGAGCGTAAAGGATGGCGTCGGCGCTTGCCGTCCCTTCGTTGAGAATCCGCAGCCGGCGAATCCGAAATTGGATGACGAACAACGCAACGCTTTGGACGCATTGCTGCGTTCAACCAACACCGTGACGCTTTTTCGAGGCGGTGCCGGCACCGGCAAAAGTTTTGTCCTGCGCGAGCTGGTTGAACAAATCCGGCAATCAGACCGTCGCGTCATTGTCCTCGCGCTGCAACGTCAGCAGGTCGTGGACATGGAAAGCGCGGGATTCCCGTCGCCAACGACGATTGCCAATTTTTTGATCAAGGGTGAACTGGCCGTTGGCGCGGTCATTGTTGTGGATGAGGCCGGCCAGATTGGTGGCCGCCAGATGCACCAGTTGTTGCAACTGGCACGCGAGCGTAATGCGCGGGTGATTCTTTCTGGTGATACACGCCAACATGGCGCGGTCGAAGCCTCCGATGCACTGCTGGCCATTGAGCGGTATTCCGGCATTGCGCCGGTTGAATTGCACACCATCCGACGGCAAGACCCGGCGCTGGCCCGCAATCAAGGTGAACGGGCGCGCATCAAGCAGTATCGCAAAGCCGTCGAAGCGGCGGCGGCGGGCAAGCTGGTCGAATCATTTAAGCGGCTTGACCAGATGGGCGCGATTGTTGCCTGCGGTTTGGGTGAACAGGCCGACAAGCTGGCCGACGAATATCTCCGGTTGGCAGAGCAAAAATCGTCCGCCGTGGTCGTTTCGCAGACTTGGGCGGAAGTCCACCGCGTCAACTCGCGCGTGCGCGATGCGCTGAAGTCCAAAGGATTGCTTGGCGCAAATGATGTCACCGTTCAAGTGCTGGAAAAATCCGACCTGACGAATGCCCAAAAGCGCGATCAGCGTTTTTATCCGAAAGACGGTGTGATTGTGTTCAATCAAAAGGTGCGTCAGGCCGCTCCCGGAGCGAGCGGAAAATTATTGGGCATCGTAAAGATTGGCGTGCTGGTCGAGGTGGATGGCAAATGCGTCACCGTCGCCAACAAGCTGCTCGACAAAATCACGGTCTGTCGCCCGCGTGAAATTGCGATTGCGGATGGCGAGCGGCTGCACCTCAAGGCCAATCGCACCCTGGCTGCCGGTGGGCGGACCTCCAACGGGGAACTGGTCACGGTCAAAACCGTCCGCGCCGATGGCGGAATCGAATTGGCCGACGGCCGGGTTTTGGGAAAAGGTTTCCGGGAGTTCCTCCCCGGCTACGCGGTCACGTCCTATGGTTCCCAGGGCAAGACCGTGGATCACGTTCTCTTTTCCGACTCCACCATCAAGGCGGCAACGAATGCCCAGCAATGGTATGTCACCATTTCACGCGGTCGGCGCGGCATCCGCATTTTCACGCCGGATAAAATTCAACTGCGTGAGAACCTGGTTCGCTCCGGCCACAGGCCGCTGGCATTGGAACTGGCGCACGGCATTCGTCCGCGCCATGCCAACCGGCTTTGGGACCGGCTGCATGGTTAACCATGAAAGAGAACATGAAACAACGTTACAGCGTATTCCTCCGCCCTTGGGGCGTCTTCTACTACGAAGACCACCAGACCGGCAAACAGGCAACCCTCAAGACCCGCGACAAGGATGAAGCCTTTCGTCTCGTCGCGGCCAAGAACGAAAACGAAGACGCCCCGGCGTTCAGCTTGCATTTGGCTCGCGTCTATTGGAAGGCGGGCGACCCCACCGGAGCCACCCGGACATGGCAGCACGTCATGAACGAAATCCCCAAACTCAAAACCGGCGAAACGCATCATCGCTGGCTGACCGCCATCAAGGACACGGCGTTCGATTCCATCCGCAATCTGGTCGTGCTGGAAACCCAGGCCGAGCATTTTCTGAAAGTCTTGGAGACTGGCTCGGTGTCCACCAACATTTATCTGCGCCGGGTTCACAACTTCGCCCTCGACATGAACTGGCTGCCGTGGCCGGTGCTGCCCAAGAAACGCTGGCCCGCCATCAAGTTCAAGGAAAAGCGCGGCATCACCCTGGCGGAACATCAGGCCATCGTTGCCCGCGAACTGAATCCCGAACGCAAGGCGTTCTACCAACTGGCGTGGCACTTGGGCGCGGCGCAATCCGACCTTGCGTTTCTTGAGGCGGAGAATGTTGATTGGGAAAACCATGTCATCAGCTATGCCCGCAAGAAGACCGGCTCGGTTGCCATCATGCGGCTCGATGAAGACGTGGCGGAAATCCTGCGGGACCTGCCGGGGAACGGCCCATTGTTCCCATATCTGCGGAGCGTCCGCGCGGGCGACCGTGCCACCGAGTTCAAGCAACGCTGTGTCGGCCTAAAAATCAAAGGCGTGACGCTGCACAGCTACCGTTATGCGTGGGCGGAACGGGCGAAGACCGCCGGTTATCCCGAACGCTTTGCGATGGAACATTTGGGGCAAAACAGCAAGGCCGTCCACCGCGCCTATTCGCGCAAAGCCAAAGTGGAACTGCCGTCGCTGGGCGAATACGAACGGCAACGGGCGAAGTTCACCGGCTTGCGTGTCGAAACACCGGCAATGGCCGCTGCCGTGTAAGCGGCAAGGCGCGGGCGGATGATTCTCCGCCCGCGCCTGTTTTCCAGACCAGTCTTACGCACCGGCATTTTGGGTTTGCAGACGCGAC
The DNA here is from genome assembly GCA_003134375.1 of Limisphaerales bacterium. GTDB lineage: Bacteria > Verrucomicrobiota > Verrucomicrobiia > Limisphaerales > UBA11358 > UBA11358. Next base: position 12,475 of record PLAY01000179.1, on the reverse strand, counting down.
GGCTGCCGGGTGTCCGTCGAGTCCTGCTTCCGGCCATTTTTGTATCGCCAGTATTCCATGACGGCATCTGCGGCCTTGCTGTGCCACTTCTCGTCACGCTCCAAATCTTTTAATGCCGCCGTCAGAAAATGTTTCGGGCCGTTGTGCGCCGGATGTCCCAGCGGCTTCAACAAATTCTTGGAGATCAGAATCGGGATTTCATGGGCGGAAAATCCCAGCATCCACGCCGCCTCTTCCGCCGTCAGCCGTTCGGGATGCGTCTTCAAATTCAAAAAACGTTCCATGTTCGGGTTCATGCGACCTCCTTAAATTCTCATGCCTCCGCCGGTGGATTGGTTCAGCTTGTGCGTCTGCGAAATCGTTTCCTCGTTCGTGACCGCCAACCTGCAACGCTCCGAAATCGCCGCCACCAGATGGCCGGGACGATGATCAGGAAACTGCTCCCAAATCACCTTCTGCGCCATGGCGACCTGGTTGCTGGCCATGAATTCGAGCGTGTGTTTCGTATTGGCATTAAAAGCCGCCGCCAACTGGCGGGCATCATTTCCCTCCAGCGTAATCTCCGCGTTGCCGTTGGCCTTGGCGTAGGGCGATTCATCCCGGAATCGTTCAATCACCGCGAATTCGTTTTGCTGCTGGCACAGCAGGATGTTGCTCTGGCCGAGATTCAACAGCGTTGAACGCACCTGCCAGACGCCAAGCTGTGAAGTGCAAATTTCCTTTTCAGGCGAAGGCGAGGCAGGTTTTTCCAATTGTTTTTTTAAGCCAGTCAGAGATTCAAATTCGTCGGCGATGGTGCTGAAGGCGGCGCGGTAGCCTTTGACTTCAGTTTCGGTGTAATGGCGAAAATCACCCGGCACAACGTATTCCTGCTGTTCACCATCCCGTATCATCCAAGTGCAAAAATAATGTTCCCTTTTAATACCCAACCGACTGTCAGGCAAAACCGCCGCCGGTTTTTCCGGCGGCATGACCAGCGAATGAATTGGCAATTTTGCGAGCCGTTCCAGTTCACTGACGGGAATGGCCATGATGCCCGACCGCAGCCTTGTGGGGGTGATGTCGCCCGCTTGGATGCGTGAGAACAGGCTGAACTCGTGAAGCCCCAGGGCGAACGCGCATTGCTTGATCGTCGGGGCCTCTTGATCCGGCGCGTCATTTGATATTTCCATAATTGTTCTTTCGTTTTTTACGTCAACTTTATGCAAAACCCGAAGTGAAGGTTGTAATGAATTCATCACAACTTTTCGGCACATCAGGATTCAAAACCGACCTCCCAAGGCATGGCAAAGCCATGCCGTTGGGAAGTGGGGGTCATCAAGCCGACCGCAAACCGGCGGTCAACTCTCGCCAGATAAGCCTCATTTGAGGGGCGCTTTCGCTATGCAGGCATTTGCCTGACCCATTATGGGATTAAGGGGCATCATCGAACCGGCTTTCGCCAGATCTAGCCAAAAGAGAGAATCCAGACTTTCGCCCTGTCTCAATTTGACAATTAGCACAATTCGCTTGGAATGCAAGTGCGGGTGGGCCGGGACCAACGCACGTTCCGCTGTGGCGTAACGCGCGCTCGTCGCGGCCCAGCATGGGAAACGCATCCGCGTCCAGCTTCCGTCAGCGGCACGGCGAGGTCGTTGCTCTCCGGCTCCGTTCCCGCCGTCTCTTCGCCGGCGTTTCACTTTTTCTGTTCGCCCGAACCGCCGACCGAAGCGTGCCGATGGCTAGCGCGGGCATCTCGCCTGCGGCGCTCGGCATCCTCGCTGGGGGGCAAGCCCGAACGAGGGCGGTTGGCAACTTGCGCTCACCAAACGGCTACGCCCAAGACCGCCAAAAATGGTTTTTCAAACCTTTGCGCCTTTGCACCTTTGCACCTTTGCGTTGAAAATCTTTTGCCTGGATACGGTTAAGCAGGCGCGGACGCCGGATAAATTCAAACCATGAAGGAATTCTTGCGGTGGCGGCCAATATCGGTTCGTCAAGGAAAGTCGCCGGGCATTCCGTCATTTTGGGATGGGCGAGCGGGCGTTGTGGTATTTGAAGGATGTTACCAAATAGCTCCCAGCGACCCTTTCGGCGCACCTACAACAATTTCTGCGTCGCGGAGAGCGTCGTTTCCCTGTGCTCGCAATTCTCGCATATATTCAACGCTTGCCCTTAGTTGCTGTGCATTTGCTTGCATCTTTTTTATGACCTGCGGAAAATAGGTGCTGGTCGGTCCGTAGAAGAATTCTATAAGATCCTTTATTGCAACACCATCAGTCGAAGAGCCGCGTCGAATCAAAATTTGCCCTCTGCGAACTTTCCCCAAGTTAACGGAAATTATATGCGGACGATGACGTGTGGGATTTATTTGAAGAACGCCCAGCGTTTTGGAATTCACAGGCACTTCGTAATAAAGAAATTCTGGCAATGGTTCAATTTTCCCTCTGGCGAATTGCTGTAAATTAGCGTCGTCATAATGCACTGTTATTCCTAAAATTGGGTCTGGCTTTCGAGGGTCCACCCCATAAATGATAAAACCGCAAGAGTCCACACACGCATTGGCAATGGCAGAGAGGTCTTTGAGAAACTCCCCCTTTTTCTCGTCGTCTTGCAGCAATGTGAAATCCGTCTTCCAGTCAAAAGCGGTTTTTTCCGGCATGGACTTTACCAGCCTGGCAACTTGGTCTGCATTCAAGGTTTGCATAATTCTGTCCAATTTTGCTCGCTTATGTTTAGCAGTCAAGTGGTGATGATCTTCTTGCGGCGTCACCGGTGGCGTCCAGCCGCACGTTGGCGTTAGGCAACACGTTGGCCACGGTGAGTTTTTACGATCCGGGGCTGCAAAAGGGGGGTCGCGCAGAATTGGCCACCGCGCTAGCCCAGCCACGGTTCGATCCGCGCCGGTGCCGCCGGCGCCGCCGGCGCCGGGCGCCAATGACGAATCAGAGACGCGGCGCAAAGCGCGCCTTTTGATTTGGCTATGAAGGAATCCTTGCGGCGGCGGCGTGGGCAATCTGGTTTGAATACACTTTCGCATCAGACGCTGGCGTGCTATACACGAAGGAAGAAAATATGAGTTGTGCGCTCTGCCAATCCAATAGCCCGCTTCAGAATTCACACGTCATTCCTGAATTCTTTTACACAGAACTTTACGATAAATTTCACAGATTTCACACTGTTCCATTTGACGCTGCCGAGCCAGAACGGTTTAAGCAAAAAGGAATTTATGAAAAGCTTCTATGCAAGGCATGCGAACAAAAATTCTCGGTTTGGGAAAAATATGCCAAAGAAGCTTTCTGCCAGGGCATTGGCATTCAAATCGAGCCCGATGGACCACTTCTTAAGTTGTCGAACCTCGATTACCGCAAATTTCGTCTTTTTCTTCTTTCACTGCTGTGGCGAATGGGAGTCAGCAGCGTGCATTTTTTCTCGCTCGTGAATCTTGGCAGCAGACATGAAGAAATTCTTCGACTTGCTTTGCTGAATGAAGACCCGCTTGAACCGCTGCAATACCCATGCCTGATGGCTGTTGTTCATGATAATAAGCTTCCCCCAGATTGGATTTCACAACCAATGCACATGAAAAGCGACGGCAAGCATTGCTACTGTGTTGTCATCAATGGAATGTTGTTTCAGTTTTACGTCACCAGCCATTCTCTGCCTGCAATCTTCGCTGATGCGTGCATCAGTAAGAAGAATGAGATGCGCATTGTAATTAGCGAGATTCAAGAGATTCCATTTCTTGCCAAGTATCTTGCAGAACTTGGCAACGGAATTCTATCAAGGAGGTAATTGGAGAAAACTGATTTATGAGCACCACAAATGAGAAAAACGGTTTTGCCCTGGTTCGACGACCTCAAAGCGGAATGGAAAACGCTCCGCCCCGCGCGAAACATATTTTTTCCGGCATGGTCGCGGATATGCTTGCACTGGCATCAATCGAAAATGTACAGGCACAATTTGGTAAGGGGTGCGAAGCTTACTTTAGCAAGCCGCCAGATTTCGTCGAAGCGGCGAAATGGTTTCGTAAAGCTGCCGAACAAGGACATCGAGAAGCGCAAAACAATCTCGGCTGGTGCTGCCAAAATGGTTTTGGCGTTCAACAAAACTACACCGAAGCGATGAAGTGGTTTCGCGAAGCTGCCGCTCAAGGGGATGTCAGAGCACAATGCAATCTCGGCCACTGCTACGATGAGGGCTTTGGTGTTCAACAGGATTACACCGAAGCGGTGAAGTGGTTTCGTGTGGCGGCAGAACAGGGAGATGCCGAAGCGCAGTTCAATCTCGGCTGGTGTTATCAAAAGGGTTTAAGCGTTCAGCAGAATAACACCGAAGCCGTTAAGTGGTTTCGCAAATCCGCAGAACAAGAATATGCTGCCGCACAGTATTGTCTGGGCTTCTGCTACGACAAGGGCAAAGGCGTGGAGCAGGAGGTGTTGGAAGCGGTGAGATGGTGGCGCAAAGCAGCCGAACAGAATTTTGCCTATGCTCAATTCAGTCTGGGCGTCTGTTACGCTAATGGTAATGGCTTGCCGAAGAATTTTTTAGAAGCGGTAAAATGGTATCGCAAAGCCGCTGAGCAGAATCACGCTGAAGCTCAATGCAATCTAGGCGGCTGTTATGTTAATGGCAAAGGCGTGTCGAAGGATTATGCGGAAGCCGTGAAGTGGTTTCGCAAGGCTGCCGAGCAGAATGACGCTGAGGCTCAAAGTTATCTAGGTGGCTGTTATGTTAATGGCGAAGGCGTGTCTAAAGATTATACGGAGGCGGTAAAGTTGTTTCGCAAAGCCGCCGAGCAAAATCACGCCGAGGCTCAATGCAATCTGGGCAAATGCTACGCAAATGGCTTTGGTGTGCTCAAAGATCGTGTGGAAGCTGTACAGTGGTATCGTAAAGCTGCAGAACAGAATCACGCTGTGGCACAGTGCAGCCTTGGCTGGAGCTATCACACTGGCGAAGGCGTGCCGCAGGACTACGCAGAAGCGGTAAAGTTGTTTCGTAAAGCTGCCGAGCAGGGAGATACGAATGCACAATTCTTTCTTGGCTACTGTTATGACGGGGGCTTTGGTGTCCAACAAGACCACACAGAAGCCTACAAATGGGTTCGCATCGCCGCAGAGCGAGGTCACGAGGTTGCATCTGAATCGGTAATTTCAATTCGAGCTTTATTATCACCAGAACAATTCCAAGAAGGCGAACATCGCTACCGCGAATTTCGATCGGCAAAAAATTGAAAACCACCGATCCAATCGTTTACTCTAGTCCAGCGTTGGAGCAATTGCGTCAGCTTGCGGCTGGTGCGCGTGCGTGTCTGGCGGAATTGGCGCTATGAGCGAGAAAAATGATTTTGCACTGGTGCCAAGACCGCCGGGTGCGCTTGAAAAAGCGGAGCCGGGCGCAAAACGCATCCTCTCCGGCATGGTTACGGATACACTGACGCTGGTGCGAAAGACGAAGCCTCATCCGCTGAGAGTGTTTATCGTGTATTACGAAGAGGCCCCACGTGTGCTCATCAAGCGTATTCTTGAGAAACAATTTGAGAGGGTCACAATACTTGAATTTGAACGCGGTGACGAAGCTTGGCAAGAGTTGTCAAGAACAACCCCTGATCTCCTGATCACGCTCGACGTAATGGCGGGGATGATGGGTGAAGAGATAATCCGCCGCCTGGCAGACAAAAAGGCAACATGTCCGATTATTGTGCTTTCTGGCTGGGGGGATAGTTCAGAACCTTGGGTCCGGGATTTCTCCAATCAGGGTCTGAATATTTCACTCCTGCAAATACCTTTTAACCAATTAACTTTTTTGAAGGCAGTGGAGACAGCTCTAAAAAAACGGCGCATTACAATCGAAAAATCGGTGGAGACCGCGCCTCAGCCCCGCTATGAGCGAGCATTGAGAATCGTTGTTCTGGATGACGAAGAAGGGCCGAGACGATCCTGTGTGGTAATGCTCAAGAGTATTTTGCATCATGGGGTCGAAATACTGGAATTTGGAGATGCTCTTGATGCTTGGCAGGAATTATCACGCACCGCCCCCGATCTTTTTATTACGGATATTCAGCACGTTGGAATTTCGTGCAAAGAGATGCTGACGCGGCTGGCTGAGAGAAAAGTCAAGTATCCCATCCTGGTTATATCTGCGGTGCTTGGTGTCTATGAAGACTCTGGAGAACCGGTTTGGGTTCAAGCTGTGAGGTGTGACTGGAGCCCGAATCTCAACGTCTCATTTCTGTCCAAACCTTACACGTATAAAGAATTCCGGACGGCTTTTGAAGCTGCCCTCAAAATCACTGCTCAGCGAGCACCATGAACAGTAAACTTTGGATCCTCTTGGACACTGAAACGACGGGTTTATCTGCGCCCGTTTTTGTGGTCGAGTTGGCGGCGCAACGGATGCGCGGCTGGTCGCCGGAGGGTGAACCATTCCGCAAGCTGCTGAATCAAAACCAGGAGATTCCTGCCGAGGCATCCCGTGTTCACGGCTACACCCGCGAAATTCTGGAGCGCGACGGCGAGCCGGCGCATCAGGTCTATCGCGAATTTGCCGAATATGCGGGCAACCTGCCGCTTGTTTCGTTCAATCTGGAATACGATCTGGATGAAGTGTTGAAACCGGAGTGGAAACGGCTGCGCATTTCGCCCATCGGCAGCCAGGGTCTCTGCGCGCTGCGGCTGGCGCAGCGTCTGCTCGATCCCGTGCCCGCCGGCAACTGCAAGCTGCAAACGTTGCGGCAGTATTACCGCCTGCCGGAGCGCGGCGCGCACACGGCGCTGGGCGACGTGCAAACGGTCGTGGATTTGTTCGCGCAGGTGCTTTGTCCCATCGCCGAGCATCGCGGTTTGGATACGTGGGAAAAACTGGCGGCGTATGCGGCGGAAGAATGGTTTCCATCCCGGATTGCCTTTGGAAAACACAAGGGGCGGTTGTTTCAGGAAGCCCGGAAGGATGCGGAATTGCGCCGCTGGCTGGACTGGCTGGCCGGTTCTTCCAATGCCCGCAGCGCGAAAATGGGCCGCTGGTATTTGCGGCAACTCGAAGTCAAAACGGAACCGGCAATTGATAGCGCCATGTTTGCGCCGCCGGAAATTGAAGGCAAAAAGCGGGTCAAATCGCCACCCGGAATCGGGGTCGCTGCAATCGTCGTCTATATCAATCCGGAATTGGAGCAGCTCCGTCAGCTTGTGGCCGGCGCGCGGGCGCGGCTGGCGGAATTGGAGTCCAGTTACACCCGGGAAAAATCGCGGGTGGACGCGATGCAGGCGGTTCTTTTCCGGCGGTTGCGCGAGCATTACCAGAAGCGCGACCGGCTCCGGCTGATTGTGGATTATCGGAAGAAGTTTCTGGATTCGCTGGTTCGCGGCGGTGACGAGGAAGCCCGGCAGGCGGAGGAGAATTACGCCAAAGCCCGGGCGCAATCCGAGAAGGATTATCAGGAAACGGCGGCGGCCGTGGCCGGGAAGAAGCAGTTGACGCCGGAGGAGGAAGTTGAGTTGAACCGGCTGTGGAAGAAACTGGTCAAGTTGTATCACCCCGACCGCTTCGCGCATGAGCCGGAAAAGCTGGAAACGTATCACAAGCTGACGGCGGCCATCAACCGGGCGAAGGACAGCGGCGACATCCAGACGCTGCGCGAAATTGCGGATGACCCGCACGGCTTCATTCTGCGCCAGGGCTGGGCGAGCCTCGATTTCAGCGATGCGGCGGAAATCGGCCAGTTGCGGCGGCTGTTCGAGACGTTGCAACTCGAAATCATCAGTGTGATCGAATCACTGAACCAGTTGCGCGAAAGCCCCGATTACGAGCTTTGCCGGATTAGCGAGCAAAAGCCCGGCGTGTTGGAAGAACTTGCGGCGGAGAGAAAGAAGTTGCTGGAAAAGGAAAGTGCTGAATTGCGACAGCAGGCGGAAAAGCTCGCGGAGGAGATTAAGGAATTGACTGGCGCGGAGCAGCCGCAAATCAGTTAACTTGGTTAACCATTTGGGGCGAGGCGGAAAATGGGAGAACGCGCGCTCAACAGCATCGGTGTTTTGAAAATTGGTATCTGACCGTCAGTTTCAAATCTTAACCCCTTTCCGATGCTGATTTCTCAGCCAGTTCGTTTTTTGTTTTGCGAGCATTAACCTTTGGAGGTTTCCAACATTCACCTGCGCCACCGGCTGCAATGGCTTTTTTGTCACCGCCTCATCGGCTGATTCGGAAATTTCCTTAGTGACCAAATCCGTCGCCGAAGGCCGGTGCGAGGATTTGCGGACGGCCTCCAGCAACTGGCGTTTGTCATCCGTGTAAATTTTAAGAGCCTCTTTGAACCGGCTGGCCGAGACATAAAATTGCTCGCGCCCGGCGGCGCGGAACGACTCCGAGCTTTCGGCCACGAACACGCAGTCCACGCCCTTGCTCTGCGAACTATACGATGTGAGGCAATAGCCATGCGTCAGGTTGCCGTAATCTTTTGAAACCACCCAGCCGTTTGTCAGCTTGATGTCGCCGTCCTTGGTGAATCCTTTGATCTGCTTCAAATCACCGTTGTTGAGCCGCCGTTTGTCCTCGGTGAACCCATTTTGGGTGATCCGAATCCAATCGCCGGCGGCCAGGACGATTTCGCGGGACTCATAAACTTGGAAACGCGCCGCCTGATTCAGCGGCAGCAATGTTGTTTCGCCATTTTGCCGCTCGATGATAATGCCGCCGGCGCCGCGTGTTTTCACCGCAACCCGTTCACCGCGCCGGAAGCCAGCCGCGTTTTGATGGAACTGTGCAACCTGCCCGGCCTGATAATTTTGGGCATCGGCACGTTGCGCTTGAGTCCATTGCAAATTTTTGAGTTGAACAAGTTCACGTTCGTCAGCGCCGAGTTCCTTGGCGGTTTTTAATTTCGCGCGGATTTCGCGCGTGACGCGCTCGCCCTCGGCATGAGTGGGGGAGATGACCAAAGCTGATTTACCCTTTTTTACGGCGATGACATAATCCGCCGCCAATGCTTCATGCCGTTTGTCAGCATCCATTTCCCGTAACATTCCGAGCCGGTTCAATCGGTTGAAAGCATTCTCCAGATTGCCCGCCCGCAGATCGGCGACCACGGCCTTGTGCGCGTCGGCCTTCTGCCGCCGGATTTGCGTCAATTCAGCCGCTTGCAGGCAAGCATGTCGTTCCAGCAGCCGGAGCGCGTCGCCCCGTTCCACGGCGCGATGCTGCGCCGTGTCACCCGAAAGTATGATCCGGCAGTTTTCTTTTTCGGCGAAATCAACCACCCGCGCCAGTGTGCGAACACTCAACAAACCCGCCTCATCAATCCAAATCACCTGCCCGCGAACCTGTGCTTGGAGTTTTGAATTTTGCAACAATGCCTCGACCGTCTCGGCATTGGCAAATCCGGCATCCGACCGCAGGACACCGCGCGAGGCTTCCGCCGACGGTGCGAACGTAAAAACCTTCTGACCGGTGGATTCAATGGCGGCAACGGTTTCGCGCATCATCGTCGTCTTGCCTGTGCCAGCGCCACCGCGAACGGCCGTGACACGATCCGTGCTTTGCAAAACATGAAGCACGGCGTTTCGCTGTTCATCTGAAAGCTTTGGATTTACAAATTGATACTTGCCAGAACCGAGCGGCTTGAATCTCCCCTTTCCATCCTGAACAAAATCAATCAGCCGCTTTTCTTCCGCCAGCACTTCCTTAGTCGTGAGCCATTGCCGACCGTCCACGTTTTCCTTGATAAGCTCATCGCGCATAAGCTGGCGTTTGATTTGTTCCACGTCCACATCACCCACCCCGAAGCGCAGCGCGTGCCGGAGCAATTCCTTTTCGGTGACGATGGAGGCGCGTTCGTAGCAATGCGTGACGGCAAAATCCATCGCCTTCATTTCGGAAACTTTCGGCGCGTCAGCAGTCGTATGGCGCAGGTTGTTTTGAATCGCCGCGCGCTCATCCGCCGAAATCCGCTTATCCCACAGTTCACGCAGTTCTGATTTTTCGATGTCCTTCCGTTTGCGTTCGCGGGTCAAAGCGGCCAGGCCATCCTTTTGTTTGGCCGACGTGATGCCCAATTCCTTCGCTTTTTGTTCTACTTGCTCCGACCGTTTGGAAAATTCGTCAATCACACGCTGGGGCACACCGGCCAGCTCCCAACCTTTGGCCGTCCGTTCGATGCGATAACCCAATTCCGCCAGTTGCCTTGAAAACCGCGCATGGAACGCCGCCTCGAAATACGGCGCATCACCTTTCAAATCACGGAACTGCCCGGCCTTCCATTTCTTTTCCACATCGTCCCAGGTCGTGTTGAAAGTGTAGCAGTGCGCGTGCAGATGCGGATCGGGAACGCCGTTGACCGGACGCGCGGTGAAGTGAACGAACTCCGCCCAAACCATGTTGCCCGTCGTTCGATTCTCATCTGCCCCGTTTTTCCGCACCCGTGTTTTAATTTCCGATTCAATCTCCCGCATCGTTTGGTTCACCGATAATTTGAAGGCGCCCAAAATGCGCTCGTCTCTGGTGAATTCGTAGGCAACCGAAACGGACTTTGGACAATGGAAATTAAAATCATAGCCGACCGTGCGATTACTTTTGTTCCGTTGCGTCAACCGTTCGTCAGTCCCAGGAATTTTATTGTCACACAGGGAATCAAAGTCAGCTTGAGTCACCGCCCCTGATAAACCCAATCTCACCGCTGCCATGCCATGCCAATCGCCGCTGACCTCCTGACCTTCACTGTAATAATCTTCGCGCTTCAAGGATTGAGCGAAGTATTCCTTCGCATTCCGACTGGCAATGACTCGTAACATAGAGGCCACTGTAACCGGAAATTGCGCCTCGTCATCCCCCTGAAGGCACTATTCGCGCATACCCCGAACGTTTACCCCCACTACTCGGTAAGCCTAAACGGTTCAATGGTTATACCTTCATGGCAACGGTAACACACAGCTATGAAGACAGTTCAAAGCATCAATAATTCGGTCAGACATCTTCCCTTAGCACAGCTAGAGGGGCGCGGCCAGCGCCGCGCGTTCGCGCGAATTTCGCGCAAAATTCGCGCGAACGTCCGACCGAATTATTGGGGCTGAAAAAGCGGAGCAAATATGAATTTGCAACCACAAGCCGAAACCGAACAGGCGCGCAGAACGCGCAGCAAATTGGAAACGCATCGTGAAGCCATCTTTGCGTTGCGCCGCAAGCATTGGACGCATCGGCAGATTGCCCAATGGCTCAATGAGCATGGCGTTCAAATCACGTTGAGCGCCGTTCATCGTTTTTGTCAGCGGACAATCGCCCGCCGGCCACGCAGCAACGATCCGCTCCCAGCTACGGAATCAGTTGAGGAATCGGCTGCGAAATCATTTCCCATCCAAACACCGGCAACAAAAAACAACCAACATCGGTTCAACCTCGATATATGAAAACAACGAAACATCGCCTGATACTGCCCATGCAGGCCAAAGGAAACATGGGTAAAAGCATCGAAGCCGCCGCCCGCGCGTGCTGGCTTAATCAACGTGGCATCCAATGGCAGGGATTTGATCTGGACGGGGACAACCGCACCCTATCCCGATTGTTCCCCGGCCAGGTCAAGCTGACGCCGTTAAACGGCCAAGCCGAAGACTTGGACGAACTCATTTCCATCCTGCGGAAGACCACGGCCAAACCCGTCACCTTGGTTGATCCACGGGCGCATCTGGACACGCAAATGATGAAGGCACTCGCTGCCACGCATTTCTTTGACATCGCCAGCGCGCAGAACATCGGCATCACGCTCATGGTATTTCCATTCGATGATTTGGACGTGATGACCAACCTCGACGCCGTCTGCCAGTTCTGCGGCAGGCAGGTGGATTATGTGATTGTCCGCAATCCGGCCCGTGCGGCCAAAACCCGGATGTTTGACGGCAGCCCGCTGGAAAAGGAACTGTTCGACCAAGGCGCAGTCACCATCACCGTGCCGGTGCTGTCGGAATTTGTAAAACTCCGGCTGGCCAGGCTGGAGGCCGACCAGCAGCGCGGCATCCCGTTCAATGAAGCCATCGGCAACGACGGGCTTGGCTTGGACATCATGGCGCGGGGCGTGTTGCAAGACTGGCTCGCCACCATGTTCAATCAATACGACCAGATTGCGGCCAAACTGCTGCCCGCCGTTGAAGCGGCCAGCATCAAACCCAAAATCATGCCGCCCATCGGCGAACCGTTGTCCGCCAAGCGCGGCGCGAAAGTAAATCTCACGAATTGAAAGGAGCGTTATGACCGAACCCAATCTTTTTGAAGAAATGCTCGCCACCTATCCCGCTGAAAAGCGGGAAATGGCACGGGAGGTATATCATCGCTTCGCTGACGGCGACAGCGGCCAGTTTTTCTCGCAGCTTTTCTTGGTGCTCGACGTGTATGCCCATTACGTCGAGCGCATCCCCAGCCGGATGATTTCGGCCAATGCCGATTCGCTGGCGACGTTGCAGGAGATGCGCGAGGAAATCGGATTGATCGCCAAGACGATTGAAAGCCGCGATGT
>PLAY01000095.1 GCA_003134375.1 Limisphaerales bacterium | reverse complement strand
GTTTTGCTCGCCCCGCGACAGCGCGTTTGCCGCTTGGTTGAAATAGCGGGGTGAATGGAGGCGGAAATCACTAATTCCTAAATCCGAATGACTAAAGAATTCCCAATGACCAATCCTGAATGTCCGCGAACCGGAAATCATTTGTCATTCGGGCTTCGTCATTCTTTAGGCATTACGGTTTAGTCATTGGTCATTCGACGGGAGATGACCTATTGTGGAAAACTCGCAACCCGCAGTTTAGCTAAAATATCTCACCGCTCTGCAAGCCGCAGGATTGCCAACACCGCGTTTGTCCTTCACACTGTCCGCCTTGATGAACAAACAGTTTTACATCACCACCGCCATTGATTACGTCAACGGCCAGCCGCACCTCGGCCATGCCTACGAGAAAATCGTCGCCGACGTCATCGCGCGGTCGCGGCGCAGCCTGGGTCAGGAAGTTTTTTTCCTGACCGGCCTTGACGAACACGGCCAGAAGGTCCAGCAGGCCGCCGTCGCCGAAGGAAAAACGCCCCAGGCATATTGCGACAAACTGGCGGCGGACTGGCAGGCGTTCGCCAAAAAACTGGAACTGACCAACGACGATTTCGTCCGTACCACCGATCCACGACACAAGGAAATCGTCCAGGCCGGCCTCGCGAAGGTGTATCAGGCCGGCCAGATTTACAAAAAAACCTACTCGGGCTTTTACTCGACGAAGGAGGAAACCTTCCTGACCGAGAAGGACCGCCGTCCGGATGGAACGTTCGATCCCAGCTACGGCGAAGTCATCGAACTGCAGGAGGAGAATTATTTCTTCAAGCTGAACGCGCATCAGCAATGGTTGATTGATTACCTGGCGGCGAACCCAACGTTCGTCCAGCCCGATCATCGCCGCAACGAGGTGCTCGGTTTTCTCAAGAACAACGAGTTGGAAGACCTGTGCATCTCGCGTCCGGCGGCGCGTTTGAACTGGGGCATTCCCCTGCCCTTCGACAAGGATTTTGTCACCTACGTCTGGTTCGACGCGCTGGTGAATTACATCAGTATCGCTGCCGCCCACGGCGATCCAACCGTCTTGTCCGCCCTGTCCCCGTCAGCCCGCACTCATCCCTCGCCGCTTTACCTCTGGCCCGCCGACATTCACGTCATCGGCAAGGACATTGTGAAATTTCACGCCGTCTATTGGCCGATCATGCTCAAGGCGATGGGGCTGCCGCTGCCGAAACAAATCCTCGTGCATGGCTGGTGGCAGAAGGACGGCGCGAAAATCAGCAAAAGCACCGGCAACATCGTTGATCCGATTGCGGTCATTGACGAATGGGGCCTGGATGCCTTTCGTTTTTACGTGTTGCGCGAATTGGACATTGGCCCGGATGGCAACTGGACCGACGCCGGATTCAAGTCACGTTATCAGGCTGAACTGGCGAATGGTTTGGGCAATCTCGTCAACCGCTCGCTCTCAATGCTGAAGCGTTACCGCAACGGCGTCGTGCCGGCCAAACACGATGAACTGGCCGCCGCCGCCGCGAAAGTCGCGGATGAAACGCGCGCATTGCTCAAACAAAATCAGCTCCAGTCCGCGCTGCAAAGCATCTGGGGACTCGTCACCCGCGCCAATCAATACGTGGACCAGACTGCGCCATTCAAGCTGGCCAAAGACCTGGCGCAGGCCAAACGGCTCGACGAAGTGCTCTACAATCTGACGGAGACGTGCCGGGTGCTGGCGGTTTTGCTCTGGCCGTTCCTCCCCGGGACGGCGGTGAAAATTTACGCGCAGCTTGGTTTGACCGGCACACCGGACAAACTCGACGCCGCGACCTGGGGCGGTTTGCCCGCCGGCCGCAAAATCGGCGAACCGGCGCCTTTGTTTCCGCGGAAGGAAGATCGGTAGGGACGCCGAGAAACCTTTTAACCACGGATGAACACGGATTAAGACCAAGCAAAAGGTTTCTTTAGCGAAGCCGGAAAGTCTCGGTTATGGGTGAACTTGTTTTTGCTTGGCTGAAATCCCTTTCCTATCCGTGGTTTAATTGAATAGATACGATTGAAGCTTGAACTCCAACACGCGGACAAGCTGTCCGCGCTCCACTTTTTCTCCGAAAGACGTTATTGCAAATGGCATGTGTTCTGCTAAGTTTATTGATAGAAATGAACTGCGCCGCGAAATTTACTTTGCCGGTCATCTTGGCCGTCGCGTTTCTCACCGGCTGCGCAACACCGCCGGTTAACTGGGACAGCCGCGTAGGGCATTACACCTATGCCCAAGCGGTGACCGACTTCGGTCCGCCGGACCGGCAGGCCAGACTCAGCGACGGCAAAGTCGTGTACAAATGGTTTGTCCAACCCCCGGTCGCTCCCCGCTTCAATAGCGGCATGTCCTATTATGGCAACAACGATTTCGGCGCAGGCCAATCCATCGGAGCCAGCATCAACAACGAGATGCTGCAATTGACCTTCGACACCAACGGCACGTTGATTGCCTGGTCGAAGACCAACTGATCAAAATTCAATTCAACGCCACGCCGCGGCGGACGTAGGTCGGGATGTCGAGGTCTTCGCCCTTGTGAATCGTCGGCTCGCTTTTGTCAAAACGTCCTTTGGAAATGATCGCCAGCGACAACTGCGCCTGGCGCATTTTGGGACCGGTTTTCCGCGCATGAGTTCCACTGTTTCTGGCCACCGACTGTTCGCGCTGCTCCGGTGTCATTGACGGTGAACCGCAACGCGAACCCGACCGTGCAATTACGCCGCGCCCAGTCACCTGTTCACCTGAATCATCGGACGCGCCGAGGGGAGGCAATTCCATGGGAACCGGTCCTGGTTTGGCCGCGATCACCGTCACGGACAAACGGTTTTTCAGCGTTTCGTCCACGGCCGCGCCCATGATGATTTGCGCGTGTTCGCATTGACGGCCGATTTGTTCCATTACGCGATTCACCTCGGCCATGGCCAGTTCCTTCCCACCCATCAGGCTCACCAGCACCGCGCTGGATTCAGCCAGCGCCCGGCCCTCGTCGAGCAGCGGATGCGCAATCAGTTTTTCGACGACCTCGCGCGCGCGCGCCGGGCCGGTGGCTTCAACGCAGGCGAACACACTCTCAGAATGGCGGTCACGCAGCAGCGCGCACAAATCGTCGAAATGAATCCGGATCAAACCCTTCCGCGTAAGCAAATGCCAGACGCCGCGCACGCTTTCAACGAGCAGCCCGTCGGTGATGCGGAACGTGTCCAGCACGCTGGTGTTCTCGTCAATCAGTTTGAAGGTCTTCTGGCACGGCAGGCAGATGACGCCGTCGGCAACGGACTTGAGCTGGTCGAGTCCCTGCTCTGCCTGCTGCTGGCGGCGGTTGCCCTCGCACGTGAACGGCAGCGTCACAAACGCCAGCACCAGCGCACCGGCTTCCTTCGCCGCGTGCGCGAGCACGGGGCTGATGCCGCTGCCCGCGCCGCCACCCAGACCGGCAATCATAAACACAACATCCGCCCCTGCGCACGCGGTCTTGAGCGTGGCAAATTGTTCCTCGGCAATGGCGCGGCCGCGTTCCGGATCGCCGCCGGTGCCCAGGCCGCGCAGCAATTTCGTTTCAAGTTGAATTTTGACGGCTGCAGACGACGACGCCAGCGATGACGCATCGGTGTTGACCGCCACAAAACCCGCGCCCGCAAAATCCCTGCCGTTCAACGTGTCGAGCATGGCGACGCCGGCGCTGCCGACGCCGAAGATTTTCACCGCCGGGGCCGTGGCCGGCTCGAGCATTGCCGCTGAAACTTGAATTTTATTTTTCATAATCATGACCAGCCTTTTAATTTTCTTTCAAAACCTCTTTGGGCGTAGCGGCGTCCCGGCAGAGCNNGCTCTGCCGGGACGCCGCTACGGGGTTTTGATAAAAGCTCATTAGGATTTGGAAATCAGTCATTTGCGGTTCATGGCCGCTGCAAAAACCGCCCAAGGGCGCCCTTGATTCCCTGCGCCAGAGACGGTCTGCCTTCGCGTTTGCGGGTTTTGAATGAACCGAACTTGACGAGGCCGATGGCGCTGACAAATTCCGGCTGGTCGAGCGCGGATTTCAGGCCACTGATGGAATTGGTCTGCCCGAGCGACACCGGCATTTGCATCATCTTCTCGGCCAGCGCCGCAATTTGCGGGACGCGGGCACAACCGCCGCACAGAAAAACACCCGCGCGCAGATAATCGAAGAGTCCGGCCTGCTCCAAATCCTGCGCGACCAGTTGGAAGATTTCCTCGAGCCGCAGCGACATGATGCGGCGCAGGTGTTCGACGTTGACCGTTTTCAACGGCAGGCCGAGTTCGTTTGTAATGGTAATCGTCTGACCCTTGGTTTCCTTGTCCACCACCGCCGAGCCGTGTTCGAGCTTGAGTTTTTCGGCGCGGCTCAAGGGCACTTTCAGGCCGTAAGCCAGGTCGTTGGAAACATGATCCCCGCCAATCGCCAGAACGCCCGTGTGCCGGATGACGCCATTGGTGTAAACGACGTAGTCTGTCGTGCCACCGCCGATGTCAATGACCAGCGCGCCAAGTTCCTTTTGTTCGTTGGATAGCAGCGCGAGTGACGACGCCAGGCCGTTGAAAACAATTTCATCCACTTCCAGCTGCAAACCTTTGACGAGGCGGATGGCGTTTTGGAGACGGTTCGTGTTGCCGTGAACGACGTGAACGTCCACTTCGAGCCGTGAACCGAGCATCCCGACGGGATTCGTGACGCCAGCCTGGCCGTCCACAAAAAAATGCTGGCGGATGGCGTGGACCACGTTGTTTTCCGTCGGCAAATTGATCGCCTTTGCGTTTTTAACCACGTCCTGCACGTCATCCTCGGAAATTTCGCGGTCGGCGGAAACCACCGGATGCACGCCGCGATTGTTAAAGCCGCGGATGTGTGCGCCAGAGACGCCGAGATAAACATTCCGGATTTCCACGTCGGCCATCTGCTCGGCCTCGACGATGGCGTTGCGCACGTCCTCCTCGGCCTGCGTGGTGTCCACGATCTCGCCCTTGCGCACGCCGCGCGAGCGCGCCTGGCCGAGACCTATGACATTCAATGAGCCGTCGGCGTTTCGCTCGCCGACGACGGCGCAGACTTTGGACGTGCCGATTTCCAAACCGACGATGATGGATGAATCATCAAACATTTTTCCTCCGGGTAGTTGCGGGGTTGACTGTCTTGGGCGTTGCGGACGGCACCGCGACAGTTTCCATCCAACGGATGGGAACGTTGTTGGAAACCGCCAGATTGAGCGACGCCACCGCTTTGTTCATGCGCTGTCCCAAATCGTAAATTTCGCGCCAACGCCGCAATTGTTGCTCCAAATTGTTCAAACCGAAAGTAATTTCGCCGCCTTGCCCCGTCGTCGCGACCACGACTCCCGGCAAGGACACATCTACGCGCCGCAAATCCACCAGCCCGGCCATCGGGGAATGGCCGAACGCGCCGATCAATTCCAGCGCCGCCTGCACTTGCGGCGATTCGACACGATGGCCCGGCTGCAATTGATACACATTAAGCCCGGCAATCACCGGCAACTGGTCGCTCACCTGCGCCAGCGGAACCACGCACAAACGCGGGTCCAGCGGCAGCATCACATAACCGTCCGCGTCGAGTTGAAACACCGCCACGGCGATGCCGCCGGACGCGTCGGCGCGCGGGACGTTCACTTGCGCCACCGGATCACGCTCGGTCACGCTGATTTTCAACGTGCGCGGCAGGATGCGCTCGATGGAAACGGAACCGATTGTCGAAACCAGTTCCAGATTCCGCTTCACCGCCGTCAAATCGAGCGCAATTAAATTGTCGCCGAGTTTCACGCCCGACCATCGGCGCAGTTGATCCGGCGCAATTATGCCGTCGGTTTTCACCTCAACATGTTGAACCGCAAACTCGGAGTTTTCATAGACGAATTTGTCCAGCGCCCATTCGCCCGTGCGCCAGAGCAGATAAAGACCGAACACCGTGCCGAACAGGATGCCCATCGTCAGCGCCGCCAGCCGCGTGCGCGTCGCGCGCACCTGGTCGGAACGCAGCTTCACGTCAAGGACATGAAAGCGGTGCAACCGCCGGTTTTTTTGTTCGCGCCTAAACCACATAGCCATTTTTGTAGCCGCGCTTGTAAAAGCGCGGTAAATCCATACAACGATCCGCGTTCTCACGAACGCGGCTACACCGTCACCAGTTTCCGTTTCAGCGCCAGTTCCACCATCCGCTGGCAAAGCTGCGCGTAATTCAGCCCCGCCGCGGCCGCCGCCTTCGGCAGCAAGCTCGTCTCCGTCATGCCCGGCAACGTGTTTACTTCCAGCACCATTGGTTCGCCGCCATCACGCACCATCACGTCCACCCGCGCATAATCGCGTCCGCCAATCGCCTGGAAAGCGCCGAGCGCCGCCGCTTGAACCCGTTTCGTCGTCGCGGAATCAAATTCCGCCGGGCAAAAATATTCCGTGCGGCCGGCCGTGTATTTGTTTTTGTAATCGTAACTGCCCACTTTGGGTCGCACCTCCACAATCGGCAGCGGCTCGTCGCCCAGAATCCCGACGGTGGTTTCGCGGCCAACAATTTTTTCCTCAATCAAAACTTCCGAATCAAATTTCAGGGCTTCCGCCAGCGCCTTTTGCCAGTCCTCGATGCGCTCGACGAATTGCAAGCCGACACTCGAACCCTGCCGCACCGGTTTCACCACCAATGGCGGCTGCCAACCCTTCGGCCACGGAATTTTTTCTGAATTCACCACCAGGAATTTCGCTGTTGGAACCCTGGCTTCAACGCACCGTTGTTTTGTCAGCACCTTGTCAAATGCGATGCGGCTCGCTTCGGCGTCACAGCCGGTGTAAAGCGCGCCGAGTTCGTCCAACCGCCGCTGCACCGTGCCGTCCTCGCCGTAGGTTCCGTGAAGCGCGAGAAAAACCACATTAGTCTTAGGCGGTAAAACCCAAGATTCATCACGCGGATCGAGTTCATGGACTTCGTGGCCGAGCGAACGCAGCGCCCCGGCCACCGCCGCGCCGGAACGCAGCGATACTTCACGCTCGGCACTCGGGCCGCCGAGCATCACGGTGATGTTCAATTTCCGGCTCACTTTTTCTTCGCAAATTTTTCCAGGGACACGGCGGTTTTCGGAAACGCGCGCAATATCTGCTTGTCCGTCGTCACCAGCGGCACGCCCAAATCCTGCGCCAGCGTCACATATTCGCAATCGTAAGCACTGCATTTGGACTGCAGCGCCAGTTCCAAGACCTTTTCCGACGAAACGTCATACGAATTTCCGCCGATGATTTCCTGCGCCGAACGCAACGAAAGCAACGCCGACCCAATCGTCATGCCGCGATGTTGGACATATTTCATCAACGTATTCCGATATTCGGAACGCCAAAGCAGCGGAGCCGCCCAAGACGCATCGGCAGCATAAACTGCTTCGGCCAACGGAGAAAACTCACCGCGAATGGTCAAATGCGCGATGATGTTTGTGTCCGTGACAATCATGCCCGGCCTTCCCGCTTGAACCGCCGGATTTCGGAATCTTTCGCGACAAATTTCATCGTCGCCCGCGCCGCCCGCGCCCGCGCGATGACGCCTTCGACATCCACCGGCGTGCTGCGGACGCTGGATTCCAGCACGGCAATCGCCTCGGTGTTCAAACTGCGCCCATGCGTCACCGCGCGCCGTTTCAGTTCGCGGTGAGCTTCCTTCGAAATGCCCTTGATGGTGATCGTTATCATGCCGCAACCATAACGCAACCATTTTGGATGTCAACAAAATCTCCGCTCAATCCGCGCCGATGATTTCGACTTCCGTTTGCAACTCAATTCCGCGTTCAGTCTTTGCCCGCTGTTGCAAAATCGCGATCAATTCCAAGACGTCGCGCGCCGTCGCATTCCCGTCGTTCACAATGAAATTGCCGTGTTCGGCGGAAACCACCGCCCCGCCGACGCGCGTGCCTTTCAATCCCAGTTCGTCAATCAATTTGCCCGCTGAAATCGTTGCCGGATTTTTGAACGTGCAGCCGGCGCTCGGCGCGGCGGGTTGCGATGCCCAGCGTCTCTCGCTGAACTCCTTCATTCGCTTTTCGATTTCCTCGCGCGGCGCCGGCAGGCACCTGAATACCGCGCCCAGCGCGATGTGATCTTTCAGCAGCGGACAGCAGCGATATTCCACCGGCATGCCGGCGCGACTGCGCTCCTGGATTTTTCCGGTGTGATCCATGAACCGCACCGACTCGATGACATTAAATGTCGCACCGCCCATCGCGCCCGCGTTCATGCGGAGTGCGCCGCCGACGCTGCCGGGAATGCCTTCGAGAAATTCCACGCCGCCCAGACCGTTTCGTTTTGCCTCGATCGCAATATTTTTCAATTTTGCCCCCGCGCCGCAATGCAACCGTTCACCGGCAACCTCAATGCGGCTGAAATTCGGCTGCGCCAGGCAAATCGCCACGCCGCGAAAACCGCCGTCGCGCACGAGCAGGTTCGAGCCGCGGCCAATCACGAAAAACGGCAGGCTGCGTTCATGGCAAAACTTCACCGCCGCGACCAGGTCCGCTTCCGATGCCGGCTCGACGTACACGTCCGCCGGTCCGCCAATGCGCAGGGTGGTATGCTTCGCCAGCGGTTCGTCGCGGCAAATGTCCGTCGCCAGCGAAACGCATCCGGCCAGCTCCCCGGCAATTTGCGCCCCGGTTTTCATCGGTCATTTTGAAATGGAATCGGTCATGGTCAGGCACCCGGTGGCCCCGCCTGCTTGGCGGACTGGTCGGCACAGCCGCAGGAGCATTTTGACGCCGGTGCCCCCGCCTGCCCTTGTTGCCGCGCAATGGCCGCCAGCATGCTTTCCGCGATTTGTTCCGCCGCCTTGGGCGTGTGCCATTGCGCCAGCGCGGCTTGAATTTTCGCGCGGGCGGCCTGGCCTTCAACCAGTTCGCACAACAAGGCAACCAGCTTTTCCGGCGTCGCATTTTTTTGCTCGAGCAATCGCGCCGCGCCGGTGGCTTCAAACGCCCGCGCATTGTGAAATTGATGATTGTCCGCCGCGGTTGGAAGCGGCACGAGCAACGACGGCAGGCGCATGGCGGCAATTTCAGCCAGCGACGATGCTCCGGCACGGCTCACGGCCACGGTCGCCGCGCCGAGGGCCAGATCCATTTTCGCAAAAAAGGATTTCACAACGGCATCGAGGTTGAGTTTGTCATAGGCAGCTCTCACAGTTTCAACATCTTTCGCGCCAGTAAGATGCAGCCATTGCCAGTCGCGCCCGTCGAGCAGCGTCAACGCGGACAAAATCATTTCGTTGATGCCGCTGGCGCCCTGGCTGCCGCCCATCACCAGAACGGTCGGACGATCTGGTTCAAGTCCGAGTGCAGCACGGCACGGCGCCGGATAGCCCGGTTGAAATTGCGAGCGGACCGGCGTGCCGGTGGTGGTCACCTTGCGGGCGCGAAGGCGCGCCGCCGCCGCCGGAAAACCGACGAACGCCTCGTCCACGAAGCGGGCCAGAAAGCGGTTGGCCCGGCCGGGGATGGTATTGGATTCGTGCAGGAAAGTTTTGGCGCCGAATTTTTTCGCGGCCAGAACCGGCGGCGCGCTGGTGAATCCGCCCATGGCGAGCACGGCGTGCGGCGGACGGGATTTGAAAAAAATTCGCGATGCGCGCCGCGATTGCCAGAAGCTGCGCGCAAACGAAAGGTAGTTGCGATTTTGCAGCGCGACGGCGGGCAGCGTGACGATTTCCATGCCGCGCACGGATTTCACGGCTTCCTGGTCCACGTCCTTGGGTGAAATGAGCAGGGCCACGGCGCAGCCGCGCTTTTGAAGTTGTTCCGCCACCGCCAGACCCGGAAACAGATGCCCGCCCGTGCCGCCGCAGGCGATGGCGACGAAGGGCGTGTTGGCTCCGGATGAAGTCATGTGGCTTTGGCGGCGAATGGATTTTCGTCAATTACCGCGGCCGTTGCCCGGACCTTTTCCCGCGCGGGCGCCTGGCGGGCGATGCTGAACAACAGACCCACGCACGTGAGCATGGCCAGCAGATTCGAGCCGCCGTAGCTGATGAATGGCAGGGGCAGGCCCTTGTTCGGCAGCGCGCTGGTGACGACGCCGATGTTGATGGCGGCCTGAAGGCTGATTAAAAACGTGATCCCCGCCGCCAGCAAACTGCCAAACGGGTCGCGCGCGCGAAGCGCAATGTAAATCCCGCAAATAGCGATGACGACAAATGCCAGAACGACGAGCAGCGTCGCGATCAAACCGAGTTCTTCGCCAATGATGGAAAAAATAAAATCGGTGTGATCTTCCGGAACGAAACCGAGTTTTTGCCGTCCGTTGCCAAGACCAAGTCCCGTCCACCCGCCGGAGCCAAGCGCAATCATGGCCTGATACGCCTGATAACCGACGCCGTCCTTGTGCTGTTCCATGTCCCACCAACCGAAAATGCGCCGCAGGCGCATCGGGTCGTGCAGGAGGGAAACGGCCAGGCCGGCCACACCGAGCAGAACGGGCAGAACAATACATTTCAAACGAACCCCGGCGATGAGCAGCATCGTGCCGCTGACCGCGGCGAGCAGGATCGTGGTGCCACGATCCGGTTCAACGAAAACCAAACCGAGCATCAACGCAATGAGCGCGCCGGGGAAAATGATGCCGCGTTTCCAGGTCTGCATCTGCCGCTGGTAACGGTCGCCGTACCACGCGAGCATGATGATGAGCGCGATTTTTCCGAGTTCGGACGGTTGAAAGCGCACGCCGTGAAAATCGAACCAGCGGCGCGCGCCATTGATTTTTCTGCCGATGTGCGGAACGAGCACCAGCAGGAGCAATAGCAGCGCGAGAATGAAAATCGGCGTGGCGATTTTTTTGAACAATTGATAATCGAGGGCGGTCGCCGTCACACACAGGGTAAAGCCAAACGCGCACCAGATGAGTTGCATCATCAGATAGTGCCCGCCGACTTGCGTCACACTCGAGCTGTAGAGCATCACCAGCCCCAGCGCCAGCAGGGCGGCAACGCAAAACGCCAAAGTTGTGACGGCGACCTTCATTTCAATGCCTCAAATCCCGCAGCGCGGGACCCGTCGCTATCATTTCAACGCTTATTGACCAGGCGTGCTGGCGGGCGCAGTCGCAGGTGCCGGCGCGGGCGCAACCGAAGCCGGCGCTGGGGCCGGAGCCGCGGCTTCGGCTTTTGCCGGAATTTTCAGCTTCTGGCCGACCTTGATGTGGTCCGTGTTCAGATTGTTTTCGGCTTTGATCGCCTTGACCGTTGTACCGTGCGCCTTCGCAATCTTTGTCAGTGAATCACCGGATTTCACCGTGTAAGTTTCGCCACCCATGCCGGTGTCGGGCGCGACGGAAGCGCCGTTCGCTGCTGGGGCCGTGCCGCCGGCCGGAATGGTCAGTTTCTGTCCGATTTTCAACTTGGCCGGCTCAACGCCGGGGTTGGCCGCTTTAAGCGCACTGAGCGTCACGCCATTCTTCTTCGCAATTTTTGCGAGCGTGTCGCCGTGGACGATGACGTATTCGGTCCCGGGTTGCGCCACAGGCGGCTGCACCACAACCGGCGGCGGGGCCACGGGTGGATTGGAGGCAACCATCGACGGCTGATTCGTGTCCACGGCCACCGTGTTGGTATCAACCGACGGCTGGTTTTCCGTTTCGTTGTTCTGTTCGCGTTTGCAGCCCTGAATGAGCATGCCCATGAGGCCGATACCGCCGACCGCGACCGCGCAGAAGACGGCGAGTTTGAGGCGCGAACGGCGTTTGCTTTGTTCCTCCAACAAGGAGCCTTTGGGTACGAATGGGTTCGGATTATTCATTGATTTGGCGCTGATTGCGTCCTTTCTTCGAGGTTGGTTGATTTCTTTCGCAGCGAAATTTTCCCTCGGCAAATTTCACGGCGCGTTAAATTCATTTTGTTCATTGGCGACGGGCTGAAGGCGTCGCAAAATTTCAAACCGGCTGGTGAAACGAACACTCCGCCGGCCCTTGCGCGTCTGGCCGCTTCCGGCAAAGTTATTAACAGCCGGAGGCCGCTTGTGCAAGGAGCAAAGCGACCACGCAAAACTTCATTATGGTCCAATGTCAGCGTCATTTCTACCTCAGTTTCAGCGTCGCCAGGGCAACGACCGCAAACAGCACGCACAAAATGTAAAATCGCATCACCACCTGTGACTCGTACCAGCCCTTTTTCTCAAAATGATGATGCAGCGGCGCCATCAAAAAAATCCGCCGGCCGGTGCCGTAAAACTTTCGCGTGAAGCGAAACCAGCCGGTTTGCAAAATCACCGAAACGGCTTCCAGCACGAACACGCCACCCGCAATCACCAGCACGAACGGCTGATGAATCAGCACCGCGATGATGCCGAACGCGCCGCCGAGCGCCAGTGACCCGGTGTCGCCCATGAACACCTGCGCCGGATGGCAGTTGAACCACAAAAAACCAAGGCCCGCGCCGATCAGCGCCGCGCAAAACACCGTCAATTCGCCCGCGTCGTGCATGTAGGGAATCTGTAGATATTCCGCCGCCTTGCTGTTGCCCGCCACATACGTGAACACGAGAAACACAACGGCCACGATCAGCGTGCAGCCAATCGCCAGACCGTCGAGGCCGTCCGTCAAATTCACCGCATTTGAGCTGCCGACAATCGCCAGCACCACCACCACCAAACCGATCAAGCCCGCGCCTGTGGCCACCGGATGTTTGTAAAACGGAACCATGATCTCCGAAACCAGTTTGGTCGTCGAAGGCGTCTTCCACAAATAGACGGCAATAAAAGTTGCCAGCGCGAATTGCGCCACCAGCTTGACGCGCGGCGGGGTGCCCCCGCCGGTTTGCTGGATGATTTTTGCATAATCGTCGTAAAATCCCAGCCCCGACAGCACCAGCACCGAGAGCAACGTCAGCAGCACCATTTTGTTGTCCAGTTGCGTCCACAGCACAGTCGAAAAAAACAACACCGCCACAATTAAAATGCCGCCCATCGTCGGCGTTCCTTTTTTGCTCAAAACCCGCGCGGCCAGACCGCCGGCCTCCTCGGCCTTGTCCGTGTAGTCCTGGCCGAATTTCAACTGCTTCAGCCAAAGGATGATCTTTGGGCCGAGCCACCAGCTCAACACCAGCGCCGTGACGGCCGCGCCCGCGCTCCGCACCGTGATGTAACGAAACAGCCGCAACGCCGAGAGGTGGCCCGCCCAGGGCGTCCCCTTCGACCAATCGAGCAACAGTTGGCTCAAATAATAAAACATGGTTCCAGTTCACGACTTTTCCGACTTTAGCGTCCCGGCGATGCGCTCCAAACGCGCCGCCCGCGACGCCTTCAACAAAACCACATCGCCCGCCTTCAAAAAATCCTTCACCGCCTTCACCGCCGCTTCCACGTCCGCAAACTCCATCACCCGGTTCAATCCCGCTTCGCGCGCCGCCCGCGCCGTCACGGACGCCATATTGCCGATGACAAATATCTGCCCAATGCCGAGTTCCGCCGCACGGCGTCCGACCTCCGCGTGCGCCGCTTCGCTGTGCGCGCCCAGCTCGTTCATGTCGCCGAGCACCGCCACGCGCCGGCCCTGCAACGGCAGATCGCAAAGCGTTTCCAGCGCCGCGAGCGTCGAATCCGCGTTCGCGTTGTAGGCGTCGTCAAGCACGCGCACGCCGCCCGCTTCCCAAAATTGCAAACGCATCTTCGGCGGCTGGCATTCGGCCAGGCCGTCCCGCACCGCGGGACGGCCCAGGCCTAGTTCCTCACTGACCGCAACCGCAAACAAGGCGTTCGTCACCTGATGCCGCCCCAACAAATTGATCCGATACTCGCCGCTGAATTCAGCCTTGGGCGCGTCCACGCGAAAGGTAACGCCGTTCTTGTCCAGGCGAATCGAACGCGCCCGCCAGTCGTTTTTTTCACCGAGTCCGACGCGCACGACCGTCGCGCGCGTGCGCCGGATGATTTGCTCCGTCCATTCGTTGTCACCGTTGACAAAGAGCCTGCCGTCCGCCGGCAGCAATTCCGCAAGCCAGCCTTCCTCCTGCGCCACGCCCGCCAGGTCGCCAAAAAATTCCAGATGTTCGCGGCCAATGTTCGTCAGCACGCCGTATTTCGGCCGGATCATTTTTACCAGCGGCGCGAGCTCGCCCGGATGATTCGTGCCCGCTTCGAGCACCGCGGCCTGGTGCGACTTTTCCAGACGCAACAGCGTCAGCGGCACACCGATGTCATTGTTGAAACTCGCCTCGCTCCAGACCGTGGCCAGCGTTGGCCGCAACGCCGACGCGATCAATTCCTTCGTCGTCGTCTTGCCGTTGGAGCCGCCAACGGCAATCACCGGCAAATCAAATTCCCGCCGATACGCCGCGGCGAATTTCCCGAGCGCCACGCGCGCGTCATCCACGACGAGCACTGCGCATCCCGGCAACGGCGCGGGAACTTTTTTTCGCTCCACGACCACAGCGGCGACACCTTTGGCCGCGACTTCGTTCAAAAAGTCGTGGCCGTCAAAGCGCTCGCCCTTGATGGCGAAAAACAGGTCGCCCGGTTTCGCCTGCCGCGACTCAATGCCGGCACGTTGAACGGGCGTTTCCGCCGACCCGCGCCTGAGTTCGGCGGCGCAGGCATCGGCGACAAATTTCAAAGAGCGTGTTTCCACTGTAAAATTTCACTGGTCGTTCACGGGTTTTGGGCATTCATCGGCACCCGTGAGCCACCCGCTGCCACGAGCGGCGACGACGATGCCGCCGGTTGTAAATTTTTGTCCGCCGGAATGTTCAAATAACTGGCGCAACGCTCGGCAATGTCCTTGAAAACCGGCCCGCAAACCTGGCCGCCGTAATAACCTTCCTTCGGCTCGTCCATCACGACCGAGATGCAAAGTTCCGGGTTGTCGGCGGGGAAAAATCCGACGAACGAAGCATAAAATTTATGTTCGGCATAGGCGCCATTCTCGACTTTTTGCGCCGTGCCGGTCTTGCCCGCGCCGGTGTAATCTTTCATCGCCGCGCCGGGCGCCGTGCCGTCCGGCGTCACGACGGTTTTGAGCGCCTCAACCATTAATTTATCCGTGGATTCGCTGACGACCTGCCGCACGCGCTGCGGCGAATATTGCTCCACCACGTTCCCATTGCGGTCTTCGAGGCGGTTCACCAGCATCGGCCGCATGAGCCAGCCGTCGTTCGCCAGCGCGCTCATGGCCATGATCATTTGCAGCCGCGTCACCGCGATCCCCTGTCCCATCGGAATCTGCGCGATGGAAACCTTGGTCCAGTCTTTCACCGGATGCAAAAGTCCCCTGGCTTCGCCCGGCAGGGAAATGCCCGTGCGCTGGCCAAAACCAAAATCCCGCGCGTAATCGTAAAGCCGGTCCTCACCCAGGCGGATGCCGATCTTTGCCGCGCCGATGTTCGACGATTTCGTGATGATGCCTTCGGTGGTAAGAATTCCAAACGGTTCGTGGTCGTGCAAAACCCGACCGGCAAAGGCAAAATGCCCCCGCTCGCAATCGAACGTGTCCGCCAGGCGGACGGCGCCTTCGTTCAACGCCCCGGAGACGACGACGATTTTGAACGTCGAGCCGGGTTCCATCACGTCGCTGATGACGCGGTTGCGGCGCGCATCAGCGGGCGAAGCCCCGGGATTGTTCGGATCAAAATTTGGCAGCGTCACCATCGCCAGAATCTCGCCCGTGCGCGGACGCGTAATGACGGCGGTGATGCTGATGGGCGTGTGTTTTTGCAGCGCGTCGGCCAGCGCGGTTTCCACGATGTGCTGAATCGCCGCGTCAATGGTCAGCACCACGTTCAAGCCGTCGCGCGCCTGCACATCTTCATCGCGCAACGCGACCAGCTCATGCTTCTGACGGTCCGTTTGCGTCACGCGCCAGCCCGCCACGCCGCTCAACGCCGAATTCAAAACCAGCTCCACGCCGTCGCGCCCGACGGTTTGCGAAACGTGGTTGCTGCCATTCTCCGTTCCCACGAAACCGAGCGTGTGCGCCGCCAGCGGGCCGTTCGGATACACGCGCAATTGATCGTCCACCGGGTCGGTAAAAATCGCGCTCGTGCGCAAATCGCGGAAAAACGCGCGGGCGGCCCGGGACAATTTTTTTTCGTCCACGCCGAATGAAAGGTTGGTCATCGTCAGTTGGATTTTCTGCCAGGTTTCGTCCGCCACCTTGCGCTGGAGCACGACGTAACGGTTCGTGACCGTTTCCCCCTTTTGATTTTTCACCGGGCGGGAAAGCAGGCGTTGATACAAATCGCCTTCGCTCATTTGCAGCAGCGGTGCGAGCTGGCGGGCGACCACGGCCTGCTGGTTGCCAATCAAGACCGGATCGGCGCAAACCGTTTTCACAAAAATGCTCGTGGCGAGCAAATTGCCGTGCGCGTCGAGAATGTCACCGCGGCGCGGCGCACGCCAAAACTCGCGCTGGGTGTTTTGCTGCGCCTTGGCGGCCAGTTCGTCGTGACGCAACACCTGCAACTCCACGAGGCGGGAACCCAGGCCGGCGAAGGCCAGGCATAGCAGCCCCAACAGTGTCAGCACCCGTTTCAATTGCAGCCGTTTGGTCATCGCAAAAACGGCCAGCCGCCCGTGGCGATCGGTTCCTCACCCGACGGCGTCACGAGCGGCGGCCAAATTTTTCATGTTATTGAGTCATCGCGCCGGCGGGTTTTTCCGCAAACTGGCGCGTCAAAATTTTATTTTCCGGCGGCGTGGACGCAGGTTCCGCCAGGCGCAAAACCTGCATCGGTTGCGCCGGCAAAAGACCGAGATTCAGTTCGCGGACGCGGCGATCCAGCATCGTCGGCGACCGCAAAATCGAAAGCTGGTCGCTGAGTTTCCGGTCATCGTTTTGCAACCGCGCCAGGCGGACCTCGCGCTGCCGGATCTGCTGGCCGAGCTGGTAAATCTGGCTTTTTTGCCAGACGTAACCCACCGCCGAGCCGGCGATGAGCAGGCACAAAAACAACGCCTTCAGCGCCGGCCCAAACCGGATCGCCGCCGACTGATTTTTTCGATTTTTTGCCATCTAAATTTTCTCCAGCACCCGCAATTGCGCGCTACGGCTGCGCGGATTGTCATCCAACTCATCCGCTCCGGGCTTGATTGCCTTGCGCGTCACCCATTTCAACTCCGGCGCGCGTGGCCGGCGCAATTCCGGCACGTCCACCCCGCCGCTGAACGTATAATCGCGCGTCCGTTCCCGGCCAAATTCCTTCACCACCCGGTCCTCCAGCGAATGAAACGTGATGACCGCCAGCCGTCCGCCCGGCTTCAAAATTTTCACCGCCGCTGCCAACCCGCGTTTCAAAGAACCCATTTCGTCGTTCACCGCGATCCTCAGCGCCTGAAAAATTTTCGTCGCCGGATGCGCCTTTTTCCCGCGGCGCGGACTGAGCCGTTCGATCAATTCCGCCAGTTGCCGCGTCGTCTCAAATTTTCGCTGTTCACGGTCATGGGCAATCGCCTTCGCCAACCGTCGCGACTCGCATTCGCCGCCAAATTCCCAAAAAATCTTCGCCAGTTCTTCCGCGCCGGCACCGTTCACCAAATCCGCCGCCGTCAGCGTCTGCCGCGTGTCCATCCGCATGTCCAACGGGCCGTCCTGCTGGAAACTGAATCCGCGTCCGGGCGAATCCAGTTGCGGCGAACTCACGCCCAGGTCCAGCAGCACGCCGTCGCATCCCGCCGCCGGAATCCATCCGGCCATTTCCGCAAAATTTCCCTGACGGATCTCAAAACGTCCGGCGAATTTTTCCGCGAGCCGTTTTTTCGCGGCTTCAATCGCGGCGCCATCGCGATCGCACCCAAACAGCCATCCAGTCGGTGAACTCGCGGCCAGGATGCCCGCTGCGTGTCCAGCCCCACCGAGCGTCCCGTCGGCGTACCGTCCGCCCGGGTTCGGCTTTAGCGCGTTCAGCACCTCCGCCGCCATCACTGTTTTGTGAACGAAATCCGGCACTGTGCATGTTATCCCGTTGTTTAATCCACCGTTGCGTGAAACATCCGCTCCGCCAGAAATTCCCAGGATTTTTCCGGGGGCGGCAGCACCGGCACGGTTGTTTTGTCCGCCGTGCGCGATTTGATCGGCACCACCTCCACGTCAGCATCGCTGAGGTCGTTATGCACGACTTTCACGCTGTCCAGCGAAAGTTCGGACTGCACCGGACACGGGGCGCTGGGCGCCGCCGGGGCCGAACCGCGCCACATTGAAATCGGATTCAATTTGCTGGCCCAGGATGTCGCGCGCGTCGGACGCGGCCAGGGCGGTATTTTTTGCGTCTTGGCCGCAACGGGCGTGCCGGCTTTTTTGATTGGGGCGGCGATGGCTTCCACTGCCGGTTCCGCCGGTTCCGCCTCGTCCGGCGACTTGAATGGATTTTGCACCAGACCGAATTTGGGCAGATAAACGTGTCGATTGGCGCGATACGAAACTTCCGCGCATCCGTTGATGACGCTTTTTCCGGCAACCAATAATTTTCCAAGATTCATAATTACTTTACTCCATCAGTTTGAAGGCTTCGTGCGCCAGCACGGCGTCGGAAGCCTTGACTTTTTCGTAACTCTGCGGATTCCAAATCTCAAAGCGGTCCAGCAACCCGACCAGCATGGCTTCGTCCTTGATGCCCGCCGCGCGCGCCATTCCTTCCGGCAGGCAAATTCGTCCCGCCTTGTCCACGCTCACCTGCACCGACTCGCTGCCGATGAAACGTTTCAAAACCACTTTGTTCGCGTCGCCGTTGGACATCGCGTCAATGGCTTTCACCATCTTCGCCATTTCCGCCGGCGGCAAAACGCGCAAACACGGACCCTCTTTCGCCTTCGGCCAAAGCATCAGGGTCAGTTCCGTGCCCGGCTTTTCCGGCCGCCACTTGGCCGGGATTTGGACGCGCCGCTTCTCATCCACTCCATGCCGATAGAGTGAATTGTAATAAGTCGGCTCTTTATTCACCGCGTTCCTCATATATCCACAATCCTGACCCCAAACTGCTTTTCTCCCCACAACGACCCATTTATATCCACTTTGCCCCACCTTATGTCAACAAAAATTTTGCGATTTATTCAAAAGTTATTCACAACCAAAAAAGCTGGGGTTTAATGCTTTAAGTTGAAATCTTACGCATCACGGCTTGATACTTGAAACCTGACGCTGGAAACTCGCCGTGTGCGAACCGCTGATTTCAATTTTGACCTGCCCCCCGGATTGATCGCGCAACATCCCGCGCCGCAGCGTGATGAATCACGGTTGCTGTTCCTGCATCGCACCGATGGAAACATCGAACACCGTCGCTTTCTGGATTTGCCGGGGGTTTTTAGCGCCGGCGACGTGCTGGTTCTCAACAATTCACGCGTGATTCCAGCCCGGCTTCGCGGCGCGAATGCCCGGACCGGCGGCAAATTTGAAATTCTATTGCTTGAAGAAAAAGCGGCCAACGACTGGTGGGTCATGCTGCGTCCCGGCAAAAGCGCCCGCGTCGGAACGCAAATCGTTCTTCACGGCAACCGCCAAATAACCCCGATTTGCGCCACCGTCGTGGAAGTGAACGATGAGGGGCATCGGCGGCTGCAATTTTCCGGCACGCCGGACATCAGCCGCGAATTGGATCGGCTGGGTGAAGTTCCGCTGCCGCCCTACATTACCCGCGCCAATCCGGATGAAATGGGCGAAGACAAGGAGCGTTATCAAACCGTTTATGCCCGAACCGACGGTTCGGTCGCGGCACCGACTGCCGGTTTGCATTTCACCGGGAAATTACTCGATGAAATTCGCGCGCGCGGCGTGACCATCTGCTTTGTCACGCTGCACATCGGACCCGGCACATTTGCGCCGGTGAAAACCGAAACGCTGGCCGCGCATAAAATGCATGAAGAACGATTCGAGCTGGGCGAAGAGGCCGCGCACACCATAAACGAGGCCAAAAGCGCCGGTCGCCGCGTCTTCGCCGTCGGCACGACAACGGTGCGCGTGCTTGAGAGCATCGCCTCACAAAACAACGGAAAACTCAATGTTTACAAGGGTCGGACGCATATTTTCATTTACCCGCCGTTTCAATTTCAAATCGTGGACGCGCTGTTGACAAACTTCCATCTCCCCTGCTCCA
Organism: Limisphaerales bacterium; assembly: GCA_003134375.1. Classification (GTDB taxonomy): domain Bacteria; phylum Verrucomicrobiota; class Verrucomicrobiia; order Limisphaerales; family UBA11358; genus UBA11358. The sequence continues at coordinate 1,006 of PLAY01000095.1, read as the reverse complement.
CCTTGCTGATGCTCGTCAGCGCGTTCGCCGCGCCGGGTGAAACGCGCGGACGCGAAATGGTTTTGGCCGCCTACGCCGAAGCGATCCGAAAACGTTATCGTTTTTTCAGTTACGGCGATGCGATGCTGATTTTATGAGTCCAAAGTCCGAAGTCCGAAGTCCAAAGCTGCCTTTCGTTTTCGTGAACATGGCGATGACGGCGGACGGAAAAATCGCGACGGCGAATCGCGCGGTGTCGTCGTTCGGCAGCACACACGACCACAAGCACTTGCTGGAATTGCGGGCGACGGCAGACGCGGTGCTGGCCGGGGCACGCACCGTGGATTCTGCGGCCATCAACCTGGGACCAGGTCCGGCCAGATTCCGGCGCTTACGGCTTAAAAACGGGCTGATGGAGTACAATTTGCGCATCATCGTCAGCGGCAACGGTTCGCTCAATCCCAACGCGGAAGTTTTCAAACATCATTTCTCGCCCATCCTCATCCTCACCACCGGGCGGGTATCGAAAGTCCGGCTGCGCCAACTGCGGGCCTTGGCGGATGAAGTAAAAGTTTGCGGCCGGCAGGAAATCAATTTCCGCGAGGCATTTTGCTGGTTGCGCGGGAAATGGGGTGTCAAACGCCTGCTCTGCGAAGGTGGTGGCGGGTTGAATGACGCCCTGTTCCGGGCCGGTTTGGTGGACGAACTGCATCTCACGATCTGCCCGAAAATTTTCGGCGGGCGCAACGCCCCTGCTATCGCTGATGGCAGAGGTTTCCGCCAATTGGCGGAAGCCCTACCTCTTCAAATCAAGTCATTTAAGCGCATCGGGAACGAGGTTTTCGCCGTATTCCGGCGGGTACCGCGGCGGTGAGTAATGTCCAACTTATTCACAAGGTTGCACTGCGGCTGTAACCGGTTCGTAACAGGGATTAAACGCCCATGTTTACCGGTTTAGAGGCTGGTTGAACGATAAAGTAACATTCCCAGTAAGAGCCGTGTTGCTGCGCACTCGTGTCCAGCTAAT
>PLAY01000067.1 GCA_003134375.1 Limisphaerales bacterium | reverse complement strand
GCTGAATCGTTCCGGCTAAGCGATGAGTTGCAACTCAAAAAAATGGCCAAAAATGGAAATCAGGCCATCATGGAACTGGGCCCGCCCGACAAATCCGCGAAATTGGCCGACGGCACCGTTGTGGCCGACTGGCTTACGCACCACGCCCAAATCATTGTCGCGCCGGAACCTTGCTTTGCGCCGCCCGGCTGTTATTTCGGCCCGCTCACGCCCATGCGCACCGAAACTTACGTGCCCGCCCAATATTTACGGCTGACCTTCGGCGCGGACGGCAAATTAAAAACCTGGAAGGAAGTCGCCGGGTAAAATCCGCTTTCGCCGGCGCGCCGCGCGTGTTTAACTCGCCGGGATGAATGTGGATCTCGGCATCTGGAGCAAACTGACGAAAGTGGTCGTCGGTTTGGTCGTCCTTGCCTTTTTGCTGCTCATCGGGATGTGTTATCTGCCGCTCATCCATCAAAACGAACGGATGCGCGCGGAAAAATTGCGGCTGGAAATGGAACTCGAGAAGGAAACGGAAAAATCCAAACAACTCAAAACCGAGATTGAAGCGTTGCGGAACGACCCGAAAACCATCGAACGTTTGACCCGTGAAAAACTCGGTTACGCCCGGCCGGATGAAACGGTGGTGCGCTTTGAACCCGCCACCACGAACGCGCCGGCGCGATAGAAGAATTTAATTTGATTTTCGGTGGTTTTGCCGTTAAGCGCCATCGGCGCGGTATCTCTGTAGTTGTGTCGCCCATTAAACACAAGCTCCGTCAGGAGCGACATCGGGAATATGCCGCTCCTGACGGAGCTGAATTTCTTGCGGAATGATTTCCTACAAATATGCCGCGCCGCAGGCGCTGGATCGCACATCATTTTCGATTTACGCCGTGGACGGCAATTGTGTGTGAGACGCGTAAATCGCAATTCGTAAATCGGCTCAGACCGTCATGATTTCCTTTTCCTTGTGGGCAAGGTGCTGGTCAATCTTGGCGACGTATTCGTCGGTGAGCTTCTGTAAATCCTTTTCCGCCTGTTTTTCCTGGTCCTCGGTGATGCCGCTGTCGTGCGCGTGCTTCTTCAACTGCTCCATCGCTTCGCGGCGCACGTGACGGACAGCCACGCGCCCGTCCTCGGCCATCTTCTTGGTGATCTTCACGAATTCCTGGCGCCGTTCCGTGCTCAACTCGGGAAACGAAATGCGAATGATTTTGCCCTGCACCGCCGGGTTCAGTCCCAGGTTCGCCTTCTGGATGGCCTTCTCAATCGGGTGCGTTGAGTTCGCGTCCCACGGCTGGATGACCAGTTGCCGCGGTTCCGGCGTGGTGATGCCGGCCAGTTCGCGGATGCGCATCTGCGAGTCGTAAACCTCCACGATGATGTTCTCGACCAGCGCGGCGGACGCCTTGCCGGTGCGCACGCCGGTGAATTCATTCACGACCACCTGCTCGGTCTTGATCATCCTGTCCTCTGCTTCCAGCAAAATATCGTCGGGTGTCATAGTGTGGGCAGGCTAACAACGAATTCACCCCGGGTCGAATGAAAATTCGACCCGTTCCATCCTGGGAGCGCCGGCGTCCCGCCGGCTTGATGCGTGAGTGATGAAATAGTACATGTGCCGCCGGGACGGCGGCGCTCCCAGGATTGCCACCATGCCTCCTTCATTGCACCTCATAGCACTCGTTGCTAAACTGCCAGACGTGGCGGACATCGTTTTAACCACGCTCAACGCGAAATACATCCACGCCGCGTTTGGCCTGCGCTATCTGCTGGCCAATCTCGGCCCGCTCCAATCGCGCGCGTGCCTCGCCGAGTTCGACATCAACCAGCGTCCGCTCGACATCGCGGAAATCCTCCTCGCGCAAAACCCCAAAATTATCGGCTTCGGCATTTACATCTGGAACGTCGAGCAAACCACCGAAGTCATCGCTGCCATCAAACGCGTCCGGCCCGACATCAAAATCATCCTCGGCGGCCCGGAAGTCAGCTACGAAACCGAAAACCAGTCCATTGTCCAACTCGCTGACCACGTCATTACTGGCGAGGCCGATTTGAAATTCGCCGAGGTGTGCCAGGTGTTGTTGGAGCGCCGGCCTCCGGCACGGCTCGATGAAGCCAGTGATTCCAAACACGCCGTGCCGGAGGCCGGCGCTCCGTTGCCCAAAATCATCCTGGCCGAACTGCCGGACTTTTCGCAAATCGCCCTGCCCTACGACCTCTACACCGACGACGATATCGCGCACCGCATCATCTACGTCGAGGCGTCGCGCGGCTGCCCGTTCACGTGCGAGTTTTGCCTGTCGTCGCTCGACATTCCGGTGCGGCAGGTTCCCCTGCCCGCTTTGCTCGAACAGTTGCGGCGGTTGCTGGAGCGCGGCGTGAAACAATTCAAGTTCGTTGACCGCACGTTCAATCTTGATGTGGATGCCAGCAAAACCATTCTCGAATTTTTCCTCGCACGTTATCAACCCGGCCATTTCTTCCATTTTGAAATGGTTCCCGACCGGCTGCCGGAAGCCTTGCGCGAAGTCATCGCGAAGTTCCCGCCCGGCGCGCTGCAATTCGAGATGGGCGTCCAGACCTTCAACGAGGAAGTCAGTCAGCGCATCAGCCGCCGGCAGAATTACGAGAAGCTCGAAGATAATTTCCTTTTCCTCCGCCGCGAAACCGGCGTCCACATCCACGCTGATTTGATTCTCGGTCTGCCCGGTGAAACGCTGGAAAGTTTTGCCGCCGGCTTTGACCGGCTCATTGCGCTTGGCCCGCAGGAAATCCAGGTGGGCATGCTCAAAAGGCTGCGCGGCACGCCGATTGTCCGGCACGACGCCGAATGGCAGGTGATTTACAACCCGCATCCGCCCTGCGAAATTTTGCAGAACAAGCTGATTGATTTTGCAACCATGCAGCGGCTGCGCCGGTTTGCCCGCTACTGGGATTTGGTCGGCAACAGCGGCAACTTCGTCGAGACCGCGCCGCTGATTTGGTCCGTAGGACAGGCGTCCCGCCTGTCTCCATCTAAGTCCGAAATGAATGAGACAGGCAAGATGCCTGTCCTACGTTCTCCCTTCGCCGGTTTTCTACGCTTCAGCGACTGGTTGCACGCGCGCACGGGCCGCACCGATGGCATCGCGCTGGTGCGCCTGATGGAACTGCTCTTTGAATTTCTCACCGGCGAACTTCAGCTCGACGCGAGGCAAGTTGCCAAAACGCTGTGGTGCGATTACCAGCGCGGTGGCCGCCACGACAAACCGAGTTTCCTGAAAAATTTTCTGTCCACGGAAGAAAAGGTAATTCCGCTGCGCAAAACCAAAACCGCCCTGCCCAAACGCCAGGCACGGCATTTAGTTTGAATGGAAATTGACCACCACCTCAACATTCATCGTTGAAGGAACTTGCCGGGACAGTGTCAAGCTGCGCCTGATTATACTGACATTTGAGTTAATGGCATTGTCAACGCGCGGTTACGCCGATAGCTTTGGGCCGGGTCATATATGACACCCAATCAACAACTGGTCACGTTGAAGGCGGCGGTTTGCGACGTCGCTTTTGACAATGTAACGCGTCAAGCCTACGCCACGGATGCGTCCGTTTACCAAATCGAGCCGTTGGCCGTGGCGTTTCCCGGCAGCGCGCACGATGCCAGCGCCATCATCCAGGCGGCGGCACAGGCGGGCGTATCGGTCATTCCGCGCGGCGCGGGAACGAGTCTTTCGGGCGGAGCCATCGGCGACGGCGTCGTCGTTGATTTCGCGCGCTACAACCGCAATATTTTCGATCTGAACCTGGAACGCCGTACCGTACGCGTCGGCGCCGGCGTCGTGCTGGACCAGTTGAATGATTTTCTCCGTCCGTACAAATTTTGGTTCGGCCCGGATGTGGCGACCAGTTCGCGCGCGACGCTGGGCGGCATGATTGCCAACGACTCGTCCGGCGCGCACGCGCCGGTTTATGGCACAACGGCGGACCATATCAGCGTGCTGGAAATTTTAACCAGCGACGGGCGCGTGGCGAGAATCGGTTCGGGCCAGGACTCACTGCCGAAACAGCGCGACCTGCTGGAAAGCCTGACTTCGCTGAACGAGCTGCAAATTGCCGAGCGTTTTCCGCCGGGTCTCCTGAAACGCTGGCCGGGATACGCGCTGGCCCGGTCGATGCGCGAGCCGGGCAATCTGGCTCATATTATCGCCGGCAGCGAAGGCACGCTCGCCGCCATTATCGCCGCCGAACTAAAAATCGTCCCGTTGCCGGAGAAGCGCGGAGTGGGATTGTTGTTCTTTGCGTCCGTGGCCGAGGCGATGCAGGCGGCGGTCGGATTGCTCGATCTGAAACCGGCGGCGATTGAACACATTGACCGTTTGCTGCTGGACCAGACCCGCGGCCAGCTCGAGTTTCAGGCGGCGCGCGATTTGCTCGAACTCGACACCAAGCCGGGCGAGGCGGTTTTAATCGTCGAATTTTTCGAGGATGTTGACGAGCGGCTGGCGCTGCTGGAAAAACGCAAACTGGGTTTGCGCACCCGCATTTTGGAAACACCGGACGAAGCCGAACTCGTATGGTCGCTGCGCAAGGCGGGACTGTCGCTTTTGACCGGTTGCAAGGGCGCCGCCAAACCCGTGACTTTCATCGAAGACGCGTCCGTGCGGCCCAAGGACCTGCCAGCCTACGCCGCCGAATTACAGAAGCTGATGCGGCGGCTCGGCTTGAATGCCTCCTATTACGGCCACGCCGCGGCGGGACTGCTGCACGTGCGGCCGGTGCTGGATTTGCACAAGGCGGAGGATTTGAAAAAATACCGGAAGATTGCCGACGAAGTGGCCGCGCTCGTGTTGCAGTTCAAAGGCACGCTGTGCGGCGAACACGGCGTGGGCATTGCGCGCACTGAGTATCTCAAGGCGCAGGTGGGCGAAGAAGTTTACCAGCTCATGCGGCAAATCAAGCAGTGCTTCGACCCGTTTAATTTGTTCAATCCGGGTAAAATTATTTCCGATGGCCGCTATAAAATTGATCAAAATCTGCGGCTGGGCGCCGGCTATTCCCTGAAAGTGCCTTTTGAACCGGTGCTGGCGTTTTCCGCCAAGGACGGGTCGTTCACCGCCAACCTGGAACAGTGCAACGGATGCGGCACCTGCCTCAAGCTGACGCCGAGCATGTGTCCCACGTTCATGGCCACCGGCGAGGAAATCAAGTCCACTCGCGGGTACGCCAACGTAATTCGCGCCGCGCTGGAGCTGCGCGGCATCAATGGCGACCCCCTCCGTTCGGAGGAACTCGAAATAGCGTTGAGCAATTGTCTGTCCTGCAAAGCCTGCACCGTGGAATGCCCTTCCAACGTAAATCTGACGTTGCTGAAAGCCGAATTACAGCACGCGCGCATCCGGAAACAAGGACTAACTCTGCACGAACGGCTGTTCAGTTCGGTGGATCAGTTGGGCCGGCTGGGCTGCAAGATGCCGCGCGTGGCCAATGCATTTTTGAATACTCCGTTTCTGAGCCGCGTGCTGGGCATTTCCACCAAACGACTGTTGCCGCGTTTCGCGCACGAGCGGTTCGATCATTGGTTTGCCAAACGCCCGCCTTTCCGGGCGGCCTATCGTGGCCGTGTCATGCTTTGGGACGACACGTTCGTGCGCTATTACGAACCTCACGTCGGCATGGCCGCCGTCAAGGTGCTCGAAGCCGCGGGCTTTGAAGTCGTGCTGCCGAAGTCGCGCAAATGTTGCGGACGGGCCGCCTTCAGCCAGGGCAATCTCGACGAAGCCGCGCAACTGGGACGCCACAATCTCGCGCTGTTGAGCAGCGACAAAAGCAACACGCCGATCATTTTTCTCGAACCGTCATGTTACTCGATGTTCGCGCAGGATTATCACGAGTTAAAACTGCCGGACGCGAAGCGCGTTGCCGCCCGTTGTTTTTTATTCGAGCAATTTATTGAAAACATGCTGGATCGGGAACCCAATGCGCTGATTTTTAACGACCATCCCGAGCGCATGATGATTCATGTGCATTGCCACGCCAAATCACTTGCCAATTCAGATTACATGTACCAACTGGCCACCCGGCTGCCGCAGCGGACGGTGACGATGCTCGAAGCGGGCTGTTGCGGCATGGCGGGTGCGTTCGGAATGTTGGAATCGAAATACAAACTTTCGGTGAAAGTCGCGGAACCGCTCATTCAAGTAATCCGGAGCCAGCCGTTCGGGAACATCGTGGTGGCATCAGGGACCAGCTGCCGCCATCAAATTCAACACCTGACGCCGGTCCGCACCCAGCACATGGCGGAAGTGCTGGCCGAAGCGCTGGTGTGACGCCAGATGCAGCGGTGGAATGCCAAAGTGGCGCAGACTGACAGTCTGCCGTATCGCGGATTGGTAATCCGCTGCACCTTCACAGATTCGAATTCTGCCGACTATCAGTCGGCGATACAGCTGGTTGCCAGCCTGCGCTACAGGAATTCCACCTGCCGGCGGGACGCTGGCATTCCCAAGGCCGGCTCCCGCCATCAGCGGCAAATGTCTTTCAACGCGCCGCGCAAGTCCGGGAATTGAAATTTGAAACCGGCTTCAACAAAACGTTTTGGCGCGCAGCGGCAACCGTCCAGCGCGAGCGACGGCTCGGTTTGCGTCAGCCGGGAACCCAGTTTTACCGCCCAGGCCGGGGCCGGCGGGCACCACGGACGATAAAGGGTGCGCCGCAGCGTGCGCATGAATTCCGCATTGGTTGCCGGATTGGGGGCGACAGCGTTGTAGGTGCCATCAAAATAATTTTCCGGCTCGATGGCTTGCATGAACATCTGGGTCAGGTCCGCGAGATGAATCCAACTGATGTATTGTTTGCCATTCCCGGCCGCGCCGCCGAGAAACCACCTCGTCAGATTGGCCAGGATGGGCAACGCCCCGCCATCGCGACCCAGCACCAGACCGATCCGAAACAGCACGCGGCGGGTGTGGAGTGAGGCGGCAGCGTGGCAGGCCTGTTCCCAAAGCCGGCAGACTTCCGCCAGCGAATTCCGGCCGTTGGGGGCCGATTCGTCGCACCATTGGTCACCGCAATTGCCGTAGAAACCAACGGCGCCCGCCTGCACCCAGACGCGCGGCGGTTGTTTGACGTGGCAGATAGCTGCGGCGATGGCGCGCACCGGGTTGACGCGCGATTCGGTAATTTCCCGGAGGTTTTCCGGCGTGTGACGGCAATTGATGTTGCGTCCGGCGAGATTCACCACGGTTTCCGCTCCGTCCAGACATTTTATCCACTCGCCGATATGTTCGCCATCCCACTCCACTTCCTTGACCTCGTCGTCTTCATCCCGTTCGCGCAGTTCGCGTGTCAAAACGACGACTTCGTAATCGCGCTGGAGCAATTCCTTTGCGAGCGCCCGACCCAGGAACCCGCTGCCGCCTGCCAGCACGACGCGCTTTTTGTTCATGTTCAAACTTTAATTGTAAGGTGGCTCCAGTGCCAGCTTTGGCGCGTTTCCGCTGGTAAACGGGTTCTTTTCAAAACGCGCGGCTTCCAGGCTTCCGAGCCAGTTTCGGATCAAACTGCATCCGGCGGCGACATTCAATCGCTCATGCCGGTGCGGATATTTTTCGAGATTCGCCAGCGCAAGCTTGAACAGCGCGGCGGCGGGACGCGGCCGTTTTTTTTGCAGATGGACAAATGCGCCAGCCAGTTGAATCAGCCCCTTGTAAAACGCCCCGTTGGACCCGTACTTGTCCTTGAGCCACAATTGTTCCAACACTTCGTGCGCCTCGTAAAAAAGTTGCCGGTTGAAGCAATCGAAATAGCCGGCGTAATGCGCGTCAAGTTCCTGTCCACGGAAGGACTCGATATGGGCGGCGATGCGGGCGCTCTTGTGACTCACATGAACAGGGTAAAGTCCAAAGCCCGAAGTCCAAAGTCCAAAGTCGCCATAGCAGCCGGAGTGCGCCCGTCCCCGGGCGCAGCAATGTGGTAGAGCGGGCCTCTGTCGAACTGGCTAAAATGCGCCGTCATCTGGCTGTGGCTGTGGCCGGGGACGGCCACACTCCGCCGGTTTTCAGCGCCGTCAGGCACGGCACCTTTGTAGAACCAAAACCCAAACAAAATATCAGCCCCGTCGGGGCGGCATATTCGGAATATGTCGCTCCTGACGGAGCTTTGGCTGTTATTAAATTGCTATTCGACAAAGATGCCAGCCCTACGGGCTTTTCCCACCACTCTGATGCTGGCGACAGACGCAGGCTGCCTGCCCGCGTTCCGATGGCTTCGCGTTGACAATTCCCCTGCCCTGCGACACTCTGCGCGCATGGCGAAACCTGCTTTGGGACGCGGTCTCGGCGCGTTGTTGGGCGGCAATCCGGTTCTGACGCAACCGGCACCCGCGCCGGCAGCACCCGTTTCACAACCCGTTGTTCTGTCGCCCGCGCCCGACGCGCACGAGCGCGTGCAGCGTGTGCCGCTGGACCGGATTCGTCCGTGTCCGCTGCAGCCACGCAAGGATTTTTCCGCCGAGGCGCTGCGGGAACTGGCCGATTCGATTCGCGAACAAGGCATTGTCCAACCGCTCATTGTGCGCGAACGGGGCGGTTTTTTTGAATTGATCGCGGGCGAACGCCGCTGGCGCGCGGCCCAGCTTTTGCAATTGCCCGAAGTGCCCATCATCGTCCGCCAGGCCGACGACCGGGCGGTGCTGGAACTGGCGCTCATCGAAAATTTACAGCGCGAAAACCTCAACGCCATCGAGGAAGCGCACGGCTACGAACAACTGACCGGACAATTTCAACTCACGCAGGAGGAAATCGCCGCGAAAGTCGGCAAAAGCCGCGCGGTGGTGGCCAATGCGTTGCGCCTGCTGAAACTGCCTCAGGTTATTCAGAATTTTATCCGCGAAGGGAGGCTTTCGGTTGGCCACGCGAAGGTCATTCTCGGTCTTTCCGATGAGAAAAAGCAAAACCTCGCCGCCGAACGTGTCATCAAGCAGGGGTTGAACGTCCGGCAGACCGAGGGTCTGGTGGCCAAATTGCAAGGCCGTGATTCACGCAAGCTCGCGCTAAAACCGGAAACGGTTGCCGCGCCGGGCGCCGATCCGCACGTGGCGAATTTGGAGGACCGGTTGCGCGAAAAGTTCGGCACCAAGGTCCAGCTCCGCTATGCGAAGGGCAAGGGCGCGGTGGAAATCTCGTTTTTCAGCGACGAGGAGTTGGAACGGATCCTGCAAGTCCTCGGTGTAACTTCAGAGTGACAGATGTCAATATTATGTGACAAAAATCCCGATGCGGCGCGACCGCAACCGGGCATAATGCACTTTAACGCAGAGCACGCAAAGGACGCAGAGAAACGCGGAGAAGAAATTCTCTGCGAATCTCTGCGTTTCTCCGCGTTCTCTGCGTTTAAAAATTTACGCGGTCTGAGCAAAACCATTCAAACCATTGAGAGCCGTTCCCGCCGGCAGTCTTAATCCTGCCACCTGTCACATGTCACTTGTCACCTCCCCATGATTTTAGACGTTGTCAAATACGGTCATCCTGCGCTCCGGCAAAAAGGTGCGCGCATCGAAAAGGTCACGCTGGAGATCAAAAAGCTTGTCGCCGACATGTTCGAAACGATGCACGTAAATCATGGCATCGGGCTGGCGGCACAGCAGGTAGGAAAGGCGCTGCAACTGGCCGTGTTTGATGTGCGTGAGGTCAAGGACCGCCCGTCCTGGCTGGAATTGGACGGCAAGCCCGCCGATGTGAACGAGTTCATGCCGCTGGTTTTGATCAATCCGGAAATCAAACCGGGCGGAGAGCCGGTGTCCGGCGGCGAAGGCTGCTTGAGTTTTCCGGAGATTTTCGCGGAAATCACGCGTCCCGAGTCGGTGGACGTGAAGGCGTTGAACCAAAAAGGCAAGCCGGTTGAATTTCGGTGCGGCGGCCTGCTCGCGCGCGCCATCCAGCATGAAGTGGATCACTTGAACGGCATTTTGTTCATTGACCGGATGAGCCGGAAAACCAAGGAAGAACTGCGACCGGAACTGGACGACTTGCAGGCGAAAACGAAGGCCGAACTGGAAGCGGCGGGCAAACGGTGACTCAATAAACCTTCCGCAAATTGGACGGGAGGATGTTGAGTTCCAGGCGGTATTTGGCAACGGTGCGGCGGGCGATGACGATGCCTTTTTCGCTCAGCATTTTCACCACCTCATGATCGGACAATGGCTTGCCCGGAGCTTCATTCTTGAAAATCTCGGCAATCATGTCCTTCACGCTGGTGTTGGACACGTTTTCGCCGCTGGCGGTCTGCAACCCGCCGGTGAAGAAATATTTCATCTCAAAAACGCCCTGCGGCGTCTGCATGTACTTGCCGGACACGGCGCGGCTCACGGTCGTTTCGTGAACCCCGACGGTCTCGGCCACCTGCGCCATGATGAGGGGTTTGAGATGCGAGACGCCCTTTTCCATGAACTCGCGCTGGCGTTTCACGATTTGCTTGCCGATGTTCAAAATCGTCTGCTGCCGCTGATGCAGGCTTTTGATTAGAAATTTTCCGGCGCGGATTTTTTCGCGGATGTAATTTTTGACTTCGGCGGTATTTCCGCCCTGCGCCATCAGGTCCTTGTAGATGTTGCTGATGCGCAAGTGGGGAATTTGCTCGTCGTTGGTCGTCACAACATAATCGTCGCCGGACTTTTGCACAAAAACTTCGGGCAATATGTATTGATTTGCGTCCGGCAAATAGGCGCGCCCGGGACGCGGTTCCAAACGCGCGATGCGGCCCATGGCCTCCTGCGCTTCTTCGATGGAGCAGCCGGTGCCGCGGGCAATTTCCGGAATGCGCCGCTTGCCCAGCGCGTCCATAAAATCGCGCACGATGCGATATTCGAGCGATTCCGTCCGGCCGGCGCGTTCGAGTTGCAGCAACAGGCACTCGCGCAAGTCACGCGCGCCAACCCCCGGCGGATCGAAGGTCTGGATTACTTTGAGGACGTCGGCGATTTTTTCCGGCGGCAAATTGGTTGCCGCCGCCATCTCGTCCAACGTTGACTTGAGGTAGCCGTAATCGTCAATGTTGCCAATGATCAATTCCGCGATGCCGTGCTGCTCGTCCTTCAAGTCGGTCTCCCGGGCCTGGTCCATCAGCATTTGGGCAAAGGAGATCCCCACCGCGAGCGAGTCGAACATGAACTGGCGCTTTTCCTCCTCTTCGGCGGTCTGGCGGATGGGAATGTTGGTCTGCGAAAAATGATCGCGCCATTCCTGGTCCAGTTGCACGAGTTTGTCGAATTCCGCCTGAAAATCGTCCACGGGTGCTTCCGAACTTTTTTCCGACACGGAATCAAGCACCACCTCTTCCGTCGGTTCGGCGGGACCGGGCGGTTCGGCCACTTCATCGGAATCGCGTTCCGACTGGTCGCGCAGGTCGATTTCTTCCGGCGCCATTTCTTCCAGCACGGGATTTTGCTGCAATTCCTGTTCGACGAGCGCCTTGAGTTCGAGGGTGGGTGCCTGCAACAACGCCAGCGATTGCTGGAGTTGCGGCGCCAGCACCAACGACTGCGTCAGGCGCGTTGATAATTGCAAGCCTTGAACCATTTGTATTGCAAGATAATCCGGTTTTGAACGACCACAAGCAAAAAGTGGCATGACTTTCGCTGCATGTGAAAAACCCAAGGAAAAACTGGATTTCTTTGCCCCCCGATTGCATCTTGGAAGCATGAAATTGATTCTTTCGACGCACAACATCAGATTGACCAAGGCCATTGAGGATCATGTCGTTAAACAACTGGAGAAACTCGACCATTTTGACCCGCGCACCATTGATGCGCGGGTGACGCTCGAACTCGATCATACCCGCGCCGCCGGAAAACAATTATCCTGCTCCATTCGCCTGAGTGTGCATGGGCCCGATCTTTTTGCCGAGCACGTCGAAAGCGATCTTTACGCGGCCATTGACAAGGTCACCAAAAAAATCGAGCAGCAAATCCGCAAACGCCACAACAAGTGGAAGGCCCGCAAACACAAGATTGCCGCGCGCAGCAAGCAGACCCGCCAGGAAGCGGAAGCGGAGTAAGCGTTGAACGTTGATTCGTTGGCCGTTAAATCGTATTAACCGGTTTGACGATTTGACGATGAACGATTCAACCGGGATGATTTTACGCGCCCGCACGATTTTGCCGGTCTCGCAGCCGCCCATTGAAAATGGCGCGGTGGTCATTTCTGGAAATCGCATTCGCGCGGTGGGTTCCTGGCCGGACCTGCGGCCGCACGCAAACGGAAACCTTTCCGATCTCGGTGAAGTCATTCTGCTTCCCGGCCTCATCAACGCCCATTGCCACCTCGACTATACCGACATGGCCGGAATGCTGCCACCGCCAAAAACCTTCACCGACTGGATTTCGCTCATCCTTTCCGCCAAATCCGGATGGGGTTATTCCGACTACGCGCGTTCCTGGCTGAATGGGGCGCGGATGCTCGCGCGCACCGGCACGACAACCGTCGCGGACATTGAAACCGTGCCCGAACTTTTGCCGGAAGTTTGGGACGCCACGCCGTTGCGCGTCTTTTCGTTTCTTGAAATGACCGGCATCCGCGCCCGGCGCGATCCGGGAGAAGTGCTCCATGAAATTGTCGAAAAGATGGATTCACTTTCGCACCCGCGCTGTTCCGCCTCGCTCTCGCCGCACGCCCCCTACTCCACCGTGCCCGAGCTGCTCCGCCTCAGCGTGCGTGCCGCCCGTGAGCGCGGCCGGCCGCTTTGCATTCATGTCGCGGAATCCGCGCCGGAATTTGAAATGTTCATGCGCGCGCGCGGCGACATGTTCAACTGGATGCAGCGCAACGAACGCGACATGTCCGATTGCGGCCTCGGCTCGCCGGTCCAGCACCTCGCCCGCAACAAAATGCTTGGCAAAAATCTGCTCGCCATCCACGTCAATTGTCTCGCGCGCGGGGACGCCGCGTTGCTCGGCAAACATCGCGTTCACGTTGTTCATTGCCCGCGCAGCCATGATTATTTCCGCCATCCGCCGTTTCTACGCAAACGGCTCGCCCGTGCCGGCGTCAACCTCTGCCTCGGCACGGACAGCGTGGCCACCGTTCGCAAAATCAGGAAACAGAACCCCGAACTGAGCATGTTCGAAGAAATGCGCGAGCTGGCAGCCAACGACCCAAAGCTCGCGCCAGAGGAAATTCTGCGCATGGCCACGGTCAACGGCGCACGCGCGCTTGGCCGGGCCGGGCAAATCGGCGAGCTTTCAGAAAATGCCCTGGCCGATTTGATTGCCATCCCCACCGGCACAAAAACGAGTGATATCTGTGAAGCCGTGCTGGGTCACGCCGGCGACGTGAGCGCCGGCATGATTGACGGACATTGGGTCATCCCACCGGAATGATTTCAGATTCCAGATTTACGATTGACGCGGCCGGACACTGCGGCGGAACGCCGCATTCATGCGGCAGCGAACCAGCACAATTAACAGCCTGCCGGATAAATCCGGCGTTCCTGCCGAAACGATGCGACTGGATGTTCTGCAGTATCAAGGTGCGCCCGATTGACGCATGCTTTGGCCTTTTTGCTCGTAAATTGTAAATCGTAAATCGTAAATTTCAGGCGTGAACTCGTTTGATGAAGAATTAAACCGGCGGCTGGCCGCGTTGCGTCAACAAAATCTGCATCGTGAACTGCGCCGCGTGGATTCGCAGCAATCGTCGCGCATCAAAATCGGCAGCAAAACGCTGCTCAATTTTTCATCGAACGATTATCTTGGTCTCGCCAACGATCCGATTTTGAAGGAAGCGGCAATCAAGGCCATTGAAAGATTCGGCGCTGGTTCCGGCGCGTCCCGGCTGATTTGCGGTTCGCTCGCACCGCACCACGAACTTGAAGAAACCCTCGCCAATTTCAAAGGCACCGAAGCCGCGCTGAGTTTCTCCACCGGCTATGCCACCGCCACCGGAACCATCTGCGCCCTGCTGGGCAAAAATGACATCATCATCCTCGACAAGCTTGTTCACGCCTGCATTGTGGACGCCGCCCGGCTCAGCAGCGCAAAAATTCGTGTCTTCGCCCACAACGATTTGGATGACTTGGAGAAAATACTGAAGTGGGCTAAAAAAAACATCCAACATCCAACATCCAACATCCAACATCGAAAGCGTGTTCTCATCGTTACGGAGTCGGTCTTTTCGATGGACGGCGACGCCGCGCCATTGCGCGACATCGTCGCCCTCAAGGAAAAACATGGCGCGTGGTTGATGGTGGACGAGGCGCATGCGACCGGGCTTTACGGGAAAAATCGTCGCGGCCTGGCGGAGGAATCCGGCGTGAGCGAACGAATTGAAATCCAGATGGGCACGCTGGGCAAGGCGGTGGGGGCTTCGGGCGGTTACATTTGTGGCACACGTCCGTTGATTGATTTCCTCGTCAACCGCGCCCGCAGTTTTATTTTTTCCACCGCGCCCGTTCCGGCCGCCGCCGCCGCGGCCACCGCCGGGGTTCGCTTTATTCAATCCAGCGAAGGTGAACGGCGCTGGCGCACATTGTGGGAGCGCGTGGAACAGTGTAGGACAGGCATCTTGCCTATCTCTGACTCTGCAAAAGATGGAGACAGGCGGGACGCCTGTCCCACGTTAAGCGCGATCATTCCCATTTTAATCGGCGATGAAGCCGGGGCAGTTGCCGCTTCCGCCGCGTTGCGCGAGCAGGACATTTTTGTTCCGGCAATTCGTTATCCGACCGTGGCTCGTGGCCAAGCGCGTTTGCGTGTGACGCTGACCGTGACTCACACGCCAGACGACGTTTCAGAACTGGTCGCGGCATTGCAGTCCATCCACAATCACAAATGAACAAGCTCGCCAAACTTGACCATCAGTTCGTCTGGCATCCCTTCACGCAGATGCGCGACTGGCTGAAGCGCGAGCCGGTGGTCATTGTCGCGGGCAACGGCGCGGTTTTGCGCGACATTCGCGGACGTGAATATCTCGATGCGAATTCTTCGATTTGGACGAATCTGCACGGCCACAATCACCCCAGGATCAACGCGGCGATTCAGCGACAGCTTAAAAAAATCGCGCACAGCTCGGCGCTCGGTTTGGCCAATGAACCGGCCTCCATTTTGGCCCGGGAACTTGTCACAGCAACCAACCCTGAGATTTGCGATTTACGACATACGATTTACGAGTCATACGCCAAATCGCCGCGTAAATCGCAAATCGCAAATCGCAAATTGGAAAAGGTTTTCTTTTCCGACAATGGTTCGACCGCACTCGAAGTCGCGCTCAAGCTCGCCTACGAATTCACCCGGCGCACCCGGAGCGCGGGCAGCTTGCCCGCGAGTCACCGTCGAATCGAACCACGCTTCCTGTCACTCGCCGGCGCCTATCACGGCGACACCGTCGGCGCGGTCTCGCTCGGTCACATTGATTTGTTTCATAAAAGTTATTCCGGTTTGCTGTTCAAGACAGACAGGGTCATGTCGCCGTATTGCTATCGGTGTCCGTTTAATCGCGCCAAGCCGGAGCGCGCCGACGCCCGCGAATATCGCAAATGCAGCTGGGAATGCGTCGGGCTGGTTGAAAAGAAATTCACGACGCAAAGGCGAAAGGGAAATCCCTACGCGGCGTTCGTCTTTGAGCCATTGATTCAGGGCGCAGCGGGAATGATTCCGCAGCCGCCCGGCTGGCTGCGTCAGGTGACAGAAATTGGGCGCGGCCACGGCGCGCTGCTCATCGCGGACGAAGTAATGACCGGGTTTGGACGAACAGGATTCTCTCACTCAACACTCAACTCTCAACCCTCAACTGTTCTGTTTGCCTGCCAGCACGAAGGCGTTCAACCGGATTTTCTGTGCCTGGCCAAGGGCCTGACCGGCGGCTATCTGCCGATGGCGGCGACATTAACGACGCAAAAAGTATTCGACGCTTTTCTTGGTGAATACGGGGATTTTAAAACCTTTTTCCACGGCCACAGTTACACGGCCAATCAACTCGGCGCAGCAGCGGCGCTGGCGAGCCTGGACATTTTGCAGGGCAAAACATCCATTTACGCGCGGCAAAATCTCGAAAAGAATCTGCACGATGAATTGCAAGCGCTCTGGTCGCTGCCCAACGTCGGCGACATCCGGCAGGTTGGTTTGATTGCCGGCATCGAGCTGGTCCGGGACTGGCGGTCGCGCGAGCCGTTTGATTTGCGGGAACGCGCGGGCATTCGCGTTTGCGAGGCGATGGCGCGGCGCGGCGTGCTGACGCGACCGGTTGGCAACGTCATCGTGCTGATGCCGCCCTATTGCACGACGAAAGCGCAGTTGCAGAAAATAATCCGCGCGGTTTTTGATTCAATCCGCGAAGTTTTGGGGAAGCTGTAGCGGCGGTCCATGACCGTCGCAATTCCTGGGATCGCTGGCTTGCCGGGGCATAGCCACGCGACGACCGGCGTCTCGCCGGCAAGTTTCGATTTTCGGCTCCCGACTGGCCGGCGAGACGCCGGCGCTCCCAGGCTCATGTAAAGAATTTGCGATTTACAATTTACGATTTACGATGCGCACATGAATTTAGCCGCAAATTTGGAAACGCTCCACCAGCGCATCCGCACCGCGTGCGGGCGCGCCGGGCGCAACCCGGATTCCGTCACGTTGCTGGCGGTCACAAAAACGCAACCGCCGGAAGTGGTGCAGGCGGCGGCGGCGCTCGGCCTGCTTTTGTTCGGCGAAAATAAAGTTCAGGAAGCGAAGGCAAAAATTCCACTGTGCCCCGGCAATTTGCGCTGGCACATGATTGGCCATTTGCAGTCGAACAAGTGCCGCGACGCGGTCGAGCTTTTCAAAATGATCCAGAGCGTGGACAGCCTGTCGCTCGCGCAGGAAATCAACAAGCGCGCGGAGCAGGCGGCCAGGACCATGCCGGTTCTACTGGAAGTGAACGTCGCCGGTGAAGCCAGCAAGTTTGGTTACCGGCCGGAACAACTGCTGGTGGAACTCAAGGAACTCAACGCGCTGACGCGAATTGAAATTCACGGTTTGATGACCGTGCCGCCGTGGTCGGCGGAAGCGGAAAAGGCCCGGCCACATTTTCGCCGGCTGCGCGAGTTGAAGGAACGCGCCGAGGCGGTGCTCGGCGCTCCGCTGCCGCATTTGAGCATGGGCATGAGTGGCGATTTTGAAATTGCGATTGAAGAAGGCGCGACGATGGTGCGCATCGGCACGGAGTTATTTGGACCGCGGATAAAAGCCGGACCGCGCGCGGAGGCGGATTAAATTTCAAACGTTCTCTTATCCGGTTGTAGTGTCGAGCCTGCGGCTCGATTTGTCCGCCCGGCACACAGCGCCGACACTACAGCAAATTCATGCACTGAATTTTACTGCATTTTGAGCGAAATGGTTTAGCTTGAATTGATGACCATTGATTCTTTCAAGCGCGAAATTGCCGCCGCCGTCAAAACCTATGACAAATTCGTCGTCTGCCTTGACAAAACGCCGGAGGATTTTGAAGTGTCGCTGGTTTCGCTGATGGGCAAGGCGATCATGGCCTATGAAAGCCGCGGCGCGGGTCTGCGTCACGGCATCGCGTTGGACAACCAGATGACGATTATTTTGAGTCAGGGCGACGACGAACGGCCGTTATGCGGCATTTATTTCAATCTCCATTCGCCTTACCAGAAGAACGCGCTCCCCAAGACGGTGAAAGCATTCACCGAGAAATCACAAAAGAAGGAAGGCTGAATTTAAATCCAAATCCGAAGTCAATACTGGGATTGGCAGTGGGTCGGTTTGATGAAAGATGGTGAGGAGGACCGGAACCGAAATCACTAATTCCTAAATCCGAATGACTAAAGAATGTTTAAAATCACCAAATCACCCAACCGACTTCCCTGCGCGCATTCGAGCTTCGGCCTCCGGGTTTCTTTCGTCATTATGGTTTAGAAATTAGTCATTCCGCTGAACGGCGTCTTTTGCGGTGATTCCCCTGCCCTGCCGGCTTTAATCAAAACAACCCATCACCGGGGGACCGCGGAGCCAAGTCCCTCCGGTAACATCATTGATCGCGCACTTCGTCGCCAACCTGGGCTTCGCCGGTGACGAGATCGGCAACGATGAAGTTGTCATACTGTTTGCTGCTGTCGATTTTGACTTCGCCGACTTTCATGCCATTGCGATACAGAAAAAAGCTTTGGTCCGATTTTGGCATCTGGCCGACGGGAAAACCCAGCACGACAAAACGTCCGGCGGCATTGTATGAAACGACTCTGGCCGTGAGCGAATTATCGGGCGTGACAATGGACTGCGGAACAACGGGGGCAGGCGTGGCGCGTTTGGCGCTGGGCGCGGGCCGGTGATGCAGGCAACCGGCCGCCAACATTCCGGCGATGACGAGTGTCAACGGCATGAGCGATTTCATGGCGACAGTTAAGCGCGTGGCGACGCGCAGGTCAATTCACGATTCACATGTCCATTTAATTCAATCACGGATGGACGGACACGGATAAACACGGATGAAGACAAGGCAAAACGGCTCTTCCACGAACCCATAAGACCTCACGTATTTATGATACTTGTTTGCCTGGCTGAATCTTTTCCCTATCCGTGTTCATCTGTGTCCATCCGTGGTTAAAATTCAGGGCGTTGTTTCAGTGATCACCGTGTCGTCGTGCTCGTAGGCCGGAGCGCAGCAGCACAGCAATCGCAACGGTTCGGCGCCGGTGTTCCAAAGCTTGTGTTTGCTTCCCGGCGGTATGGCGATGGCGTCGCCGGTTTTCACGTCGCGCGTTTCGTCGGCGATGCGAATCTGTCCCGCGCCGTGCGTGATGTAATAAATCTCCCCGGCTTTCACGTGATAATGTTCCTGCGTGCTCGTGCCAACGGGCAGGCGCGCCTCGGCCAGGCTTTGATTGCGGATGACGGAATTGCGATGCGCCAGCAATTCGCGAATTTCCGAGCCGTCCTTCGTGATGAAAGGTGTAAGGTTGTTGAGATTCTTAATATCCATGGGATTTTCAGATTTTGGGCTGCTCTGGTTGTCAGATTAGTGCCAGCGCCATACCTGGCAACGAGAAAAAGTTTGCCGTAGTGCGATTGGATGCATCCTGATACTCCCCCCGTAACGCAGACTTCCAAGTCTGCCGTATCGCGGGTTTCCAAACCCGCAAACTATGTAATGCCCAACGCCTTGCCGACTTGGAAGTCGGCGATACAGCAGGTTTGGAAACCTGCGCTACGAGCAGGCTCGTTTGGTCGTTTGGGGGCAGTATGCGGATGCGCCCCAGCCAAACTAGAAAACAAACGTGCGCTTTGCGGCCTGCTCCGGCAAAATAATCTCTCACAACCATGAATCCGCCCGTCAGAATATTTAAATCGAAAAGCACCACCCGGCTGGCTGCCGCCATCCTGTTGGCGCTCGGGATGACCGTCCGGGAAACATCGGCGCTCAGTCTGACAGCACCGGGCAGCGGTCTGTCGGTGCGGCTGGAACCGACCAACGGTCTTTACGAAATTGCGTCGAGCAGCCTGGCATGGACTTTTGGCGGCAACGTCCCGGCCCCGCTGGCCAATGTGGCTGCCAGCCGCGGCAGCGATGCTGTGGGAGCCTACCAGCAAGTCAGTTTCGAGTGGCAAGCGGACGGAATCCCCATGACCGGCCAGATCCGGCTTTACGATGAACCGGCGCTGGCGCTTTTTTCACAGACCTGCCAAACGGCGGCCGAAACACCGCCGGCCGCCTTTCCCGATTTCACGAAAATGCCGGCGGCCCTGCATGTGTTCAGTTATGGCTTGCGGACTTTTGCCCCGCCGCAATTCACCGCCAGCGAGGCTGGCACACCGTGGCTCTTGTTTGATGACCACGCCAATGCCTTCATCATTTCGCCGGCATCCCATTTCATGGTTGCCAGCATGGTGGGTGATGGCCGGCAACAGGTGGCCAGCGGCTTCAATCCCCACCTTCGTGATTTGCCGGCGGGTTTCACCCAGGAAACCCTGGTCGCCTTCGGCCCGGGCATCAACCAGACATGGGATTTGTGGGGCCGGTCGCTCCTCGAACTGGAACAGGCCAAACGTCCGGCCAATGACGCTGATGCCGTGCTGAAATATCTGGGTTACTGGACCGATAACGGCGCCTATTATTACTACAATTACGACCTGGACCAGGGATACGCCGGCACGCTCCAGTCGCTCGTGAAACGGTATCGCCAGGAACAAATTCCCATCCGCTATCTGCAATTGGACAGTTGGTGGTATTCCAAAACCACCACCGATGCCGACGGCAAACCCGGCGGCGCAAGAAAATCGGGCAAGCTGCCCGAAGGCGAATGGAATCGTTACGGCGGAACGCTGGAATACAGGGCGCATCCCTTCCTTTTTCCGCAGGGCCTGCAAGCCTTTCAACAATCCATCGGCCTGCCGCTGGTCACCCATGCCCGTTGGATTGACCCGGCCAGTCCTTATCATCAACGCTATAAATTTTCCGGCGTGGCGGCGGTGGACCCGCAATGGTGGAACGACATTACCGCCTACCTCAAATCTTCGGGCGTGGCCACTTATGAACAGGACTGGCTCGACCGCATCTACCAGTACTCGCCCGCGTTCAGCAGCAATCTGGACACCGGCGAAACCTTTCTCGACAACATGGCCCGCGCCTGCCGCGAGCAAGGCATCACGCTCCAATATTGCATGCCTTATCCCTGCCACTTCCTGCAAGGCAGCCGGTATGCCAACCTGACCACGATCCGCACCAGCGACGACCGGTTCAATCCCAACCAGTGGAACAATTTCCTGTACACGTCCCGCCTCGCCGCGTCGCTCGGCATCTGGCCCTGGGCTGACGTTTTTAGAAGCTCCGAAACCGCCAACGTGCTGCTGGCAACCCTATCCGCCGGGCCTGTCGGCATTGGCGACGCCATGGGAACCGAAACCAGGACCAATCTTCTCCAAGCCCTCCGCGCCGACGGTGTAATTGTCAAACCGGATGCGCCCATCGTGCCGCTGGACCGCAGCTACCTTGCCGATGCCCGGCACGAGCCGGCACCGTTGATCGCCAGTACCTATACAAGGCAGGGCAAAATCAAAACCAGTTATGTCTTCGCCTGCAACCGGTCCAAAACCAACTCCGTCGAAGTTCGGTTTGCGTCTGACGAACTGGGCCAGACGGGTCCGGTTTATGTCTATGACTACTTTGCCGGCGCGGGCCGGCGGCTGGAAACCAATGAAAGTTTCTCCGCGCCTTTGGTCCAAGGCGCATTTGCTTTCTACGTGGTGGCACCGGTTGGCGAAAGCGGCATTGCGTTCCTGGGCGACAACGAAAAGTTTGTCGGCACCGGCCGTCAGCGGATTGCCTCGCTCCACGATGAACCCGGCAAACTCGCAGTGACCGTTGTCTTTGCGGAAAAGGAGGCAGCCGTCACACTTCACGGATTTGCCGCGGCAAAGCCCAAGGTGCGGGTTGAATCCGGACGGGCTGGATCAGTTCGATACGACGCCGCGACCGGACATTTCAGCGTGGACATCAAGCCCAGTCGAAAAACTCCCACCGACCGTTCCACTGGCGACCCGGTCCGGCAGGTGACCGTGGTATTTGAAATGCCAAAGGGTTTTTAATTCCGAAGTTAAATTCGTCCTCGTCCTCGACTTGTTCAGTGGAATGAGTGTTTACTTCCGCCCTCACCTTTCATCCTCTCCCCCAAGAGAGGAAATAGCTTTCGTTTGTTTCTGGTTTTGCGGAGGAGCTCTCCGACCGACTCAGTCGTACAAATTATCAAAAGAGCGGCAAACGATTCTCCCTCTCCTTCCGTCTTCGCTTCGCTTCGACGCGACTATACAACTGAACCGCGCCGTAGCGCAGCGTAGGCGGGTGGGAAGAGGGCCGGGGCGAGGGCGGATGTCATCCTTGCACCATAATTGGTCTTCTCCTTCTCGAATTATCGAAAAATCTAGCCCGATTACGAGAACGAGGACAAGGACGAGGAGGATTTAAGGCCTAAAATCCCTCCGGCACCCCAAAGATTTTCGTCCAATTGGCCTGCCCCAGCACCACCCCGGCAACAATCAAAGCCATCGCCGTCCAAAACGTGGGCGTGACCGGCTCGTGCAAAAAGATCCACGCCCAGGCCATCGTGCTCAACGGAATGAGATTGTTGAACAGCATCACCTGGCTCGTGCGCCAATGCCGGAGCGCATCGTTCCAGAGCGCATAGGCAATCACCCCGCCGAACACGATGCAGAATGCCAGCACACCCAGAATCCCGCCGGTGATGGGGATGCCGCGCGTGAAATAAATCTCAGCCAGTCCGAACGGCATGAGACCAATCCCCGACATCCACATCGTGTGCGCCGCGACTTCCGCCCCGCTCAAGCTGGCGCTGAGAATTCGCATTTGATGGCTGAAAGTTGCCCACAAAATGCTCGCGGCCAGCCCAAGAAACTCGCCGACCAGGTCCAATTTTGCCGTTTGCAACGCCGGACAGAACAACACCAGCACACCGGCCAGTGCCAGCAACGCCGCTCCATAACGCCGCGCGCTGGCCCAAGTCCGCTGCGGCCGTTCCTCCCACAACAACGTCCACACCGGCGACGCGCCCAGATACAACGCCACGTGCGAAGCGGCCGTCAGGCGCAAGGCCCAGTTGAAGGCGACAATATATACCGCCAGACACAACCCGCCACGCCACCACAACTGCCGGCGCAGGCCGAAGGTCAACGGGCGGTATTCACCAAGCCACGAAGTGAAGCGCAGCACCGCCAGCAAGAGCCAGCCGGCCAGAAGAAAGCGGATGCCACCGGTCCAGATGGGCGGCCACGCGGCGACCAGCCACTTGGTTCCGGCGTTGTTGCCGCCCCACAGAAAAATCACGAACAGGAGGCTGGCGGCGGTGACGGCGTTATTTTTTGGCTGCGACACCCGGCGAGTAAGCCAATGCGCGACAGGATTGCCAATGAAATTCAAAACAGCCAAAACAACATGGCCCTTTGAAGCTAGGATTTTTCAACTGTTGGCTGAATACGCCCATTTCCGAACCGTGTCGAGAAATTTTTGTTTTGGCCATGGAAATGATGGCGACAGACAAAACGCCGGCCACCGGCAGCGCCGTAGGCGCGACATCTTTGTAGAAACCAGAACCAATAAAATCCGCAAGCCCCGTCGGGGCGGCGTATTCAGAAGATGTCGCTCCTACGGAGCTTTGTTCATTCTTGAATCGCAGAGCTACAAAGATGCCAGCCCTACGGGCTTTTCCCGAAAAGGTGAATCGTTCTGGGATTATGCACAAAACAAACCGTAATAGTTGCAAGGCATTGAAGGCAGACAGTTAGGAGATTAACGGCACGATTGGCGGGTCTTGACTGACTTCTTGCGGCTTTTCGGCAGCCGCGTATAAGCGCAACGGAGCAACGCTTCATCTGGCGAGAATGAGAACTTCAGCACTTCGTTGGCGATGGCGGGTTTGGGTTTTGGCATGGCGGTTTGACTTGGTTAAATTGGTGTGAAGTCAAAATTATTCAAGTTGGTTTTGGAATTTCTAAACTGTTGCATAATTCAATCAGAAAAATGGCCAAAGGCTGACAGGGTAAAATCGAAGATTCGGCAGGTGCTTTTGCGTGTGCGAGCCGTATTACTTTGCGCGCAGTCTCCGGCGTCAGCTTTCTGGCCACCAATACGGTTGTTAGTGCTGCTTTTAGATCCCGTTTCAGCAGGCGTGTGGCCTCATCTACGCTTGCCGCAATCATTAAATCTTCCGCAACGCCTCGCAAGATGGCTTGTGTTGCAGGCCAATCCGCAGGCAACTCCACTTTTTCCGCAGATGCTTTCTCTTTCTCCAGAGCTGTCTGCAATAAGGTCAGAACTGATAAAACGCTATGGTTGAATTTCAGAACCGCATCTTTATTCATGCGCGGTAAATCAAACGCTTTCCAACCGCTTTGGTCAAACCAAAATCCTTGCGTTCTCCGTCTGTCATTTTCCGGCAGTTGTGCCGATGATCAAACTCTGCCAGATACAGCGGCAAATGCTGTGCGCTGATATGGTGAAAAGTTCCAACCACGCCGCGCTTTAGCAGGCTGAAAAACGATTCAACGGAAGCGGTTGTAATGACATTTTCCCCTTCATGGCGGCTGAATTCGCCCGCCATGTGCTTTACTGATTTATGTTCGTATTCATGCTGCAAACCGCGATAGGCGTAATTTGCATCGGTGTGGAGTTGTGAGCAGATTTGCACATTGTCACGGATGGCTTGCTTCAGGTTCGCGCCGTTCACTGTCGGCATGACCTTGCTGCGGACAGGGCCGCCACGTTGCACCATCGCAAAAACTGGCGTTAGTTTCCGAGCGGGCTGGCCTTCGCCTTTTGTTCCAGTTGGAACGAAACATTCATCCGCTTCT